>NZ_PJBL01000024.1:0-96369 GCF_002836135.1 Shewanella sp. GutCb | reverse complement strand
AGAATCTAAGAAAGTGATCTGTTTCCACAATTAAGCCAATAACACTGTATATCCAACCACCCTTTCTTACTTAATCCAGTGCTGCCTGAGTCTATGCCATTTGAGATAGTTTCTGACTCGTTATGGGGCGTGCGTTACCTTCAGACAAAGGTGGTTCCAATGACTTGCGGTCGCGTATGTGCTGACGCAACTGAGGCTCGCTGCAACTCTTTATAAAAGATAGGGTCCATGTGAGCTCAACGAAGACATCTGACCTCCAAGGACGGAGGAAATGCCAAATTCTGTAGGGAACAGAATTGGTCCTGTTTTCGAAGGCCTCAGCCGCATCTGCACTGGGTTGGAAAAGCACAAGACCCCAGCTCTTGTGCTCTCAATTAAGAGCACCAAAGTCACCATCCCATAGATCGAATAGAAAACACCGATTCCCCATCGAAGTTGCCGAAGTACGTTGAAGAAATAGCCGTAATGCCCACATGGTCTTTCTCGTGCATCCATGCACTTCAAGACATTCAGGCATCCTGCCTATCAGATGTGGGCATAGCTTTCGCGGGACAGGCCGTTCTTTGGCATCTGACCCATATGGATATGGGAAATGTCTATATGATGTAGGGAACATCGTTGACCATGCCATCACGGCATTCGTAAATCCATATACATCAGATATCCCATCGGAAGCGTTAGGTTATTTCGAATAAGTATGAGGGAGACAACTTCGTCTGGGGCGCTGAGGGATTGTCAAGGGGCGCAAGCGCTTTGCCCCTTGGCTCTGCTCTTTACAATAGAATGGCCGAAGCGCCACGACCTTGCTATTAATAAAAGCTCAGGCGCAGCTAAATAAAACTAATAAAGACCCAAACAATTTTGGGTCAGCAACAACTAACTATTACTCAGAACGTACCTGTCTGTTTTCAGCAACCACTAGCATTTCGCATTTAGGACAATCGAAAACCAGCTTCAATACATCTTTGCCTATCTCTAATATCATAGGGTCGGCTTTAATGCCGGGAACCTCTTTTGGGCATAAGTTGAAATTAAAGCGCAGGCAGTGCTTAGTCACCATTAATGGCACATCTTCAGTGATGCCATTTTTCTCATAGGTATCTTGAATTTCGACCACCCCATGGCGTTGATAAAACGCCTTGGCTTTGTCGTTGGCCACATTGCCTAAATAGCTTAAGTGTTTAACCGGGTAAACCGCTTCTTGATTGTATTTCCACGCTTTAGGGCGTTGATAATCATTAACACGAGTCTGCTCTAATGCCGCCACAGTATCACGTCGTAAGCCGTTCAAAACTGAAGTAGGGATAAACCAAGTTTGCGCTGTTTCAATATTCATCTTGCGCGCGGTAAAATCGGTGCTACCGAGCTTGCCTAGCTGTTTACGCAGCCCTTTTAAGGCTTTTTCGACATCCGTTGCTGCCGTTTTTTCGAACACCAATGATTGCACCGCACTGTGACCATAAATATCGGTCATGGTCAGTGACACGCCATCAATGGTATCGGCTAATAGCAAATCGACCTCAATAATACGCTTGGCTGACTCTTTCGCTAATACCGCTTCAAATGCTTGGTTGTGATTACGGTAAATAGTCATACCGACTTTGAGCTCTTTTGGCATTCGCAGCAAAAATAGTTTAAGACCGTCAACACGGTTAACCCGCATGCCTTTTAATTTATCATCGGACTGTTTAGCTTCGGCAAAGTTACTCGGGAAGAAACATAATCCGTCACCATTATTAAAACTAGTATCGGAGGTCACTTCGATAAAGTCTTTCTCTATGCGCTTAACTTTTGCCACTTCTTCGCCAATATATTTAGGCGAACGAAAGTCATTCATTCCCTGGCTACGCTCATGGACAAAGTAATCTGTTTTACCGCGGTTAAAGGTTTTTTCAGGATCGGGGGTAAAACTGTGCTCGCTGCGGCCGTGTGATGAGGCGTTAAACTCCGGGCGTCTAGCAATAATTTTGTCTAACTCTTGACGATAATGTGCTGTCACATTTTTTACGTAGCTTAAATCTTTAAGGCGACCTTCGATCTTAAATGAGCGTACACCAGCATCAATAAGCGCTTCTAAGTTATCGGTCTGGTTGTTGTCTTTAAGTGAAAGCAGGTGTTCATTCTTTGCCAATACGTCGCCTTGGCGGGTCTTTAAATCACCCGGTAGGCGACATAATTGTGAGCATTCTCCGCGGTTCGCACTGCGGTTACTGAAAGAGTGACTGAGGTTACATAAACCACTGTAAGCGACACACAATGCTCCATGAATAAAGAACTCGATTTGCATATTAGTTTTAGCCGCTACATCTCGAATTTGGCTTAAACCAAGTTCACGAGCGAGTACAACTTGTGAAAAACCGACTTGCTCTAAAAAAGCGACTTTCTCTGGATTGCGGTTATCCATCTGCGTACTAGCATGTAGCGCAATCGGAGGCAGGTCGAGCTGAAGGATCCCCATGTCTTGTACAATCAGTGCATCGGCTCCGGCTTCATAAACCTGCCAGATGAGCTTCTGCGCCGCATCGAGTTCACCTTCATTCATCAAGATAGTGTTAATAGCAACAAATACTTGGGCGTGATATTGATGAGCAAAGGTACATAGTCTGGCAATGTCTTCGACACTATTGCCTGCGCTAGCACGGGCACCAAAAGCGGGGCCACCAATATAAACCGCATCGGCACCATGGCGGATAGCTTCAATACCAAAGTCAGCATTTTTTGCAGGCGCTAATAACTCAAGGCGATTAGAGTGGCTCTCTAGCGGCGGCAGTGGTGCGGTATCGGGCTTATCATTCGGTCTGAAGATGCCAACATTGCTCATAAAAATCACTCAAAAAAGAAACACTATTATTTGTGCGGGCATTATAGCAAAAATCTGAGATTTGGCATTAGCTAATGTATGCAAGCCTCCCTCGTTAAAAGCGCCAAGCGGCACACTAGCTAATGGGTTTTAGCCGTTAAATGACAACTTCAATTTAAGCAGTTGATAAAGCTTTTGTTATCGCCAGTTATCCTTGGTTAGCTTGCCCTGTTCCTGTTAGGTGAACAGGTCGAATGCATTACCCAGTGCTGAGGATTTACCTTTATAAAATTCGGTGTAGCTGCAGTTACTGCATGTAACGGCGTAGTATCTTTTATTCTGCATATCGAAAATACGCGACCAAAAACCACCCGATACGCGGATCTCACCAGTATCGAACTCTTTATGATTACACTTAATACAGGTCCACTTATCATGTTGCATAGCTGCTCTTCTCCATAATGATGATCTGATGTTGGCTGACAGTTGTTAATAATGTACTGCTAGCCAAATAGTTTCGGTTTCCTCACTTGTCCAAGCCACCCGATGTTTCACATGGGCTTTAATGGTGAGATGCTCACCTTGATTTAAGCTGACCATCTCACCATGTTCAAATTCTAGCTTGGCAGCCCCTTGCACCACCATCACCCACTCACTTTTGGCTTGATCGTACCATTGACCTTCCGCGGTAACATGTGCGGCAGAGATAATGCGTTCGATTAAAACGCTGTCCGTTTTCACCAGCGGTTCAAACTGTTCTAGGGTTAGATCGCTAGGCAGGTTATCAAGAATATGCTGTTTATCCATTTAGCCTCCAGTCATTTACGCAATTAAAGCGGGTTAACAACAATACTCTTACTCACTCTGACCCCCAAGCGCTTTGCAAGACGATTTAGATTGGCACGATCCATCTGTAATTGATTAGCTGTTGCCGACCAATTACCTTGTTGCTGGGTTAGCGTCTGCAAAATCAATTGCCGTTGAAAATCATCGGTTTGCTGTTTAAGGTTACCAGTGTCTTGCGCTATCTGCTTCTCTTCCACCGGGCTAGACGCTTCGCCAAGAGCGGTATTAGGCAACACTAGCGCAAGATGGGTGATGCCAATGCGCACAATCGCTGCAGCACTGTCGCTTCTCGCTCTTAGGGCGGCGCGGCTAATAACATGTTCTAGCTCGCGCACATTACCCGGCCAGTCATACTGATTGAGCATTTTTATCGCACTCGGCTCTAGAGTTAGTTGACTCATACCCAATTTACGCCGGGTTAATTCAATAAAGTAACCACTGAGCAGACTAATATCTTCCTCACGCTGCCTTAACGGCGGCACGATAACGGGGTACACGCTGAGACGATGATAAAGGTCGGCACGAAAACGCCCCTGCTCAACTTCCACTTTGAGCTGTCGGTTAGTGGCCGCCAGAATACGCACATCGACATACTCAACGTCATCTTTACCAACGACTTGGATCTCTTGATTCTGTAAAGCCCGTAATAACTTACTCTGCACTGCAAGTGGTAACTCGCCAATCTCATCGAGGAATATGGTACCGCCGCTGGCGAGGCTAAATTTACCGATTCGGTTTCGGTCCGCTCCCGTAAATGCGCCTTTAACATGGCCAAAGAGTTCGCTTTCGATAAGGCTTTCAGGCAATGCAGCACAGTTAACGTATACCAAAGGGCCTTCACTGCGGCTCGATTGCCTGTGCAGCGTTCTCGCCACCAGCTCCTTACCTACACCAGTCTCCCCCTCAATTAAGATTGAGAAATTAGACCCGGCAACCATCTCTATTTCACGCTTGAGTTTAAGCATGATCTCGCTATTACCAATCAGCTCACCACCATCTTTAACTAAAGCCTCATGGGTTAATTCAGCAACAACCTGTTGATTATGTTTAGAATACTGTTCGAGCTTTTGCAGTAAAATGGCTGTATTAAGGGTGGCTGCAGACATTGCAGCAATGATGTCTAATGTTCGTTTGGGGATCTCATCAAAGACATTGGGAACCATGCTGTCGAGGGTTAACACTCCAATGAGCTTATCGTTAGCAAGCAGTGGCAGCCCCATACAAGCATGCACCGGCAGATCGCCATCATGGGACAGCAGTAAACCATCGTAAGGATCAGCCAATTCACTATCCGCAGCAAATCTCACTGGTGTTTGCGATGCACAAATTTTCTCAAACCTTGGATGAGCAACCGTTTCAAAGCGGCGACCTAAGGTCTCTTTGGTTAGCCCTTGCTGTGCCAGCGGTTTTAAATACTCGCCCTGCACATGCAACAACACCACAGCATCACAAATGACGGCATGACGTACAGTATTGAGCAAACGCTCGTACCTGTCGTTGGTTGTGAGGCTATTAGTGAGATCTAAGGCTAGTTGGACTAAGGCGGCGGAGGATATTTCACTCACAAGAATAGTAAACCCAATAGATTGTAACTGTCGCCACCATATCACGGCTCTCGCCAACACTCAAAACAACCCTAAAGAGTCTTAATGACTACAAATGTGTGAAGTCAATATGACTACACCAAACGAATCCATAATCTAAATGCGAGTAATAATCACTACTTTCAACATTGGCACGCTTATCGCAATGTCTTTAATTAAGATAGATTCTAATCCGACAAATGGCTTTAGATAAACAGCGAAAAGTCGAAACGGCAACACTTACTTATGGAGCAATGTCATGATAGCCAATCAAACAATGCCCTACACCCATGAAGATTTAGTTGAAGAGTTAACTCATCTTCAAAGCAATAAGCCAATGCTGGTATCGAGCGGTTTTGCAGTTGAAAATCGTACCTTACAACAAATAAGCACGGCATCGAATACGTTTTACTCCCATGCCCTTACCGGTGGGAATGGCACCATGTTCATCGCGGTTATCGGCCTGCTACTGTGCATTTTAGTTGGTTATTCCTATGCTGATAGCTTTTCACTCTGGGCGCAAGTGGCCAGCCACATTGGCTTAATTCTGTTTGCTACAGCGATAAAAATTGGCTACGTCATGCGCTGTGTTGGACTCGATGGTATGGGTCATATGCAGTTGTAATGCGCAAAACTAAAGTGCCAACACTGCAACTTTTAATTAGATAAACCAAGCTTAAACGGAAACCTATTAAACTAATGCAAACGATTAATGAACCTAAGACCAAACAGGTGCTGTCTTCAAGCGGAGAAGTGGAAATGATAGCAATTGAACCCGGATCAAAATTGACAAAACTTGCCAGCCAGCCGTTATGGGATCTGGCCTTTAGACCTTGGTTTCTAGCGGCGGCGCTGTCGTCAGTGGTCAGTATCACTGTTTGGATATTGTTTCTTCACGGACAATTTCTCGGTCTCGCCACTGCGGGACTTAGCCCGGTGATATGGCATATTCATGAAATGCTCTTTGGTTTTGGGGCGACGATTGCCGTAGCCTTTTTGCTTACAGCAGCTCAGACTTGGACTAATCGCCGCAGTATAAATGGCTTGCCATTAATGATGCTGACATTGATATGGCTGGCAGTAAGAGTATTGATATGGTCAGCAGACCCGAACCTGCTTATGCTTGCGGTCGCATTGCAAGCAACTTGGTGGCTAGTCTCTATTGCCTATATCGCGAGCATGGTTATCAAATCCAGTAGCAACCGCAACTACCAATTTATTCCGTTACTTCTCGCTATGATGGCGCTCAATATCGGCTTTTTACTGGCGGATATTAATGGCCATACAGAGTTGGCGTTACACCTTTCGCGTAGTGCTATTCTACTGTTCGGTTTGTTAGTCGGCATTATTGGCGGTCGCGTTATTCCTTTTTTTACCGGTCGAGGCGCTGATAACGCCAACGTTAAAACGACACCTTTACTCGACAAGTTAATCCCTATTGCCACCTTGTTAGGCGTGACGGTATTTTTTACGGGTTACTTTATTCAGCTGCCTTTCACCCCAGCACCACTGCTCATTTTAGCCGGTGTATTGCACTTACTTCGTCTGCTTAATTGGAACAGTATCACCACGCTTAAAGTGCCACTACTCTGGTCGTTACACGGCTCTTACTTGGCATTGGCACTGGGTCTGATTGCACTTGGCTTAAGCTATCATATCGAGTTATTACGTTTTGCGGATGCACTGCACCTCATCACTGTTGGCACCATTGGTGCGATGATCTTAGCCATGATCGCTCGCGTATCGTTAGGGCATACAGGCCGAGCTCTTAAACCCCATTTTTCAATCAATATTGCTTTCATGCTCATACTGCTCGGCGCACTAGCGCGAGTTATCTTACCCTTGGTGCAGCAACCTATTCTCGCATGGGACATTAGCGCACTTTGTTGGATAGTCGCTTTTAGCCTATTCCTATGGCACTACAGCTCGATACTGTTGAGCGCGAGACAACAATAAAATTGGTTTTACACACGTTAAAAACACTTGTTTAAAATGACACCCTACCTATGTTGCTAAGCCCGCATAGCAACTTATAAAGAACAATTATTAAGGATATTTAGATGTTATCTGAGAAACATATCAGCATAGTAAAAAGTACAGTTCCATTATTAGAATCAGCAGGAACAGCGATTACCGAACACTTTTATAAGCGCATGTTTGCCCATAATCCTGAGCTAAAAAACATCTTCAACATGAGCCATCAGCACTCTGGTGGACAGCCCGCGGCACTTTTTAATGCCGTAGCAGCCTATGCAAAGAATATTGATAACCTTGGCGCATTAAGCGGCGCGGTAGAGCGTATTGCCCACAAGCACACCAGTTTTAATATTCAACCTGAACACTACCCCATTGTCGGCCATCACCTACTTGAAACATTGCGTGAACTGGCGCCAGATGCCTTTACACCGGATGTAGAAGAGGCTTGGGGCGCTGCTTATGGCGTGTTAGCGGGCATCTTCATTGATAGAGAAGCAACGCTTTACCACAGAAGTGCCACTGAAGTGGGTGGTTGGCAAGGTGCTCGAAAATTTGAAGTAATCGAGAAAACGTCTGAATCAGAACTCGTCACCAGCTTTGTGCTCGCTCCAGAGGATGGCGAAGTGGTTATTGATTTTGAATCAGGTCAGTATCTTGGCGTTAGCGTGGCACCGATTAACCACGATTACCAAGAGATGCGTCAATACTCATTATCAGATAAACCAAACGGCAAGCAATACCGTATTTCGGTAAAGCGTGAAGCAATAGGCGTACCTGGCGTGGTCTCTAACTATCTGCATGACCATATCCATGTTGGCGATAGCGTTGATATTTACCCACCCGCTGGTGATTTCCACTATGAAGAGCGAGAGGCTCCTGTGGTACTGATTTCTGCTGGTGTCGGAGTCACTCCAATGCAATCTATGCTGGAGATGTTGGCCTCTAAATCGTTTGCAAAACCCGTGTTTTACCTGCATGCCTGCGAAGGTGTAGAGCAACATTCATTTAACCAACGAGTGGAAGCATTGGGTAAAAGTTTGGATCTACAGCATCACACTTGGTACCGCGATATTACTAAATCAAATGAAGTTGTGGCGGATAGCAACATCCATCAGGGCTTTATGAACTTTGCCACAGTTAGAGATTCATTGCCTATCGATAATGGCGATTACTACTTATGTGGCCCCGTTGCTTTTATGCAGTTTGCCAAGCAACAACTGCTTGAGCTCGGCGTAAAAAGTGATCGTATTCACTATGAAGTCTTCGGTCCTCACGCTTCGCTATAGCGCTGAGCATAGCAAGCCCTGCTCCTCCGATTAACAAAAATGGACGCGATTAAGCGTCCATTTTTTCCTAAACTGACTATCTCTGCCCCTCCACACTGCGGCAAAAACAACCGTGAAAGTTCTACAGTCCCTAGATGAAATCGCTGATATCTGCTAATGATTTCTTTTGCAGTGCGTGTTCTGGCACGGTTGCCTCTTCGCTTGGATACCCTGCAACAATCAGCATATAAGGTCGTTCATTTGAACTATCTCGGCCACACACTTTGCTTAAAAATGACATAGGTTTTGGGGTGTGCGTTAAAGTGCCTAAGCCTGCATGATGCAGTGCTTGGATCAAAAAACCGGTAGCGATGCCAACGGATTCATGAACGTAGTAATTGGTCTTCTGCTCGCCCTCTTCTTCAGTACGTTTTTTACTGAAGATAGCGATTAACCAAGGTGCATGTTCAAGGTAAGGTTTATCCGCATTGGTACCTAGCGGTTTAAGTGCATCTAACCACTCCTCCCCTGCTCTGCCCGCATAAAATGCCTGCTCTAACGCTTCGGCCTCATGACGTATTAGCGCCTTAATCTCAGGACTATTTATCGCCACAAAATGCCATGGTTGATGATTAGCACCATTGGGCGCGGTGCCCGCTGCCAAGATGCACTTTTCAATAATAGCTTTAGCTATGGGTCTATCAGAGAATTTGCGGATCGAATGACGCCGTTTCACCTCTGCATAATTTTTATCTGCTCGAGCAAGCATCTCTTGTTCTGAATATTCAATAAAATCCGTTAACGGATGATGAGCTTCTGTCATGTTATTTTCCCACTTTAAGTAACACGCCTTACTTTAACCGCACGTAAACATATCCAAATTAGTTAATTAGTTAATTAGTTAATTAGCTAGAAGTGACCATCTCCGTATAATGTTAAACCTGCAAATACAGACCCATACTTGGACTCCTTTCCAGCAAGCACTATTCTGCCTCAAGTACCTGCTTAAGCTGTACTAACCCTTGATTCAAATCGTTACCAATCATGGTTTCAAAATCCATAAACAAAAACAGCAAATTCATTGGATAATCTAAATGCCCATCAAAACCCCATTTTACTAAGGTCTGATCTGTGCTGATTGATTCGGTGGTCATAAAGGCCAAATCGGTCGATTCAAAAGGGGAGTAAAACCGCAATTCAAAATCAATACGCTTGCCTTCATCGATGCGCATAATCTCTTGCTCACCGACACCCACCTCCTCATTATCGCTCTCCCATCGAGACACAAAACCGACAGTTCCATCGGTGCCGAGATACCTCTTTGTCATATTGGGATCCATCTGTGCCCATACACTGAAGTTTTCTTGATTTTTAAGATACTTCACATAATTAAAGACTTCAGCAGTAGGCTTATCGATCGTTATATTCGTGATAACCGAATACTCTTTTTGGACAAATAGCGCGATGATAAACGGCAATGCTATCAGCACTAGAATCACGATTAAAATCTTCTTCAGCATAATTTATTACTCCAATTCCTTTAGATTTAGAGTATACAAATATTTAACATAATAGAAGTTATCACTCATTGTTTTTATACCATCAGCTATAAGCGGCTTTAACAACCAAAAAGGACAAGCAATTTGCAGTAGAGGCCAAGCTAAACTTGAAGAGAGTGAAAATAGAGTTGGTGAGATATGCTAGCCATAAAAAAGGACAAGCAATGCTTGTCCTTTTTTATACGTTATTGATTACTGATAGCTACAGGCCTAATCTTGCCATCAGCTTTTGATTTTCCGCTTCAATATGTTTGTAAAAGTCACAATCAGATAAACTTGATGCGGCCGCTTCGTCAATAACCAACACCACATCTTGGTGCATCTGCAGCGCAGAAGCCGGGCACGCGGCTGTTAATGGCCCTTCGACTGTTGCTTTAATCGCTTCAGCTTTGTTTGCGCCTGTTGCCAACAAGACTACTTTCTTGGCATCCATGATCGTACCAATCCCCATGGTTATCGATAGATGTGGTTGGTATTCATCGGCTTCAAAAAATCGAGCATTGTCGTCAATAGTCGCTTTTGTTAGCGTCTTTACCCGCGTTCTCGACATCAAACCAGATGACGGCTCATTAAAGCCGATATGGCCATTACGGCCTATCCCCAATAGCTGGATATCCACCCCACCAGCAGCGCTTATCTGTGCTTCATAGCCATGGCATGCGGTTATAGGATTCGCCGCATCACCAGGAGGAACATGGGTGTTAGTCTGATCAATATCAATATGATCAAATAGTTGCTGCTTCATAAAGTAGCGATAGCTTTGAGGGTGCGTACCCGCAAGACCTAAGTATTCATCAAGGTTAAAGGTGGTGGTATGTGCGAATGATATTTGCCCCGCTTTAGTCGCCTCGATTAACTGCTGATACAAGGATACTGGTGTAGAACCTGTGGCTAATCCCAACACTGAGTCTGATTTTTTGTGCAGTTGTTTAATAAAAATATTTGCGCCATATGCCGCTACCGCAGCACTGTCTTTTAATATTACGATTTGCATAAAATTGATCCAATGAAAGTGAGAAATTAGCAGCGCCAGTCGATCTGCACTCGCCTATATCGAGCATCACACACTCACTCTAGGTTAGCTATCGTACTGCCAGCTAAATATGTAACATAACTATAACCTCAAATGACAACGCTGTCATTAGCTATTGTGGCTTCAATTACTAAATGACCACTGCTCAACAATTGAATATGAACTTCTCTGATTGTAGAAGAGATTATCAATCGATTAAATCCCCATTGTATTAGCTATTGAGTCAATTCAGCACCGTTTAAGATTTTCAATTAAAAGCTCATTGTTCAACTCATGGTGACTCGCTCATAAGTTAATCCAAAGCAGGAGTGGCATGCTTGAGTCATCCCCGCTGAATCTTGCAGTGTCAATTGGCTTGGGAATAAAAGTTTACGTATAATCACCTTAAGTTCAGATTAACCCAATAAAGCCAACTAAGAGCGATATTAATGCCCTCAAGCACGCTAGACAAAATCGAGTTGAAAGAAGCGTCTGATAGCGCTCAGCACTTTAAAATATTTAAGCCATACGGTTTTTTGAGCCAATTTTTACCTGAAACACGTAAAAGCAAAAAGCTACTGGGTGAGCTATTTATTTTTCCCGAAAAAACCATGGCTATCGGCCGACTTGATCATGACTCAGAAGGCCTACTATTACTGACAACCGACGGTATGATGAGCCACTTGATCCGCAGTAAGAAAGTCGAAAAAGAGTATTATGTTCAGCTTGATGGCGATATATCTGCCAACGCGATATTAGCGCTGCAAAACGGTGTTGAAATTGGGGTAAATGGAGAGAAGTATCAAACGCTACCCTGTAAAGCGTTCAAGTTAGCAGAGGAACCGCAATTGCCTTTACGGGGCCGTAAGATCCGCGATCCAAGACACGGCCCAACGAGTTGGGTCTCGATTACATTATGTGAAGGTAAGAATCGCCAGATTAGAAAAATGACTGCCGCGGTAGGATTCGCCACACTGAGGCTGGTGAGGGTGAGAATTGGTGATATAGACATAGCGACAATGCAAGCTGGCGACGTGATCCCCTTGCTAGATTTTAGCGCCGTACTTAATCATTTATAATTAGTCACTTATAAGTGGCTGCTACAACTAATCGCTTATCATCAAACGTTAACACTCATCATTAGGTGAGTCGTTAATACAGCCCTCATTTACAAAAAAGTGATTAAGTTCTGCCGCCAGCTTTGGCTTACTGAATAAATAGCCTTGGGCTTCATCACAACCATAATCCGCTAAGAACTGCGCTTGTTCTACGGTCTCAACCCCTTCAGCAATCACTTTTAAGTTAAGTGAATGGCCCAAGGCAATAACCGCTTTGGCGATGGCGGTGTTATGGACATCATCAGGGATATCTCTCACAAAGCTTTGGTCTATTTTCAGTTTATTGATAGGCAGTTTTTTAAGGTAATTGAGGGACGAGTATCCGGTGCCAAAATCGTCAATCGATAACATAATCCCCATGTTCCCGAGCTTAACCAGATCGCGACCGACTGATTCAGGATCGGTCATCATGCAGCTTTCGGTCACTTCAAGCTCTAATCTATTTGCCGGTAAACCTGTGGCTTTGAGCACTTCAGCAACTTCGTTGACAAAATTACGCCGTTGCAATTGTTGCGCTGCTACGTTGACTGCAATGCGCACAAAATCTTTGCCCTCAGCGAGCCATCTCACACCTTGCTCACAAGCTTGTTGTAATACCCAGCGGCCAATCTCTTGGATCAAACCAATTTTTTCAGCGACTGGAATAAATATAGCCGGAGATATTCTGCCTAATACAGGATCTTCCCAACGCAATAATGCTTCAAAGCCACTTAGCTGCTGACTGCGACAATCAACTTTCGGTTGATACACCAAGTACAATGCGTCTTGAGACAGCGCATCATGTAGCGCACTTTGCAGTTTAAGGTGCGCTACCGACTCATAAGTTAAAGATTCGGTGTAAAAGGCGTAATTATTGCGACCATCGTGTTTAGCCCTGTGCATAGCAGCATCAGCATTAACCAAGAGCGTACTCGAATCGCGACCGTCTTGGGGATAGATAGCCACCCCCATACTGGCTGTCAACCGCACTGGTGCATTGTCACCCAGTAAAAACGGCCGTTCAAAAACGTGTTGTAGCGTACTGATCCTTAATGAAAGCATATCGCTACTTTCAATATTGGGGAGGATCACCGCGAACTCATCTCCCCCCAGCCGCGCAACAGTTGCTAAGCTACCTAAAGCAAGGCTTAAACGATGACTTAATTCGACCAACACCTCATCACCCATAAGGTGACCAAAGCTATCATTGATCTGCTTAAATAGGTCGACGTCGATGTAAACTACGCCTAACTGATATTCACTTCTATTTGCCAGTCTAATCTCTTGCTCCAACCGAGAGGTTACTGCCATACGATTAGGTAGTTTGGTTAGTGGGTCATGAAAGGCTAAATGGGCCAACTCCGCTTCGTTTTTTTTCTGTGTCGATAAGTCAGCAAAAACAGCAACGAAGTAACGGATTTGATGTTCATCACCGTACACGGCACTGATCGTCAATAATTGTGGAAAAACCGCACCATTTTTACGGCGATTCCATATTTCACCGTGCCATTTTCCAGTGTTTAACAGTGACTGCCATAGATTGTTAAAAAATGCTTTATCGTGACGACCAGAATTAAACATCTTCGGATTTTGACCGATTAACTCACTTTTCTCAAAGCCAGTAATATGAGTAAAAGCACCATGAGCATCGATAATATTGCCATCAACATCGGTGATCAACACCCCTTCCACAGAGTTTTCGAATACGCGAGCGGCAAGTTCTAGCTGATCTTGCGCCGCCTTATGCGACGAGATATTACGCGAGATACCAATGATGCCAGTCAGTTCTCCAGTATCAGCCACAATCGGCACTTTGGTCGTTTCTAACCATGATTCAACATCACCAATATCCAGACCTTGGCACTCTCCAGCCGTAATCTGTACACCTTTGGTAACCGATTCTTTATCGCCATCAACAAACTGTTTTGCTAATTGAGGATTAAATAATTCTTCGTCCGTATGATTAAGGATCTGCGCACGAGACATATCCCAAGCGACCTCGACACTATGGTTAACAATCACATAGCGTCCTTGGGGATTTTTCATCCATACATGTTCTTTCATCGTATCGATAAACTGCTGCAAGCTGACCTTTGTTACTGCTGTTTCAGCATCATCTTCTCGCTGGATACTTTTCCGGTAATGGCGATAAATGCTCAAGAGATCAAGCTCAAAACTATCAGCACATTGTTTTAGTAGTAGCCTTAAATCAGCTTTGTTTAGCGAGTGAGTATTTTGCTTTGCCGGTGTAGTAAGGCATAGGTAACCAAAGAGTGCTTGAGAAGGCCAATGGATTGCCACGCAGCAGCTTAAACCCGATTCAAATAAGCTATCATTGGATGCGGGTTGGGCGGTTTTAGTTGAAGTGTTTGAAAAAGAAGATGTTGATGACGCGTTATTGAGATCTGATGCAGCACAGATTTGACTGAGATGTTCTAAATTATCACGATCAATGCCTACCGCCGTAAAAGGCTCTAGGCAGTCATCTTGATTAACCTTCAATAGGCCAACTCCACAACAAGAAATGCGTGCCAGCATGTCAATGGACTTCCGCCACTGTGCTTGCTGAGTCGTAGAGATATTTATCACTATCATTCAACACTCCATCCAATTAATGCGAACCAACCAACGCACTAAAACTATAACCATATAACCTGCCACAATATCCTGTAAGGGCAAACATTTATAGTCCAAAAATCACTTATTTAACATTAATAGAATATTTCGTCTGAAGGGGCCTAAACCTCAAACAAACGAAAGATTATTAACTCGGCATAAGAGTAAAATTTACCGTCGCCACGTTACTGATAGGTTACTGATAGGTTACTGATAGGTTGCTGATAGTTAAATCTAAATATAACGAATATGCTTTTCATCAACATATTCAACTTTAAGCAACCAATAAGGACGATGCTAGTGCTCAAGCAGCTACAACAAGCTTAACCCGTTAACACTCAAGCTCAATGACGTCTCACATAAAAGTACCGCCAAGTCTGGGCAAGCGATAGCTCTCATCCACATCAATATGGATCAATTGAAGTCAGCCTAATAATCGGTCATTATGCACTCACAATGGACAGCTTTAGGGCATCATCAACTTAAGATGCCGAAAAATGGATCTTCACAATATGAAAAAACTCCTCTTTATCTTTTTAACCCTATGCTCTTTTGTGGCTCATGCTGGCTTTGACAGTAAAGAATCTATCTACGCGAACTTGCTCACCAGCCAGAACTTACAAAACGTGAAATTAGGGGCAAAAGCACTACACCATGATTTACCCGATAATGTTCAACTGTGGGACTTAGCGGCATTTACAATTTGGTCTATGAATCACAATGGTGATAAAGAAGATAAAGAATTTGACGACACTATCTCTTGGTTAGCCAAAGCTATCGGGGAAAGTAAAAATGGTCGATATCAACAATTACTCAACCAGCAACTAAAACTTGCCCAATCAAACAAGATAAAACGCTATTTTAAAAGCGCCATAAAAGCACTTAATAATACTGAGGTGCCGCAATTTATTGCCGCTGAATATACAGCACAAATCGCCCCCAGTAATCCCAAACATATTCGTGCCACTGCAGATAATTTTGAAAGAATTAGAACCGGTGACACCTTAGAAGTCGTATTGTCGCTACTAGGTAATCCTGATGGCGTAGGCCAGTATATTCGCAGCTATAGTCGCCCCTTTATTGGCCGCCAAACGTTTCAGAATTTGCGTCTGTCCTATATCAACTTTGGCTCTATGGAGCTGAGGTATGAGGACACTCACTGGATAGTTGATCTTAAATCTAAACAGACTAATGCCGACATTTCTGCTGTTACCGCAGAGTACCGCGACCTGTTATCTCGCCTTGTCAGCAACGATGTCACTCAAATACGCGCAGCGGCAAGAGAAGCTATTAAGTTACCGTTAACTGATCAGGCTTCGCTCGACCATATCGCGCAATACATTTGGGATAACCAAGGCACCCAAGATGGTCATTTTGCCGATTCTCTCGCTTGGCTGTGCAAGGTACTCAGCAACAGTAAAAATGGCCGCTATAAAGAGGTATTGGATACGCTGGCGCAGAAACCTATTCACAAGAAAATAACCCGTTATGCCGCCAAGACCGCGAAACAATTATCCAGCAGTACACCTGCTTTCACACCTGCAATAAAAACGCAAACTGCAAACACCGCACAAGACGCTAAGCTTTAAAAAAACATTCAAGACCTAGATATAAAAACCAGCCTTGTGGCTGGTTTTTATGTTTAGATAGCGCTTAAATTACTTAATAAAACAATACTTAACGCCACCGCGATACTCGCAGTAGCAATCGACTGGGTTCGCTGCACAGTAGCGCTGCTCATCTTGCATTGGATTGGCATTCACCGCAGCAACAAGTCCTAGACCTAGAGATAATGTTGTCAGTAATGCGAGTATTTTAGTTTTCATAATCATCCTTAATTAAGACCAACTGCAAACATCTAGCCTAGTCAATTTCATCGCGTCGAATAACGCGGTACAAAATAAGAATAAACGACTACACATCCGCCAAACAATAGCCTGAAAGGCTAATTTAGTTTCGAATATAGCGATCCATATTGTCCCCAGTCAATATTATTCACTGGCATAAGCAAGCCCAGCGGGGTTAATGGTCGACTAACAAGCTCAGCACTGGAGGAATCAAGATAACGACTTAGCAAGTGCAGAGAAGCGTTTAATATTCCCCCACG
This sequence comes from Shewanella sp. GutCb, assembly GCF_002836135.1. NCBI lineage: Bacteria > Pseudomonadati > Pseudomonadota > Gammaproteobacteria > Alteromonadales > Shewanellaceae > Shewanella > Shewanella sp. GutCb. The sequence goes on along the minus strand of NZ_PJBL01000024.1, from coordinate 79,507 downwards.
GATGGAAAATAAACGACAAGGTTGCCGATGGGGCTTAAGGATCATGCACCATGACAATGTAAAGCAAACACATTGGTTCTGAGTGGCTAATGCTATTGCTGATATTTATGCGTAGTCATCTCAAATGAGACGGTTACATGGCTATAAATTATTAACCAGTCTAATGGCCAATAGTAGGTGATATCACTATAGCGATAACGTCATTGAGTCATTATCTCTTTTTTAATAAAAATAAGATCAAGAAGTATTGATTTTTAGTTATAAAAATGTAAATTCGTTACGGTTATTTACACATAGTAACCTCAAGACACTGCATATTTATTGCAAGTGCTTAAAAAGGAATTCAAGCAATACCCAATCTTTATGTAGGCAATAGGTTTACCAATAAAAATTATTATAAAGGTAACGTATGTCTCAAAAAATATTAACTTCCTTGGCTGTATTTCCTCTTACATTAGCCTTAACGGCTTGCGGTGGCGGCGGAGATGAATCCGCACCCACTCCTCAGAACCAATTACCACAAATAGTCCCTATTACAGGGCTGACAATTAAAGAGGGGTTATCGCTCACTATCAACGCTAATGCTACCGATAGCGATGGCAGTATCGCCAGCTATCAATGGCAACAAACGGCGGGTATTACGGTGCAGATGGCCGATATCGATACTGCCAGTGTAAGCTTAACGATTCCCACTGTAGACGAAGATCAAACGGTGACATTCAAGCTTACGGTCACAGACAATGATGGAGCAACCACCTCAACTTCAGTCAATGTAAAACTGCTCAACAACTTAGCGCCAACGGTGAATATTGCAGCGCTGACTCAAGTTGATGAAGACAAAACTTACACTATTACAGCCACTGTAACGGATGAAGATGGTGATATAGCTGCGACACAGTGGCAGCAAGTATTAGGCAGCGCAGCGGTACTTTCTGGTGAAATGAGCGACACACTCACCATAAAAATGCCTAAGGTTGCGCAGACTGAAGCTGGGCAGCTTAAATTTGTCGCCACCGATGACAGTGGTGAAACCACTGAGTTACTGCTTGATTTCACTCTCAACAATACCCACCACAATATCGAGCTCTCAGGTAATGCCAATAACAATGGCGCTATCGTTAGCGATAGCAGTATTACATTAACCCTTAATGATCAGAGTTTTGTCACCACAACCGATGCCGATGGTAATTATGTGTTACCTGTTGATATCGATATATTACAGCAACAAGGTTCCTACAAATTAAGCGCCGATGTGGCTCAAAACCCACTAGTACGTACAGGTCTAATTGCCGAGTTACTGCAAAATATCAATCAAGCTGAGCCTACATCCAATAAAGCGACAGTGCAAAAAGTAGCTTCCCTGCAACAGGCTGCAGCAATAAACGGCAATGTACAGGCCGATCTCAACAGTTTAACCACCGCAGACTACCTGTATTTAATCACTCTTTTTGGTAATAGCGACTTTATTACTGATGCAAGCGTTGATGCAAAAGTGCTAGCCGCACGTTATAAAAATATCGACACTGAGTTGCTGTTAGAGATAGCAACAGCATTGAGTTATGCCGCGGATCAAAACCAAACAGTACCCACCAGCAATGGAATGGTAGGGCTGCAGGAATACTTAAGCGGTATTTATGCCGATGATGCCGGTAAAGCGCTGTTTGATTCGTTGTTAAGTCATCAAAAGCAACACACTGGCAATAAGACGAATGACTTCTTAGCCAATGGTAAAACCTATTACGCCACCTTAGCCAGCGCACCAGGTACCGTTAGATTAGGGCTTCCATTTAACTTATCCTACACGTTTGCTGAGGACGGCCTTTTCACACAACAGAATCTTGACGAAATCACCACAGCGAGTTGGTCAGTTGATGGGAGTGGCATTGTAGTTGATACCTCATCTTGGTCAACCCAAGTTCAGTCTAATTGGATAGAAGGGATCCAAGATCCAGCCACTTGTACCTATACACCGATAAGTAAACGTTTTGAGATGATAAAAGGCCGCTTTAAAGGTGTGCAACAAGCTGTCGAAATCTTTAAGCGTCATCGAGTGTGCGTAGATAGAGATAATGGCGCTGAGGTTGCCAACGAAATCATCGATGAAGAGATGTATTTCACTGCCTTTAATATCGATGACGTAGAAGCTTGGCAAGAGAAAGATCTACTGGGGCAAGCTATTGTATTTGAACACTACTCTGATAGCGCGTTGGCATTAAATCGTCTGCAAAACACATTACCTGCAATGACCTATCAGTTCGATGATAATGGCAGCGGTTCGGTGTTGGAAGATAACGCTAATTTCACTTGGCTTATCGATGCTGATGGCGTGTTAACAATGAGCTTTAGCGACTACAGCATCCGCTGGTTAAAGCTGTTTGATGATCGCTCTGATCGTAAAGGTGGCGCATCGGTATTTGCCCTGTATGAAAAAGGCGAAATCAATGTACAGTACACTAATATGGCGACGACACTATCAGCATCGAGCTGGCAAGCCAGTGATTTCGTGGGTAACTGGGATCATGGTTTTAGCAGCAGTCAGCCCAAATATGATGTAATGGGTTACGGGATCAAATGGGAGCTGTTAGCCGACGGTAGTGCGAACCTAAAAGCAACCTCTGTAGATGGCAGCATTTTGTACAAAACAACGCCCCTGCATTGGTATATGGAGAACAACCAAGTGGTTCTATACCGTTCACTTGAATGGTTAAATGGCAACCCAACCAGTAGTAATTGCGATCCTCGTAGCGATAGTAACTGCTTCTATCGTCAGTACAGAAGTTGGCAGTTATTAGGTCAACATGGTAATCGCTATTACGTGCTTGAGTCTCTCTATGACAATGGTAATCCTTGGCAAGATGGTCCATTAGCACTAGAAGATATTGCTGTGCATCACCGTACTAATTTTTATCAGCCATTCAAAAAAGGGCAGTAAACTTAAAATAGGCTTCAAACATTGAGCTTTTAAGCCTTTTAAAGCATAAAAAAACCAGCCTGAAGGCTGGTTTTTTGTTTTACTCAAAGAGTAAAAAGTTTGCTACTAACGATTAAGCTTCAGGGCGCATCGCTGGGAACAAGATCACGTCACGAATAGTGTGCGTGTTAGTAAACAGCATAACCAAACGGTCGATACCGATACCTTGACCTGCAGTTGGTGGTAAGCCGTGCTCTAGTGCGCGGATATAATCTGCGTCGTAGAACATTGCTTCGTCATCGCCTGCATCTTTCGCGTCAACTTGCGCTTTAAAGCGGCTGTCTTGGTCTTCTGCATCGTTAAGCTCAGAGAAACCGTTAGCCACTTCACGGCCACCGATAAAGAACTCAAAACGGTCGGTGATGAAATGGTTTTCATCGTTACGACGTGCAAGCGGTGAGATATCAGCAGGGTAGCCAGTAATGAACGTAGGTTGCATTAACTGAGTTTCAGCTGTTTCACCAAAGATCTCTTCAAGTAGCTGACCACAAGTCCAGAACTTCTCGATTTTCATGCCAAGGCTCAGAGCCAATTTACGCATAAACTCAACGTCTTTAACTTCTTCATAAGTCATAGACTGAATCGTTTCGTTGTCTGGGTTGTACTTCTTAATCGCATCCAACATGCTCAAACGAGCATATGGGCCACCGAAATCAACAGTATGCTCACCGTACGGAAGTTGTGGAGAACCACAAAGTTCAGTCGCGATAGAACTTAGCATCTCTTCAGTAAGATCCATTAGATCGTTGAAGTCAGCGTAAGCCATGTAGAATTCCATCATAGTGAATTCTGGGTTATGACGTGGAGACAGACCTTCGTTACGGAAGTTACGGTTAACTTCGAATACACGCTCAAAACCACCAACCACTAGACGCTTAAGGTATAGCTCAGGTGCGATTCGCAAGTACATCGCCATATCTAGTGCATTATGGTGAGTTTCAAACGGACGTGCAGTAGCGCCACCAGGAATGCTGTGCATCATTGGTGTTTCTACTTCCATGAACTCTTTTTTAATCATAAAGTTACGGATAGAAGAAACCACTTTAGAACGCATAATGAAAGCATTACGTGATTCTTCGTTAACGATTAAGTCAACGTAGCGCTGGCGGTAGCGTGTTTCTTGGTCTGACAATCCGTGGAACTTTTCAGGCAGTGGACGCAGTGCTTTAGTTAGCAACTGGTACTGTTCCATGTTCACGTAAAGATCGCCTTTACCTGAAAGGTGTAGCTTACCAGTGACACCTATGATGTCGCCGATGTCTAAACCTTGGAACGTCGCTTTAAGATCTTTTTGAACATCTTTACCTGCATAGGCTTGGATGCGGCCAGAGACATCTTGGATAACCAAGAATGGGCCACGCTTAGCCATAACACGGCCAGCAATTGAACGCTGAATGTCCATGCCTTCAAGCTCTTCTTTGGTATAACTACCATATTCAGCTTGAATATCTGCCGCTTTATGTTTTCGATCGAAGTTGTTCGGGTGACCGTTTGCTGGGCAGTTCGCGCGAATGTGATCTAACTTGGCTCGGCGTTCCGCAATTAACTTGTTCTCATCTTGTGTTTGTTCAGTCATCTTCTTCTCTCGTTAAAGGCCAGATTTAAGGCTAGCTTCAATAAACTTGTCCAGATCGCCATCTAAAACGCTCTGGGTATTTCGGTTTTCAACACCGGTACGTAGATCTTTAATACGTGCATCATCGAGCACGTATGAGCGGATCTGACTGCCCCAACCAATATCTGATTTGGCATCTTCGGCGGCTTGCTTATCAGCGTTTTGTCTGAGCATTTCTAGCTCATACAATTTCGCTTTTAACTGTTTCATCGCAGCATCACGGTTCTTATGCTGCGAACGGTCATTCTGACACTGCACGACAGTGTTAGTGGGCACGTGAGTAATACGAATCGCTGATTCAGTCTTATTCACGTGCTGACCACCCGCACCCGAGGCGCGGTAGGTATCAATTCTGAGATCCGATGGATTGATATCAATCTCAATCGAGTCATCAAGCTCTGGATAAACAAATACCGAGCAAAAAGAGGTGTGACGCTTACCTGATGAATCAAACGGTGACTTACGCACTAGACGGTGTACGCCAGTTTCAGTACGCAGTGAACCAAAGGCATACTCGCCGGTAAACTTAATGGTGGCGCCTTTAATACCGGCAACATCACCATCAGTCACTTCAATCAGTTCAGGTTTATAGTCGTGAGCATCGCCCCAACGCAAGAACATACGCAGCACCATATTGGCCCAATCTTGCGCCTCAGTTCCGCCAGAACCTGACTGAATATCTAAGTAACTGTTTGATATATCGTGTGGACCTGAGAACATGCGGCGGAATTCGAGTTCCTCTAACCGTTTCTCAAGATCATCTAATTCTGTACTGGCATCATTGAAGGTGTCTTCATCGTCCTCTTCAATGGCAAGTTCTAGCAATCCTTGAATATCTTCTAGACCGCTATCCATATCGTCGATAGTTTTAACTATCGCTTCAAGCGACGCACGCTCTTTGCCTAGCGCCTGAGCATTTTCTGGATTATTCCAAACTTCCGCGTTCTCAAGTTCTCTGCTTACTTCTTCTAGACGCTCACTTTTAGCATCGTAGTCAAAGATACCCCCGAAGAAGGTCGGTACGGTCAGCGAGCTCCTTGATTTTGAATTTAACTGGATTTACTTCAAACATGATTTAATCAACTTTTTAATTAATTTTACTGACGACAGATAACAGCAGAAAGAATCCGCGTCTATCGTCTCAATTATCAATAGATACACAGCCGACTATTTTAACCCATGCATGGGTTGAAACCTAGCTGCAAAAGCAATCAAAACCGCAATTTTATTCAACATTTTAAACTTAGGTGACATAAAGCCACTTTCAGCCCTCTATTCTGCCATTTAACAACAACGAGCAAAATAAGAAAACGGTGAATTCATTTGCAAAATCTGCAAATAAACCACTCCATTACTATAATAAAAATACCGTTAAAGATTGAGGCGATTATGCCATTGATCCAGCCATCACATGAACAAGCTCTGACATGTCGCTATCATGAAGACAACGTCCATATTTGCCACGAACCTGCCGGTGATTCGGGGTTATGTTATTGGCATGATCCTAAATTTATTAAGAATAGGCCTGAAGATATTCAACTGCTTGAACTGTATGCAAACCGCGGTGGTCAACTCAGGGGCATCAGTCTCAACCACGCTAAACTCGCCGGAATTGACTTAGTACGTCACCATCAAAAAATCGGCTATGACCTTAGTAACGCCGAACTCTATCGCGCCGATTTAAGCGGCGGGCACCTGTTCAACATAAACTTCAGTAACGCCAGCTTGATGAAAGCAGACCTGCGGGAAGCCAATCTGCATTGCGCTAATCTTAGTGGCTGTAATTTACTCGGCATAAAATGGGTCGGAGCTAAGATAGAAAATATGCAAGCAGGCAACGTCTTACGCCAAGAAAAGCTGGCTAGTGTGGCGGAGCAAAATGGCCATAAAGAGCAAGCATTGGACTACTTTCAACAAGCTGAAGAGATCTATCGCGATCTACGAAAAGCCGCTGAACGTGAAGGCCTGTTCGCCATGTCTGGCAAATACATTCGTAAAGAACTCACCATGCGTCGCCACCAAATGCCTAAGCGTTGCCTTAAACGCTTTCTTTCAAAAGCAATTGACCTATTCTGTGGCTATGGCGAAGCCCCTTTAAGAGTCATTGTCTTCTCGCTTGCACTGATCCTTTTCAGCGCTATCCTTTATTTTTTCACAGGTCTAAACTTTGATGGTGAGATACATCAGTTTAATTTAAATAATAGCTTTTACAGTAACTTAATTGTTTTCCTTAACTGCGTATATTACTCGGTAGTGACCTTTACCACCCTCGGTTATGGCGACTTTACTCCGATTGGCATTTCCCGCGCCATTGCCGCTTTCGAAGCCTTTACCGGCAGCTTTACTATCGCGTTATTCGTAGTGGTATTTGTAAAAAAGATGACCCGCTAAGGAAGACAAGAACAGCCTTCTTGTTCGAGTCTTTATTATAATTGGTGAAGCACCACTGCGTTGAGCAAGCACAGCTTCATTAGCTCAAAAGGCTAATGCGCAGCTAACAAACTTTGGGACAAAAGTGCGTTACCTTCAGGCAAAGGCGGTTCCAATGACCAGCGGTCGGCGTATCCGCAGATACTTCCGTGACACGCTACAAGTCCATCCTTGGAAGCTCGGCCATGACATCCATGTAATGGACGGTCACGGCCGCATCTACACTGGTTTCTAAAAGCGCAAACTCTCGGTATCTAAGTTTTTAAATTTGAAAACCCAACTCTAGAAACCTACCTCTTTACTAACAAATAACACCAATTTTCCCCGTTGGAAATTTTGCTTTTTAAATTTCGCCGGGGCGCTGAGGGATTACCAAGGGGCGCAAGCGCTTTGTCCCTTGGTTCGGGGGTGGGCGAAGCGCCAAGACTTACCTCGGCCGTAAGGCCGCATAAGCAGCCAAGTCAAACACAAACCCTACCTAGCTCACACTTACAAACCTACACCCACAGGTTAGTGCACATTTCCATCAGCCTTTGTGAATTCACTAGCAAATACAGCAGAAAAATAAGCGCCAATTTCTGCGTAAAAAAAGTGCGAGGGTATACTCAAAAGCATCAAGTATCGTCGAGTCCATACTCAGAGCGCGCACTTTGACAATCGAGGCTTAGCGTCTCAATAAAATGTCGAAAGCTGTGAACCTCAATAACTAAAAGGCCCTTGCGATGAAACAAATACGTATTGATGGCATAACCCTTACTGCCAATCAACAAGATACCCTACTCGATGTAGCGCTTAACGCTAATATCGCGATCCCCAATTTGTGTAAAAGCCCTGCAAGCTCACTGGTCACCAACACTAAGCAGCACTGTAATCTCTGCCATGTTGAACTTAAAAATGCAGATGGCAAGCTCAACACCGTTCGCGCCTGTGAAACCAAAGTCGCTGATATTGACTCACAATATATTGACGTTATCACTCAATCAGCCGCACTCAGTAAACAGCGTAAAGCCGCGTTACACACCATATTATCTGACCACTTTGCCGACTGCGAAGCACCATGCCAAACCGCTTGTCCTGCGGGGGTCGATGTACAATCTTACCTGCACCACATAGCACAAGGCGACCACCGCGAAGCGGTTAAAGTGATTAAGCAAACGCTGCCACTTCCTTTGTCGATTGGTCGTGTCTGCCCCGCTTTTTGCGAAACAGAATGTCGACGTGGTCTGGTTGACGAACCCGTGGCTATTCGACAGCTAAAACGTCACGCAGCGGATCTGGACATTGAAGGTGATGCCCCTTACGTGCCCCCTAAAAAGCCGGCCACCGACAAAAAAGTCGCCATTATAGGCAGTGGCCCAGCGGGAATATCAGCAGGTTATTACTTGTCGAATAATGGCCATGATGTCACGGTATTCGAGTCCATGCCGCAAGCTGGAGGTTGGTTAAGATACGGCATTCCAGAGTATCGTTTACCTAAAGCCATTCTGGATAAAGAGATTGATCTGTTATGCAAAAATGGTCTGGATATTCAGACTAATGTTCGCTTGGGTCGAGATATTCATTTAAACGGTTTACTGGCCGATTTTGATGCCGTTTGTCTGGCAATTGGTGCGCAAAAAGCCGTGCCAATGAACTATCCCGGTATCGAACTCGATGGGTGTTATTTAGGCGTTGACTACCTTAAAGATTATTGCACTGAGAAGGCCTATAAAACAGGCCAGAAAGTGGCCGTTATTGGCGGCGGTAATACCGCCATCGATTGCGCTCGCACGGCAAAACGTGATGGCGCAGATGTGACCTTAATCTATCGTCGTACTCGCGATGAGATGCCAGCAGAGCCTTATGAAATTCATGAAGCTGAGCAAGAAGGCATTAAGTTTCATTTCTTAACCAATCCAATTGAAAACCATAGCGATGATGCTGGCCGAGTTAGTCAGGTCACATTCGAAATAATGGCACTCGGTGATGCCGATGCTTCGGGTCGTCGGTCGCCAAAACCCACAGGTGACACCTTTGTTGAAGCCTTTGATACCGTGATCCCTGCGGTTTCGCAAACACCAGACATGAGCTTTTTAAATCATCCAGACAGCAAATTAGCGACCGGTGAAGTGGCGCTGACTCGATGGAATACATTTGAAGGCTGTGAACATACGATGTCTGCTGGGCTTTCCGCAGGACTCGATAAACTGTTTGTCATTGGGGATTCTCGAACAGGACCCGCCACTGCCGTTGCTGCTGTTGCCGATGGCAGAAAAGCTGCCGATGCCATTGAAAAACTGCTGACACAAGGGCTGACTTGTGAGCTTGATAAACAGCTATTTAACTCCAGCAAAGCCGCCAAAACGAGCCAATTAGCCACGCTTGGCACCGATGCGCTTTACCCCGATACAGAGCAGCAATTACGCAGTAAAATGCCAGAGCTTGCAAAGCTACAACGCGCGCTTAATTTCAGCGAAGTAGAACTCGGTTTTGCTCCCGATGAAGCGATGAAAGAGGCGGCTCGTTGTCTTGAGTGTGCTTGTCAGGTCAACACCGACTGTAAACTGCGAGATTACGCCACCGAATACAAGGTCAAGGCAGTAGAGCTCGATAGTCAAAATGCCCAGCATTTTAGTGTCGATACCAGCGCACCCTTTATCACTTTCGATGCCAACCGCTGTATTAGCTGCGGCGCCTGTGTTGAAACCTGTAAAGGAGCCAGTGGTCACAATGCTATCTGTTTTGAAAAAGACCATTACCACGCACTCCCCTTTTCTACGGACACAGCCCAGCGCAATGCTCCGAGAGTGGGCTTTAGCGCCACCATGAATGACAGTGATTGCGTACAATGTGGTAACTGTGTGCAAGTTTGCCCAACGGGTGCTCTGGTCGATTCTCGCGATAAGACGCAGGGATTAACCGCTGAGCTTAAGCAACCATTGGAAACGGTCTCAACTATTTGTACCTATTGTGGTATTGGTTGCCGTGTTGAGATGCATGTCGATAAACAAAAGAATCAAATTCGCCACATCAATGGCGATAAAAACTCCCCCGTCAACGCTGGTATGCTTTGCGTTAAGGGCCGTTTTGGTTTTGACTTTGTCAACAGTGACAAGCGCCTAACAACGCCACTTATTCGTAAAAGTGGCGTGCTAACACCAGCCAGCTGGCAAGAAGCGATTACGCATATTGGTAATCAATTTAGCAAAATTAAAGCCGTGTATGGGGCAAAATCAATAGCGGGTTTGTCATCGGCCAAGGCCACCAACGAAGACAATTTTCTATTCCAGAAACTGTTTCGCAGCGTTATTGGTAACAACAATATCGATCACTGCGCTCGACTTTGCCATGCATCAACAGTTACGGCGCTCCGCGAAAGCATAGGCAGCGGTGCCATGACCAATGACATTCCCAGCATTAAAGATTCGGATCTAATATTTATCATTGGATCCGACACTGAAAGTGCTCATCCCATTATTGCTTCACATATTAAGCTGGCAATAAAGGATCATGGTGCACGCTTAATCGTTGCCGACCCTAAGAGAGTCTCAATCGCTGATAAAGCCCAGCTTTATGTTGCGCAAAAGCCAGGCACAGATGTGATGCTGTTGAATGCAATTATGCAGCAGATTATCAAGAATGATTGGCATGATTTAGACTATATTCAACAGCGTGTAGATGGCTTTAGCGACCTTTTTGATGAAGTGATGAGCGATGACTATAGCCCTGAAAATACTGCAATAATCACCGGGGTAAAAGCAGAAGATATCGTTGAAATTGCTCGTCTCATTGGCACCGCTAAAAAAACCGCCATTTACTATGCGATGGGGATTACCCAACATACTTCTGGCCATGACAATGTCACAGCAATCTCTAACTTACAGTTACTTTGCGGCAATATAGGGATGAAAGGCGCTGGTATAAACCCTCTGCGTGGCCAAAGTAATGTACAGGGCGCTTGCGATATGGGCGCGTTGCCTAATTACTTTAGTGGTTATCAAAAACTGGATGACCCGTTAGTCCAAATGCGCTTTAGAAAAGCTTGGGGCAAAGACGATCTGCCATCAGAGATAGGAGTGTCGGCCACCGAGATGATGCAGGGGTTGACCCATGGTTCACTCAAAGCCCTATATGTCATGGGTGAAAACCCAGTACTGAGTGACCCAGACCAAAAACATGTACTTGCAGGTTTAAAGGCCTCAGAGTTCATCGTAGTACAAGATATTTTCTTAACCGAGACTGCCGAGCTTGCTGATGTGGTATTGCCTGCCGCTGCGTTTGCAGAAAAGCTAGGGCACTTTACCAATACCGAACGCCGAGTGCAGCAGCTACTCCCAGCGGTGACTCCTCCTGGAGAGGCCAAGAACGACTGGGAGATAATTCAACTTATTGCCAAACAAATGGGTGAAGACTGGCATTATCAAACAGAAAGACAGATCTGGCATGAGATAACCGAAGTCACGCCGCAGTATCGTGGTATTACTTGGAAAATGATCGACAGTGAAACGGCCAATGGTCGCCAAGGATTGCAGTGGCCTTGCCCAGCTGAAGGTCACCCAGGAACGCCAATACTGCATAACAAGCAGTTTACCCATGGCAAAGGCCAGATGCGCCCAGTGCAATATAGACTCCCGGCTGAAATGCCGTGCGCTGAATACCCACTGATACTGTCTACAGGGCGCTTACTCGAGCAGTTCCATACCGGCACACTCACCCGTAAAACCCCGGGGCTTAATGAGCTTGGCAAGCCCAGAGTGATGATCTCGGTATTTGACGCAGAGCAACTGCAAATACACAACGGCGACAGACTTAAGTTGTCGACCCGGCGTGGTGAGATTGAGATAGATGCGTTTGTGACTAAACGTGCGCAAGCCGGTGTTATCTTCTTGCCATTTCATTTTGCAGAGTCCGCAGCCAATAAACTCACTATTAATGCCTTAGATCCCGTTGCCAAGATCCCAGAATTAAAAGTGTGCGCTGTAAAAGTTGAAAAGGTGATGGTAGTCGAATCAGCCTAGGGGCTGATATCGCCACTGAGCGATTACTGATATCAAAAAGCCGCAGAGAATATCTGCGGCTTTTTAGTAGCACGATGAACGCTTACGTTATCATTTAACGTTAAGTGATGACCGCAGAAATTAAGCCACCAGAAATTGCAAAACCCGCCACCAGAATAAAGATGTTGGGCTTGAATATTTTAAACAGACCAAAACCTAATATCACCAGTGCCATATCCAATGGCGACAGTACAGCACTGCTAAAGATTGGGTTATAGAGGGCCGCTAACAAGAACCCCACCACACACGCATTAACTCCGGCGATAGCCCCCGTTATCTTAGGTCGACTACTAATCGCATGCCAGCTTTTAAGCGCGACTAACATCAACAAAAATCCAGGTAGGAAAATCGCTAAAGTCGCCACGAGTGCACCAACTAACGGTTGCGACACCCAAATTTCAGCACCGAGAAAGGCCGCCAACGCAAACATAGGTCCAGGGACTGCTTGTGCCAAGGCATAACCCGTTAGAAACTGATCGTTATTGATGGTGTCACCAATACTCGATTGCAGTAAAGGCAAGACCACATGCCCGCCACCAAACACCATGCTACCCACTTGATAAAACTGACTGAATAACTCGGTAAGATTGCTAATTCCTGCTTGCGTAGATAGGCCTATTGCCACTAAAGATGCGATCAGCAAACCCGCGAAAAGACTCAACCAAAAGAAATTCAGCTGCACAGGTGCTTGTACTGGAGGATGTGTATCGCTGTCGTCAGTCGCTGAGAGGTAATACCGGCCAATAATGGCAGCGATTACCAATAGTGAAAATTGAATCAGCATTGCAGGTTGCAGTAAAATCACCACGCAACTAAATACCATCAATAACTTCGCTTGTTTACGTTGGCAAAATTGCTTAAACATAATCAAGATGGCATCAGCCACCACCACCACGGCCAACAACTTAAGGCCATGTATCACGCCTTGAGCCATTGAATAGTCCAGCCATTGACTGCTGGTTACCGCTAATAAGAAAAGTAAAATAAACGACGGCAGCGTGAAACCTAAAAAAGCAGCAAGGCCGCCTAATAAGCCGCCTCTATGATAACCAATAGCAAAACCAACCTGGCTCGAACCTGGGCCAGGCATAAACTGGCTTAGCGCCACCAGACTGGCATAGTGCTTATCATCAAGCCATTGCAGCTCCTGCACAAATGTCTGTCTAAAATAGCCTATATGAGCCGCTGGCCCGCCAAACGAGATTAAACCAAGAGAAAAAAATCGAATAAATATCTGTAGCATGGTCAACTTCCAAAGTGAAAACGGCCAAAGAATATGACATAAAGATGACAGTTTAATGAAGCGCCCAGCACAAAGCTAAATTAGTTTTAGCGACAAAGCTTAATGGGCTTAATCCAGTTGCAATTGATTGAAGTCTGCCAATGCATTACGGCTGCCAATATGCGACTCAAGCCATCCAAGCACTTCGACAGCGGTGGTTCGATAAGTCGTCAGTTTGCCACCATAGAGTGTGAGCAGATGCGGATGCGATGAGCTGGTTTGCTGCAAAGTGTCACGGGGGCGATCAAACGCATTTCCTTGCTGCTTTGGCAGCACTCGCACTCCACAGAAGGTTTCCAAAATACGAGATTTCAGACTGTCGACATCCCCCATAGATGGAAAATAATGGCTATAAATACCCAGTAAATAATCCACTTCGGATTCAGTGGGCGTTGGTCGTCCCGTCATTTCATCAAGCACGACTTCGGTGGTGCCAATCAGTGTTTTGCCATTCCATGGCATCACAAAAACAACCCGTTTATCGAAACAAGATTCAAGATATAAAATGCCATCGTTTGCCGCTATATCCAGTAATAAATGGCTACCTTGCACCCATTCGATAGGCACTGGTGACACGACAGGCGTCACACAATTAAGTACATCATTAACCCAAGGCCCAGCGGCATTCACCACCGCAAGCGCTTCGACTTCATGTTGTTGCCCTTGGCATTCATAACGCACAACACAATGTCTTTTCTGGTGCTCTATTTGGATACATTTAGCATGTTCAAGTACATATGCGCCCATACTACGCGCATTTTTCACCACAGATTCGGTGAGTCGCTTATCGTCTGTTTGCGCGTCCCAATACTGGTAAAGCGCTTTAAGCCCGTCAAGTTTAAGCCCCTTTATTTTTGCCCAATGCACTGACGGAATAGACTTAAATTGGCCTAGAGAATCAAAATTGCTCAGCATCGAATATAAGCTTAGCCCCGCTCTTATCGCTATAGAGCTTCTGCGACTATCTTCATAAACAGGAATGTAAAACGGAATAGGATTGACTAAAGAGGGCGCGAGTTTTAACAGTGCCCGACGCTCTGCAAGAGATTGCCTCACTAAAGCTAGCTGGCCAGTCTCTAAATAACGTAAGCCACCATGAATAAGTTTGCTGGAGTTAGCAGAGGTTTGACCGGCAATCACGCCCTTTTCCAATAACGTGACACTGTATCCCGCTGCAGCCGCACACTGAGCAATGCCTGCACCATTAATACCACCACCAACAATAACTAGATCAACTGCTGACATTTCACCTCCTTATGTAAAACCTAACCTACTTGGCATCGAACTTAAGTCGCAACTAACATTCTCGCTTCCTTGAGTATTATCTGAATTGCCGGCAGTCACAACTATTAACCGCATTACCATTCATCTCAAACGGCACAGCTAACCCCCTTTACCCCTTTGAATGGCTAAGTTCGGTGTAGATATCATCACAAAGTGATTTTAACTGGCTCAACTTTTCAACCGAAGTTTTTAACTGGCACATCATCTGCTCTGGCACCTTTTCAGCTGCAAGTTTTAGCGTTCTCGCCGCATCAGTGATATGCAGCACTCGCACTCTTTCGTCGAGTTCACTGCGTCCTCTAAGCACCATACCTTTGACTTCCAAGCGCTTAAGCAGCGGTGTTAGCGTACCTGAGTCTAAGTGCAGCGCGTTGCCCAGTTCCTTCACACTGATGCCATCATTTTCCCATAGCACCATCATGACTAAATATTGTGGATAGGTAAGATCTAACTTTTCAAGTAAAGGTCGGTAAGCCCTCACCATCGCATTTGTTGCACTATACAGCGAAAAACACACTTGATTATCAAGGCATAGCGGATCGCGTGTTTGCTCAATTGACATTTATTTGAATCCTTTAAAACTTAATTGCGCACAATATACTTGCGTTAAACATAAAAATCGATATAAACTTGCTAGCAATTGAATTGTGCACAACCCAAATGCTTAAGGATTTACCATGAAAACTATTTATCAAACAACTGCAAACGCAACCGCTGGACGTAACGGTGTCGCTAAAACAGAAGATGGCCTACTTAATGTCAATCTTAGCTACCCAAAAGAGATGGGCGGTGCGGGCAATGCGACTAATCCAGAACAGCTTTTTGCAGCCGGTTATGCGGCATGTTTCTCCAACGCCATATTACACGTTGCACGAGAGCAAAAAATAGTCATCAATGCTGCACCCGTTAGTGCAACCATAGGGATTGGTGCTAATGAGTCTGGCGGATTTGCACTGACTGCTGCACTGACGATTGAACTCGACCTTGAACAAGAGTCGGCGATAGAATTGGTGCGTATCGCTCACCAGGTTTGCCCTTATTCGAATGCTATCCGCAATAATATTGATGTTAAATTAACCGTGAATCAACAAGTATTAAAATAATTCATCTGGCTAGAATACAGTCAATTTGTTGTCATAAAATGGGGCATTCATCAAAGCAGGCGAGTATTGCTGGGCGACCATTTTATGACGCTTTACCTAAACAAGATCCTTACCATACTTTAGTCGTAACTAAAGCGTAAAAGATCATTGCAATCAATGCCGCAATAACATAAATTCCTCTGCATAAAATCAAGGAACATTCTGCTAAAACTGATTTTTAAAGACTTATATTTTACAAAGGAATGCTAAAAAATGAAGTTTATAGTCATAATTGGCTTTATCATCGCCAATTTAACTGCAGTCAATGTGATGGCACAATGCGGCGAAAAAACACATATTGCCGATATCCCCTATGCGAAAAACAGCTCTTACTTCAGCACTGAATATAGCGTTCAACTTGACGACATAATGGCTCACTATCAGTCGCTATCGGGTTATCTGTTGCTAGAGTTTAAATTGAACAAAGTGCAACATAACGAAGACGTCAAAAATTACAATAAATGGCTAGCGAGTAGAAGGATTGATCGGATTAGAACTTACTTGAATAATGCTGCTTATCCAGCGCCGATTATTAGCCGTATTTTAACCGCCAGCAACCAACCCGAGCGTTCTGTTGCCATTATCTGGTGTGACACACAAGTCAATGACACCACCCCTCAGGTAGCAAAGTTCAGTGGAGTCACTCCTAACTCTCAATAAGCCAAAATATTCGATAAAGCTAGCTGAACAGGGGTTAAATCATCATCGAGTCAACAAGCTTGATGATTAGCCCTTCGACGAAAGCAATAGCTACCGCCCGATCTACCAAAACGTGTTATTAACACTAAAACAATCAATCATAAGCCTCTTATTTATTCCAAGCTGAAGTAACTGATTATAAAATAAGTTAAAAGTTTCAAAATATTATTAAAAATCGGTGGTTGTTCCCAAAAGTGATTTATTCGAGAATTCGCCCACATATTTGACACATTAATTTATCAATTAGGCCTCAATTCAGTAAAGTATCTAATACCAATCGATTCAATCACGCTTCTTCTGCCCATTTGGAGTTCCTATGGCCAAATATATTTTACTCTTAGTGACACTGCTATTTTCGAGCTTCGCACTCCCCACCTTTGCTGCCTCGGCAACAGAACAACCCACCGTTTGGCATTACACTAATGATGCAGGAGAGCTAAAAGTTAAGCTGTATTTTTTCTGGTCACAAACCTGTCCACACTGTAAAGAAGCACATCCCTTTATTGATAGTTTGCCTGAACGTTATCCCTGGATTGAACTTGAAGATCATATGATTTCAGATCCAGAGACGATGACGATTTGGCAAGAAATTGCTAAACAAACCGGCACAGAAGCTCGCTCAGTCCCTTACTTTGCCAGTGGAAAAAAAGCCGTCATCGGTTATAGCAGCCAAGCCGTAACCGGAGAATTTTTAGTTGATCGTTTAAAATCATATTACATTTCACTTGGGGGGAAACTCACAGCAGAAACCGCCAGTACACATGCGGCTGACACACCAGCCAGCTCTGGGGCTTTCTTTGAAACCTGCAGTGAATCTGCCAGCGCTGGCACTTGTGATTTAGGGATTGATAGCACTAGCGAAATTAGCACATCAGATGTGCAGCCAGTTGAGTTACCCCTTATCGGAGTCGTTCACCCTGAACAGATGTCATTACCGCTGCTAACGGTGGTACTCGCGGGCGTTGATGCATTTAATCCATGCGCATTCTTCGTATTACTGTTTCTTTTATCTATCATGGTAAATGCAAAGAGTCGCACTCGAATGCTGATTGTGGGTGGGATTTTTGTCTTCTTTTCCGGTTTTATCTATTTCATTTTCATGAGCGCATGGCTCAATATATTCCAACTCCTCGGCGCGGGAAGCGACGGTGGCTGGATTATTCTAGGTGCGGGTATGCTCGCCCTTGTTGCCGGAGCGGTGAATATAAAGGACTACTTCTTTACTAAAGGAGAAGTCACCTTATCGATGTCAGCCGAAAATAGAACTGGCCTTATCAAGCGCATGGGTAAACTCACCAGTGCTAGCAGCATGACCGCAATGATTGCCGGTACCGTAGTGCTGTCTATTCTTGCTAACGCTTATGAATTACTGTGCACAGCTGGCTTTCCAATGATCTATACCAGTGTGCTTTCAATGCACGATCTTCCGACAATGGAACGCTATATGTACCTTGCGTTTTACAACATTGTTTATGTGATCCCACTGGCCATTATCGTCATCGCTTTTAGTGTCTCTTTAGGAAAGCGTAAGCTCACTGAAAAAGAGGGACAGACCCTAAAATTAATGTCCGGCATTATGATGGTGGGTCTAGGAGGAATGTTGGCAATTGATCCTACGGCTTTACAGAATGTGGTATTGGCGATTGGGCTTATCTTAAGCTCTATTGTTATCACCTTTATCATCACTTTTACCCGCAAAGCGATTGAGAAAAAAAACAAAGCAAGTTCGGCTAAGTAGTACGGGATTCGGCGTTACATACTGTAACAAGGAAACACTTAAGCGATAGTGTGTAGCGCCGATATAACATTAAATCCCTATATCACGAGTCCACTATGAGTATTTCATTATCAACCCCAAACCTTGAGCCGAATATGAGTCATGGCAGCGTAGGTTTAAAAGTTGCACAGATGTCAAAAGAGCAGCAAAAAATTGAGGGCGATATTGCGCTTAAATTGATTGAGTCTGCTTTGCCACAAACGGCACCAGCCCCTGTTGGAAATACAGGGCATATCATTAGCACTAAAGCCTAGTACTAATAAAGAGCGCTAATGCTTAGTGTTCTGCTCATCGCTACAAACCGTATTTCTACCGGCTGATTTAGCGCGATACAACATGCGATCAGCCATTTTAACAAGATTGTCTTTACTCATCCCTTGCTCCCACTGAGCAATACCTTGCGATAATGTGACCCATTCTGAGACATCAGAACAGGGGTGGATTAGTTCGGCTTCTGCTAGCAAGCTTTTGACCTTTTCTGCCACGCGGGTAGCACCAAGCAGATCAGTATTGGGCAAGGCGATAACAAACTCCTCACCACCATAGCGTGCAACGAGATCTCGAGGGCGGCTAACCGCCGCGCTGATAATCTCAGCGACTTTAACTAATTGGTCGTCGCCCGCTTGGTGTCCCAATGTGTCATTTAGGCGTTTAAAGAAATCAATATCGAGTAAAATAATCGATAATGCATGGTTATTGCGTTCAGATGCACGGAGCTCTTGCGCCAATATTTCATCAAAGTGACGACGATTACTGATATTCGTCAGGCCATCAATAAGCGCTAACCGTTTAAATTGTTTTAGTAACTTTTGCTTTTCGAAATCTTGAATGACCGCCTTAACGAACCATCCAGAAATGATCTTTTGCCCTGACATGATAATAGCCAGTACACAGACAAACTTGATAAGTGGAAATACCGGCGCGTCAGGATACTCATTCAATCGATAAAAACAGGAAAACAGCAAGAAGGGTAAAACCGCCAGTAACATCACTTTGCGATTGGGAAGCAGCGCAAATACAAATACCAACGCAAGAATATCGGCGAGCAACTCAATACCCGGCAGTGGCCTACTGGACAGTTGCACTAAGCCATAGAGCAAATAACACCAAGCCACCACTAACAATATCAGGAAGGTATAACTCTGTTGACTCGTCACGTCATTCCAAGCCAATAATTTCATCACAAAAAAAACGACTACTAATACCGTAACGGGCGCTAACTCAGGCAAGATATCTTTGATGTTGTAGAGATCATGAGCGAAAAAATAAATGTTTAGTATGACCACTACCGCTAAAAACAACGTCATATACATCGCCCAAAAAATACCTTGTTGAAGAATATTTTGAGTTTCGATTTTAAGCTGATGTTTATATTGATTGCTATTCAGGGCAATTCTCCACCGATGAGGCACTTATAGCCTCTATGTTAGTTGAATTTCTCAATAAAAAAAGCCAGTAAATACTGGCTTTATACTTATTTTGTCAGCAATTATGCCGCGATAGATTCATCGACATCGTGGCGAATAAGGTAATCAAATGCCCCTAATGACGCTGTTGCCCCACTGCCCATCGCGATAATGATCTGCTTATAAGCGGAGTTTGTCACATCACCCGCTGCAAATACACCTGCAAGAGAGGTTTCTCCTTTAGCATCAACAAGGATTTCACCACGCGCCGTCATGTCGATGGTTTCTTTAAGCCACTCAGAGTTAGGCACTAAGCCGATTTGAACAAATATGCCATCCAGTTCGACATGATGAGTCTCTCCCGTCGCTCTATTGGTGTAGTTCAAGCCGTTCACTTTCTTGCCATTACCAGTCACTTCCGTTGTCATTGCTTGAGTGATTATTTTAATGTTGCCCATTGAGTTTGCTTTACGCTGCAGTACATCGTCGGCGCGCAGTGTGTTATCAAACTCTAATACTGTCACGTGCTCAACAATATTGGCTAAATCAATCGCAGCTTCGATACCAGAATTACCACCACCAATAACCGCCACACGTTTACCTTTAAACAGTGGACCATCACAATGTGGGCAATAAGCAACGCCGCTGCCACGGTACTCTTGCTCGCCAGGCACATTCATTTCACGCCAGCGGGCACCTGTTGCTAATAATATTGTTTTGCTGCGTAGCACCGCACCACTTTCAAGCGTCAGCTCAAATAATTCACCAGACTTGAGGCTTAATGCACGTTGGTTATCCATAATATCAACATCATATTCATGCACGTGAGCTTCAAGATTCGCCACCAGCTTTGGCCCTTCAGTCGCTTTTACTGAGATAAAGTTTTCAATACCGACAGTTTCAGCGACTTGGCCACCAAATTTATCAGCAACAATACCGGTACGTAAGCCTTTACGCGCAGCGTAAATGGCAGCCGATGCTCCAGCGGGCCCACCGCCAACGATTAGGACTTCGAATGGCTCTTTTTCATTAAGTTGCTCAGCTTTTCTACCTGCTGCATTAACATCTAGTTTATTGAGAATTTCAACGGTACTAATGGCACCCATTGAGAACTGATCGCCATTTAAGTACACCGAAGGCACTGCCATAACGTTGCGTTCGTTCACTTCGTCTTGGAATAACGAACCATCTATCATCACGTTAGTTATTTTAGGGTTAATCGCCGCCATCATATTTAGCGCTTGCACCACTTCAGGACAAGTTTGGCAACTCAGCGACACGTAAGTCTCGAAGTGATATTCACCCGGTAACTGACGAATTTGCTCAATCACATCTTGCTCAAGCTTGATTGGGTGACCACCACTGTGTAACAAGGCTAATACTAAGGATGTAAATTCATGCCCCATTGGTAAGCCTGCGAAAGTAATTTGACTGGCGAGTTGCGGATTAATGACTGACATAGAAGGAGTACGTTCGCCGACCTTCTCAACGACTGAGATCAGCGGTGACAAGCTATCAATATCGGCGGCAAGCGATTTAAGTTCCTGCGCCTTAGCACTGTCATCAGCAGACACAACAAGCTCAACTGGGTGTTTGAGGTTCTGCAGGTAGGTATTCAGTTGATTCTTTACATTTGCATCTAACATGATGATTCCTAATTCTGAAAGCGTGACACATCGACGAAATGCTCTGTCGCTTGGGCAGATAGATTTCGACCTAAAAATAAAAGATGATGTTGAAAATAAAAAGATAACGGGTTTGATGTGTAAAAAGGGGTCAGCTCAGGTTTCAGGGGAGCCAAAGCTGACCAACTTACCTAATGTCTACTGATGTTCTAGATAACAAGCTTGAATATCAATACTGATAAACAGGCCGTTATCTAGATTTTCACGTTAATACTGCTAGTTAGATCTTACCAACAAGGTCAATCGACGGTGCTAGTGTTGCTTCACCTGGCTGCCATGCTGCTGGACAAACTTCACCGTCGTGAGTTGCAACATACTGAGCAGCTTGGATTTTACGTACTAGTTCAACTGCACTACGACCAATACCTAGGTCATGTACTTCAGCAACTTTGATTTCACCTTCTGGGTTGATAACGAAAGTGCCACGAAGTGCTAGGCCATCTTCTTCAATCATCACACCAAAATTACGTGTAATTGCGCCAGTTGGGTCACCAATCATTGGGTACTGGATTTTATTGATAGTGTCAGAACTTGAATGCCATGCTTTATGAGTGAAGTGTGTATCAGTCGACACTGAGTAAACTTCAACGCCCATCGCTTGCAGCTTCTCGTAATGGTCAGCCATGTCGCCTAATTCAGTTGGACAAACAAAAGTGAAATCTGCAGGGTAGAAGAAAACAACTGACCACTTGCCTAATAGGTCTTGCTCTGTCACTGAGTGAAAATCACCTTTATGGAAAGCAGTTGCAGAGAATGGCTTAATAGTTGAGTTGATAATTGATTGAGTCATGTAAAGCTCCGGTCTAATAATTTAAAAATAAATGGGATATTTCTATTTAATTCAACAAACTGAGATGAGTGATGATGAGTCTCTGTAAGCCAGTTCGTTTTCGATGTGAGAATAATAGCGGAGTGACGAAAATTAAGATAATGGATAAAACCTATTATCTTAATCTGTTTTACCGAATAGAAGTATAAGCGCCGAGCTCGAATGTAAAGGCAATCGTTCTATGCTATTTTCGATGGCGATCGATGCACCTTATGCACTAGGTGTTTTTATATGGCAATAGCCGCCGATAACGATTGACGGGGCTTTGTCACTCAACCGGGGGATTAACCTCAGCGAGATAAACAAGAAAGGTTTACCAATGATCGTTAAATACATTAACTGCCACGTTAAGCCTGCGTTGAAATCAACCTTTAGTGAAGGGCAGCGTTGCTGGCAACGTACTGCTGAGTCAGATGGTTTTATTGCTCAGATTGGTGGATGGCAAGACGACAGCGCTATTATCTTGGCTTTATGGGAGCGCAAAGAATCCGTTGAACATTTTATGCAGCTATCTCATGACGCTATCGCTGAGGACGCCAATCAACAAGATAGCTATAACAGTCTTGAGGTTGATTACTTGCAGCAGGTTTTAGACATTCCCGGCCATCACAGCGCACTCTTGGCAACTCGCGGGTCCGCTACCCCTTCGCCAACATCACTAACTGCACCCGATCAGGCATTGGCAGCAGAGTTAATGAAGAGTGCGCAGTTTATTGGTATTACCCAGTGCAATGTCACAGCAGACAAGGTTACCGACTTTATCCAGCAGCAAATCAACTTGTGGAATCCGGCAATGGCAGCGGTGACGGGCATGCTTGGCGGCATGCTATTACGTTCAAGCTCAAAGGGTAACCCGTTTGTAGTGATCACTTATTGGTTAACCGAAGCCAGCCACCAACACTATATGCAACACGTATATCTCGACATCCAAGCAATCGCGAATCAAAAGTCGTTAACTGAGCACGTACAGGACCATCAATTGAAAGTCGAACCTCACTGGCGCTTCGCTCACCCTTAAATAGATCTGTAGCTACGTTCGAAAGTGGATAAATCCAGGTCCGTTGGGTATAAACAGCTTACTCCCATAAATCAAAGCGGGTAAGCGAACGGGCCAATGGGAAATCCAATTGGTTCGATAATGCTTGTGCGTGATGTTTTAATGCGCTCGAGCTGATGTCACGTCTGGTTTTCCCTGCAATAACAACCCAGTTAGCACTGCCTGTAAGACAGGCTCTTACCTCAACAAAATGCAGTTCAAGATAAGCCAGTAATTCCCGATTCTTGCTATGTTCCTTCCAACAATTCAACACTAGGTAACCATCGGCTTTTATCAACGCTGCACATTGGGCGATAAATGATTCAGATACCTGTGCCACATCAACACCTTCAGCGCTATAAATATCAGTGAAAATGATATCAACCCGTTTGTGATCGCCAAGCGCTAAAAACTGAGTCGCATCTTGATTAATCACTTTCAGCTTTTTGCTTAACGGTAACTGAAAATAGCGTTTAGCTAAGTCAATCACATCAGCCCTGAGCTCAACAGCGGTCAGCTTAATCCCTGCATCAAAATGGCGTAATGCATGGATAAGTCCCCCACCACCGAGTCCGAGTACAATGGCACTTTTAGGTTGGCTATACAGCAATACTAATAACATGGCTTGCACGTAAGTATGTTGCGGAATATGTGGCGCAGCTTTAAGTAATTTACTTTGCTCGTCGTTTTCACCAAAGGCCAAAATTCTCGACTCTTTATCATCTAAAACAATAAGTGGGCCATACTCATCTTCGGTTTGGTGTAATACTTGGTAATCAGACATGCGCTCTCCATTAATAAGGCCGCTATTATGCGTGAAACTGAACGGCAATAGAATGCCCTGTAATAACCGTTATGTTCCGCTGACAGTGCCACCAGCGCATACGCAATAACAACCACAACATGAGTACCACCAATTAATCACAACTTAACAAGTAATCAAGCGTTGCCCCAATGCCGTTATCACCCCACCAAAATAGATAACACACGCAACAATGATGATAAATGACGAACATTGAAACGTGACAAGGTTCTCATTTCATTTTTAACTAATACATACAATCTGCATCCCGCTTAAATCACTTGAATTTATAAATGAAAAAGAAAATATCCGCGCTTGCATTAACCGCAATACTGACCAGCCAACTTAGTGGTTGCATGGGACAAATGGGCTTAAGTCAGATGGTCACTAAAGGCAACTTAAGTGCCGTTGATAACCGCTACGGTCGTGCAGGTCTATTTGTGTTAATGAGCCCTCTGTACGGTATTGCGGCAACTGCAGATCTATTTATTATTAATAGCGTGGAGTTCTGGACTGGCACCAACCCAGTAACAGGTCGCTCGCCAGCGGTTGTGGATATGCCAGTAGAAGCCATTTTTAAGGTCAATCAACATTTAAATAGCGATTTGACCACAGCGCCCCTACCTGAAATAAAACTCACTAGCGCAGCACTAGAAGCCAAAGATGAAAACACCCTGTTGATGACCTTGTTATATGAAGATGGCAGTCAACAAGTGATGTCCGGGATCAAGCAAAATGAGCATGTCGACTTTTACTTGGATAATGCGTTTATTACCCGAGTGAGCCTAGAAGAGCTAGCCGCTTACCAACAAAGCTAATCTTAGCGATAAGCGCCCCAAAGGCGTCGCAAATAAAAAGGGCGATCAATCATCGCCCTTTTTACGAGTAAAGCTGAACTTAGAAAACTATTTCAACGTCCGCTGAAAAAATGCCACGGCTTTAAGGTACATTTCCAATGCAATCGCAGGATCATATCGCTCCCCTTCATCACGCATAAAGGCATGCTGTGCATTGACCTCTATCCAACTAAAGTTGCGTTCAGTCGCCTCAAGCTTAGCGTAAAGAAGCTTACGCCCTTCACTCGATACATGCGGATCTTGCTTACCAAAAACCATCACTAATTCTGCCGCAATATCTGCAGTACGCGATAGTGAGTCGTTACCTTTTTGGCTGGGTAATGTATTGGAATGAATATCGGTTGGATATAAACAGAAAGCGCCAAGAATATCAGGATTAAGCGCAGCGCGATAAGCTAAGTGCCCGCCAAGACAAACTCCCATACTACCAACCTGGCTGCTGCAAAAACTCAAGCTTCGAGCAAAATCAACTAAGGCTTCTGTGTCACTATCGTGTTGCTCTAACGGCTTAGCAAATTTATCGGCATTGCCTTTATCTTTACCAGCTTCATCGTAGGCCAGCACAGTACCAATCGAGTTTAGTTCATGAAACACTTCTGGTACCAGCACTACAAAGCCATGTCCAGCGAGTATGGCTGCAGCACGCGCTATTGGCGCTGTTTGTTGAAATATTTCAGAGTAGAAGATAATCGTTGCAAACTGACCTTCGCAATCAGGGCGATATAGATAAGTTCGCATAGTGCCTGTAGCAGTCGAAATATCATGGGTTTCTTGAGTGATGATCATCGGCTTTATTCCTTAGATTCAGTCATAGAAGCTAATTTGCTACGTGAAAGCAAACTCTGTTCTATTATGTCTTTCTATTGGGCAATTTCAGCCTCTAGCCTAAAACAACTCACTATTTTTAGCCACAAAAAAGCAGAATCGACTTATGTGCTACTAACACAAAAGAGAATTCTGCTATTTGTTTAACGGACTCGCTATTAAAACAGTTCGTTAGGGCACTTCTCACCCGCTAATAATTGCTTAACATTGGTTAGCGTAGTAGCAGCAATAGCCCCTAGCGCTTCTTCCGTTAAGAAAGCCTGATGCCCTGTAAAGATAACATTGTGGCAAGCCGATAAACGTCTAAACACATCATCTTGAATAATTTCGCTCGATTTATCTTCGAAAAACAACTCTTTTTCGTTCTCGTAGACATCAAGTCCTAATGACCCCAATTGACCCGTTTTAAGGGCTTCCATCGCATCTAGCGCGTTGAGTAGCCCACCACGACTGGTGTTTATCACCATCACTCCGGGCTTCATTTTAGCAAAGCTTTTTTCACTCAATAAGTGATGGTTGTCTTCCATCAATGGGCAATGAAGGCTAATCACATCACAGATAGGGTACATCTCATCAAGCGTGACATACTCAACGCCTAAGTCGATCACTGCCTGGCTCGGGTAGGGGTCATGTGCAATCACCTTACAGCCAAAACCCTGCAGGACTTTAATCGTCGCAAGACCTATTTTACCCGTACCAATCACACCAACGGTGCGACCATGCATATTAAAACCCACCAAGCCCTCTAGTGAGAAGTTGGCATCACGGGTACGTTGGTAAGCTTTATGAATTTTGCGATTCAAAGTCAGCATCAAGGCAACGGTATGCTCGGCGACTGATTCCGGCGAATACGCAGGAACGTTGACCACTTTCATACCTAAACGCTCTGCTGCTTCCAATCCAACATTGTTGAAGCCAGCGCAACGCATCGCAATAATTTTAGTGCCACCTTTTGCCAGCTCCACCAAAACCTCTTCGCAAAGAGAGTCATTAACAAAAGCACAGATCACTTCAAAGCCTGCGGCCAACTTTACCGTTTGCATGCACAAGCGGTAATCAAAATATTCTATATCAGCACCGAATGCACTATTGGTGCGGTCAAAATGCTGCATATCGTAATGCTTAGCGCTAAAAAAACCGATTTTCATTGCAGAACCTTATCCAAAATAAGTAGATAATATGGAGAGTAAGTTTATGTGATATTGGGAACTTTGTCGCGCGAGCCCTTAAATGTGTTTTAAAAGGCAGATAAATAAAAGCGAGCTCCTGACAGCTCGCTTACCCGCTTAATCATGTTTAACCGCAGGCAGAGGACTGCGCCAGTGTTAAACCTTTAGGATTGATGTAGCAATGAATTGTTAGCTATCCGTAGAGATTTAAGCAAGTAGCAGTACGTTATCACTATACATTCGGCAGTATTGCTCGTTAGTTCACATTTATTATGTTCAATGTTATGCCTTAAAACTGATATCCAAGCCATTTAGAAATAGCAATTGCTATAAGATCAGCTTGTGATTGATCGCGATAATCAAGCTGTGATCAATCTCAGCTTATCTTTAGGGCAATTACTGATAAGCTTTGCCTAAATAGAAAGGAGCACGCAATTTATTATGGCTAGAAAAGCACTCTCAGAAAAACAATTTTTGGTCCAACGTTTTTCCAAAACCACATTACGTGCCATCCATATTTTAGGGGTCACGGGTGCGGGCGGTGGCATTTTGATGCACGTCCCCCAAGATCAATGGCTCGTTTACTGGATTATGGCCATGAGCACGGGGGCCGCAATGATGTTGTGGGAAGTCGTTCGTGACTGGCGCTGGCTCATTCAATTAAAAGGTGTACTCACAGTTGTTAAACTAGGACTGCTCTGCCTATTCATCCCTTTTGCCACTTATAAACCTGAACTGCTGATCACGGTTGTGTTATTGTCGGTTATTGTCTCCCACGGGCCCGCAAGCCTCAGACACTTTTCAATCGTACACGGACGCAGAATTGATGGAAAAAAAGAAGTTAAAGGCTAATGCCGCACCGCTAATTAGCCAGTTTACTGAACTAAAAGACTTTGTCGCCGCCAGTAGCCATGTGCTTGACTTAGCCTGTGGCACCGGTCGAAATGGTAACTGGTTTGCGCAGCAAGGTTGCCACGTTACCTATTTAGATCGCGATTTAAACAGGCTTCAGCTGAGTGATAACACTGCAGAAGTCGAGTTATTGCAATGGGATCTAGAAGCTGACGACGCGCACACTCTGCCTGCTAACACTTATGATGTAATCGTGGCCTTTAACTACTTACACCGGCCACTCTTCTCACAGATAATGGATGCTATAAAGCCTGGAGGCCTCATTATCTACGAAACATTTACCACCCAACAAGCCACCATTGGTAGACCACGCAATCCAAATTTCTTATTAAAAACCGGTGAATTGAAAGCTTTATTTGCTAACTGGCGCTGCCTACATTACTCTGAGGGTCTGCTTGGTGAATTAACCAACGCAAGTTATAAAGCGCAGATAATCGCGCAAAAACCTCTGTAAGCACTGCTAAAGGATTGATAGCAATTTATGTTTCCATACCCTGAACACTACCGCGTTGCTGCACCTCCGATTATTACCGGGGCCATGGTTGTATGGGCACTATTAAGTCGCTTAGTATTTGGTGATGCCAGTACCTATAGCCTTTATCCACTATTAGCCCTATTTCCATTGGTCATATTATTGCACCTGATACTTATATGGGATGCCAGAAGTATGGGCCGACTCGATCAATCTTTCTATGCACTAGTGCATTGTTCACTTGCCTTCGTGGTATGGACTTTTTGCATCATGCACGTCAACGGTCATGGGTTCTCTTAAGCCTTCCTCCTTTGGCGTCAATCGGTACTGTTACGTTAACGCCCCTCAAGCACAGCCATGCCCTACATATCTGCGTATTATGACCCCTTTATGATATTTCAGGGTGAATCTGCTTGCATGGAGAACAGCCAAAGAGGTATCTTTGCGGCGCATTTTTAAAAAGGTTCTACCATGACTGATTTCGTATATGCTCCGCCCACATCGCCTTGGCTCGACATTTTGCACCAAGACAAAGATATTATGGTGCTCAACAAGCCTTCAGGCTTATTGTCGGTGCCTGGTCGCGCGGCTGAACATCATGATAGTACCTATAGCCGTGTACTCGCCGAATATCCAGACGCTAAGATAGTGCATCGACTTGATATGGCCACCTCAGGCGTCATTGTGGTAGCGCTGCTGCGCAGCGCTGAATCTGAATTAAAGCGACAGTTTAGAGACAGAGAAACCGCAAAAACTTACTATGCGCGCGTTGCAGGTCATGTAAAAGCCGACACTGGCACCGTTAACCTACCTTTGATTTGCGACTGGCCTAATCGACCTAAGCAAAAGGTTGATCATCAAATTGGCAAGGCATCACAAACTCATTATGAGGTTATCAGCCGTGCCAAGCGCTCAACACTGGTAAAGCTCACCCCCATCACCGGTCGCTCTCATCAGCTACGAGTGCATATGATGGCGCTAGGTCATCCGATTTTGGGTGATAACTTCTACGCAGACCCTTTAGCAAAACGTTTAGCACCACGCTTATTACTGCATGCCCAATCGCTAACCATTACTCATCCATACTCGAAAGAGCTAATGACATTTAGCTGTGAAACACCTTTTATGTCGGCGGAAGCAGAACAGTAAATCCTTAGGGAAATACTGAAAAGACTAGATTATCAATATAAAAATACGTAAATTGTTTTAATTCACTTTAAAAAATATGCGTATTTATTATGGAAACCTCATTTCAAAGAGATTCACTCGACAACCAGATCCTTTCTGCACTGATGAAAGAAGCGCGAACCCCCTTTGCTGAGCTTGCCAAACGCTTTGGTGTGAGTGCTGGCACCATCCATGTTCGCGTCGAAAAAATGAAACAAGCCGGAATTATCACAGGAGCACAAATTACGGTTAACCCTAAAGCACTTGGCTATGATGTCTGTTGTTTTATCGGTATTAATTTGAAAAGTGCGGGTGATTACCCTGCCGCGATTTCAAAGTTAAATGCGCTAGAGGAAGTGGTTGAAGCGTATTACACTACGGGTAATTACAGCGTGTTTGTCAAAGTGATGTGCCAATCTATCGATGCCCTGCAGCATGTACTCATTAATCGCATTCAATCGATTGATGAAATCCAATCTACCGAAACCCTCATTAGCCTACAAAACCCAATCGTTAGAGCAGTAAAGCCTTAGTTTAAAAGTCGAATAATAAAAAAGGCTAACTCACGTTAGCCTTTTATTCAAATACCTTTAAACCTTATGACTTCAATTTACGTCGAATCCATACAACAGGTAGAAGCAATAGTCCTAACCAACCGAAAGAACCACCTTTATCAAGTTCTTCAGCCTGAGTAACCGATACAACTGTTGTCGCAGTGTCTGAATTACCATTTGAGTCTGATACCGTTAGCTCAAACGATAAAGTATCACCTTGGCTACCAACTTGAGGCGCTTCAAACATGAAAGACTCAGCTGCAGTATCAAACAAGACTGTTGCTCCGCCTGTTTGTAACCACTTATAAGTCAATTCATCATCATTACCATCATGTGATGCAGAGCCACTCATATTAACGCTAACACCTTCTACAACCCAGCTAGGTGAATCAGCAATAGCGACAGGAGCCACTTCAGTAACGCCGAACTTAAATAGCTCTTCAACTTCATCACCGTCAAAGCCATTGGTTAGCTTAAGTGCATAAGCCGAACCCGCTTTCGTCGGAATTAAGTCAAATCCAACTGACATGTTTTCGCCAGAAGCTGCCTTTTGAACAACAGTCCAAGAAATTGTATTTCCTTCTTGCTTACCATCGTTTGAAATATTAGCAACTTTATGGCCTGCTGACATTAATGCAGCAAATGTATACTCTTTATCTTCGTCGCTGAAATTAGGTTCAACATCGAAGCTAACACGGCTTGCAACTCCTGCTGGCATTGCATCAGACAGGTTTGCCATATGAGTAACATCATTCTTACGAGTAATGCTATATGGCAATTGAATCGCATTAGCACTAGCACCTGATTCTAAAATCAAGATACCTGCAGAGCTCTTATCAGTATCCCAATCAAATGTTAAGCTAAACTCACCATCTGACTCTTCAACCGACACTGATACATCATCGCTTAGCGATTCATCAGTTGCTAAAACAGAAGTGATACTGACGACAACGTCATCAGAACCACCTGGTGTAGATGCTTTATAGCCATCAACGACAATGTAGTAATCGCCAGCAGGGAGGTTAGTGAAAGCGACAGATTCATCTGAGTTTGGACCCGCACTGCTGCCAATTTTCGTAAACGTAGCATCTAAAATACGAAGATCAACATCAGGCGCTGTCTCAGAAGAAGTTGAGAAGATAACGTTAGCTAAATCAGGAAGAGTAAGCCCAACATAATCAAATCCATCTTCAGCAACGTTCAATGTAGCAGGTTCGATTAAGTTAGTAGACTTATCATAAACACCCGCTTTAATGTTCGATAGATCATTTGAAACAAAACCAGAATAAGTCATGCTTCCTTCTTTACGACCTGCTGTAATAGCAAGGCTTGTAGGAAGGTTATCACCATGTGATTTAACTGCTACTGGCAATTTCGCTTCAGGCATACCGTCTGCCATAAGCTTGATATTGGCAAAGTTCCAACCAGCACTTGCTGCAGATACGTCAGCCTTTACTGTTAGCTCTTGTGTTTCACCCGCTTTCAACTCGAAAGACGCAGGCATTACTGAAAGCACTAGGCCATCAGTGACACCCATAGTGCTTGCTGTCCAAGTACCATCTTTTGTTGCTTTAACAGTACGTGTCCAACTGCATTCGCCAACACACTTTGCATTTGCCATTGTGACTAAGTTAATTTCTGAAGGCTGACCACCTAGAGCTGGGTCCGCTTTTACATAACCAACATAGCTTTCGTCCATAACAAGGCCAGTTTTAGCTGCTGCTTCTAAGTTTGCATAACCTGCACCCATATCAAAGAAGTCTGACGGAGTTACGCCATCATCTTTTAGTGTGTCTTGATTTGCAGTCATCATCAATGCAGATTGAACTTCAGCAGGCGTCCACTCAGGATGAATACTTGCTAGCAATGTTAACGAACCCGCAATATGTGGGCTAGCCATTGACGTACCGCTTAGAAAACCGTAATCGCTTGGATCTGGGTTTTGCTTAAATGCATCAGACTGGTCATTTGCATAAGCTGCAAAAATACTCACACCCGGTGCGGCAATTGATGGAGCAATCACGTTAGGAACAGATTTGTTTGGACCACGAGAAGTAAAGCTAGCAGCGATACGTGCAAGCTTTTCATCGTGTATCACTTCAGTACCTGTAATAGTACCAGTATGCTCAGCGCCACTTGCCATCCATGCTTTTAGCTCATCGCCTTTGTTAGCATCTATATGGATTGCAGGAAGTACATGTGCATCAGCTACAACACTCGCAGCACCACCTTGAAGGTTCGCCAGCACTAACGCGTCAGCGCCACCAGCAAGGACGTTACGCCCTTTATCGACACGAGCAATTGCACCGCGATCACAAACAACAATTGAATTGTCAGCAAAAGTATCGGCAGGGAACGGTTCTAAACACTGAGCTGAATCGCCATCTGGGTCATTGCTATTTTCAAAATTGCCAGCGTAAACAAGAGTACCAGTGAATGCGCCCGTCATAGACTTACCAGTAAGCTCACCGGGTGCAGTTGTATCACCCCCCGTGAACGCACCAATATTTTTATCAGAGTAGTCACGATCATGAGTATAAGCAGCAACCGTCGTTAACCAAGGAGCATCACCTGGTGAACCCACTGTTTCTGGACCAGGACCTGAGTTACCAGCAGAAGTGGCAACATGGATACCTGCTTTACGAGCTGAAAGGAATGCTAGTGCATCGGCATCGTTCCATGGATTACTTGAACCGCCACCAATTGAATAGTTTAGCGCGTCAACACCATTTTCAATTGCGTGCTCCACTGCTAGTACTGTTAGCGACGGTAAACAACCCGCAAAACCAACATCATCATCTTCACCAGGTAAACATACTTGGTAAGAAACGATATTCGCATGCGGTGCAACTCCAGACATTGAAGCAAATACGACACCAGTATTACCACCATCAACGTCAGGGACATTGGTGTCTACAAGTACGTTACCCGCTGTAGTACCCGCGGTATGAGAACCATGGCCATTATGATCTTCACCGTTAGCAGGGACATCAATATCATAGTCTAAATAACCATCAGTCACTGCTGGCCAGCTATGAACACCAATCAGCTTATCATTACAAAGCTCTGCGAAATCACCAGCACAATCGCCAGAGTACACGCCTGGTCCCCATGGGTTTGAGTGATCATATTTATCGCCACCAACATCGGCAAATGAAGGATGGTCGGTGTTGATACCGGTATCAATGATACCAACAATCATTCCTTCGCCTTTACTTTCAGTACCTGTAGCCTCTCCGCTCCAGATTGCTGGTGCCTTGATAATCGCAGGGCCAGAGTCAGTCATTGTCTTACGTAGAATTTCGCGCTGGATGTTAGCAATTCCTGCAACATTAGCTAACTTAGCGGCTTGAGCTTGAGTCATTTCAACGACTAGACCGTTGTACGCTAATGTAGTTCTTTGCTTTACATTTAGCTCACCCAGTGCAGCAGTGGCTTTCTGAATCACGCTGTCTTGACGTGAATTCAGAAATGAACGGTAAGATTTTACATTGGCACTCGTAACATCTAACTTTCTATTTTTGCCTTGTACTTTCTCAACAGATGTCGCTTTATATCCCGCAATACCGCCTTGATAAAGCGCTACTGGATTTTCGATCAAACGCACAAAGTATCGATATGCACCTGAGCCTAAGTTAGCTTCTGGTGTAAAAATAGCGTTATTACGAACAATTTGATTTTCAGCGTATGACTTTGAATCTACGTTCTTAATTTGAACTCTAGCTTCCGCTGATTTTGAGAGAGTAATATTGTAGTCAGACGGCGCACTGATCGCACTCGCTGACATGGTGATTAGCGCAGTAGATACTGCAATTGCGATTTTGGTTTTCACTTGTCAATTCCTTAATACTTAAAAGTATTTTTTGTTATATCCTGCTTTGTTATGGTCCCTACTCTCCAACAAGAGGAAAGTTAACGCCAAATAACTTTCTGTAGCATATTCGACTGAGGGGGGAGCATTATTAACATAATAAAAACAAAGCGGCAAACATTTAATTAACAAGTATTACAAGTGGGAACACAAAGAAACCAAGCTGTAAACGTTACATTACTTATAACTAACCTATTAATACTAGTTTCGTATAAATAACGAACTACTAATCGAAGATAATCGCTAGGTTTAGAGTATAAACAAAAAATGGATATCAGATTTATTTTCATAAAAACCTGAGCTTTAATTTAGCTCAAACACATTGGTCATCAGCTTGTATAGCTCAGTCCCTTGATAGACTGAAGCAGAAGCAAAGTGGAGGATGGGCACACAATCTTGTTCGAGGTATAGCGGGGTTAACTCCTCTTCAGTGCCATAACAATCAAGCCTTAATATATTGGCCAGAGGTTGGTTAGCCTGTAACGGTTCGCCGGGTTGTGCTAAATACTCAACCATACCGCCTTTCGGTGAGTGATATTTTTTGTAGTCTTTCAGTAAGCAGCCATAACGTGCCATTACCGCAGGAGCCACTTGATCGGCCATCACGCCTCGATGACTCAAATAGGCTAAAATCCCCAGTGCATCTTCTCGGGCGTCATCCATATCGATACGCTCTTGGCTCGCCAGTTCCAATGTAAAAGCCGACACTGCTACATTCAATTCTCGCTCTTGTGTTGCGGCATACTCCACCAACTCCCACCATGGACAGAATGCGGCTTCATCCATCGCGCCACCAAAACTATTAGGCATAATTAAGCTATAAGGGATCGAGAAGAATTTAGCCGAACTTTGTGCGTATTCAGGGCAATAAAGATGCTTACAAGACTTAGGCCCGGTATGTAGGTCAATCACTATGTCCGCTTGATGCGCCAACATTTGTAAGCTTATAGCCAGTCTTTTACCCGTTGTCACCCCCCAAGGGTTCGCCAAGTGAGCCTGGCAAGACGCTATAAGCTGTAGCCTAAAGGCTTGGTTGAGCAATTCATCACTTAAATGGCAATGCTCTGAGTACCAATTTGGGATATCTATCTGGTGATCTAAATATTCTCTGTTCCAATTAACACCGGTGATAGGATCAAAACGGCCTAGCGTAAATTCACCACTCTTTTGATTGATACCTAATGGATTTGCCAGCGGCAGTAAGGTGATCTCCCCCCGAACATCCATAGCTTCCAACTGTTTCATCAGCTGGAATATCACTGCGTTGCCTTGCACTTCTGCTCCATGAACATTCGCTTGCAAAAACACTTTTGGCGCAGATGGATCTTTTGCGGCCAGATGATACACAGGCACTCTCAACTCTTGCCCCGTCGCCAGTTCTCCGACGATTAAGCTAGATTGGGTAAATTGCATCATGTGCAGTCTATTCCTTGGGTAAACAGTAATTAAGATTCAAACAGGTTTTCATGCAAAGCACGAATAACATCTGCAGCTTCTGCCTCTTCAACCAATACACACAGATTATGAGGGCTCGCACCTTGGCAGATCATTCGAACGTTATGCGGCTCTAATACTTCAAACACCCGGCGACATACCCCCGCCGTTGAAGCGATTCTATTACCAATCACAGCCACTAATGCCAAACCGTCTTCTACCCGCACGCGGCAATGCTGAGAGAGTTCTTGCAGTAAAGGCTCACTTAACAGACCGTTACCACTCGAGTCAGAGCCGGTTTTATCGAGTGTTAACGCCACATTCACTTCAGAGGTGGTGATGAGATCAACACTGATTTTATGCCGTGCCAACGTTGCAAACGTCTCCGCTAAAAAGCCTTGTGCGTGTAGCATTTGCAAGCTGTGCAGATTCAATAATGTTTGATCTCGTCTTACGGCAACTGCGCGATAAACGGGCTCGTCAGACACCTGATGTCGGATCCAGGTACCTCCTTGCTCTGGTGCCCAGCTAGATCCTACAAAGACTTGGATTTTTTGGCGTACTGCGGGCAAAATAGTGGCAGGATGCAGCACTTTGGCACCAAACGTGGCCATCTCTGCCGCTTCATTAAAACTTATCTCAGGTATAGGCTTAGCATTCGGGGCCAGTCTTGGATCCGTAGTATAGATCCCAGCAACATCAGTCCAAATCTCAACCGAGGTAGCACGCAGTGCTTCTGCAAGTAGAGCAGCGGAATAGTCACTGCCGCCCCTGCCTAATGTCGTTGTAGCCCCCTCAGCATCGGCACCAATAAACCCCTGAGTCACGATCACTTGCGATGCTAATAGAGGGGTTAAATACAGCGCTGCAAGCTCAGATATCGCCTCAATTTGTGGTTCGGCACGGCCATGGTGACTGTCCGTACGCATCACTTGCCTTACATCAAATGCTGAGGCCGAAGCGCCTTTTTCTCGTAATACTGCAGCAAAAAAAATCGATGAACACATTTCGCCTTGAGACAACAGCTCATCAACAACAGCCTTATGGCGAGTTAGCACTAGACGTTCAGCTAGATCTGAAATATGACTGAGTACCGCATCAATTTTGGCAGCAACATCACTTGGGTTCCCTAATCTATCGAGAATTTGATATTGAATAGAAGCTATCTGCTTAATTAACTGCTTACGATATTCATCCGTTGTTGTAGCTTGGGTCAGCGCAACGAGTTTATTAGTCACCCCACTAGAAGCACTCACCACCACCACTTTAGTGGCGGTGTTATTGATGATGATATCCGCACAGCGATGCATAGCATCGTAATCTGCAACAGAGGTACCGCCAAACTTAGCAACGGTTAACGTATGAATTACGGACATAAAGATGCCTCCACATGGAGTGAACACAATGTCGATTGGATATCGTTAAAAACTAATATAGATACTGATATAGAAACAGGTATAAAAACTGAGAGAAAAACTAACATGAATAAGCTCCGAACTAACTTCGTTCGAAGAGCCTGGTGCTAAGATATGCACCCCAGAGATGGGAAACAGCGATCGTCACCAGAAGCTCTCCACCATAATATAGGTGACAATCGTCAGGATTCAGCCTGAACGACCAATACATAAGACAGTGCCAAAACGTCTTTAGTATCTCGGCGTTAATCTCCATCATGAATGGTCAATGGGGTTTGGTCCCCTTTCATTCACTACCTAGTTAACGCTCCTCTTCTGTACTCAATTTGTACACAAACCAAGAGAGTAAAAAGTATATAAATAACACGTTCAAGTCAAACGAAATTTATACAACTTAAGAATTACACCCGGTCTGGAAATTCATGAACCACGTTGACCCGCGGCGAGAAAGCGCCGAGCGAAGTTTCCTGCCCTGACAATAAGCATGGGACCAATTGCAACTGATCATCTTCTACGTAATAGATAGCGTTTTGGTTGAACTGACACCCTAATTCGATTGCTGACGCTTTATCGGTCGACACCGCCCAGCTCTTTTCCATGTGTTTACGATCTTGCGATGCCCCCACCATCGCTCGATAGGGTCGACGTAACATGAGGATAGCTTGCTGCAGCTTTCGATCTAGCAGTCGATTTTGGCAAGGAGTAAGCGTCTTACCTCTTGGATTGTGTGCAGTGATGATTGCAAAAGATATTTTAGAGGACAATCCTTGCGTGATCAGGAATTGCGTTTCTTGATAATAGCGCCAAAGGCATTCGACTGACTGGTCCATTGCTAACAAACTCTCCACTTGAGGTGATTTTATTATAGCTAAATCGTTAGGACTCGCTAGGCGCGTGATATAGCTCACAGTAAATAAAAAATTACATTGTATAAATATCAGTCACTTAGGTGTAATATAGTGATCTAAGTCATGCCTTGGCGTAAATTTGTTAACATTTCATTTGTTAACAAATGCCTAAAACGAGTACAATGGGTCTTGTTGATTGACTCTCACTGCATACATGTAATGACACACTTTGTTACATATATCTGAAACAGATAGAAGAGTAATCCACACGGCTGTATCAAATGTGATCTATGTTTGATTTAACATTTAAACTTCAAAAAAAAACAATAGTTAAGGAACTTCTTGTACTTATTGTTTATCGAAGAGAATACAGTTTACGTTTTCCATATGTGAGATACCCATACTTTACTTATCATGAAGTGTGTTGCCGTTTCAGAATATATTTTGAAAACACCAACGTGTATCAGTGAAATATCAGCATAACTAGATGGAGTATAAAAGTACTTATACTCATGGTTAGAATAGAATTGACAGAAATTAGGTAATTAATATGCAAAACCCGCACATTCTGATTGTTGAAGATGAAGCCGTTACCAGAAACACACTTAGAAGTATTTTTGAAGCAGAAGGATATGTGGTATCTGAAGCCAATGACGGCGCTGAAATGCATAAAGCTATGCAAGACAATAAAATTAACTTGGTCGTGATGGATATTAATCTACCAGGTAAAAACGGACTTTTATTAGCCCGTGAGCTTCGTGAAATAAATAACATTGGCCTGATCTTCCTAACGGGCCGTGATAACGAAGTAGACAAGATCCTTGGACTTGAAATCGGTGCAGATGATTACATCACTAAGCCATTCAATCCTCGTGAATTGACTATTCGTGCTCGCAACTTACTAACACGTGTCAATAGCACTGGTGTTGAGTCTGAAGAGAAAAGCGCTGTTGAGTTCTACCGTTTCAACGCTTGGAGCTTAGAAATAAACAGTCGTTCTCTAGTCAGCCCACAGGGTGAGTCATATAAGCTGCCACGTAGTGAGTTCCGCGCTATGCTGCACTTTGTAGAGAACCCAGGTAAGATCCTTAGCCGTGCTGACTTGCTAATGAAGATGACAGGTCGTGAGCTTAAGCCACATGACCGTACTGTAGACGTAACTATTCGTCGCATCCGTAAGCATTTCGAAAGCTTGCCTGATACGCCAGAAATCATCGCTACGATCCACGGTGAAGGTTACCGTTTTTGTGGTAACTTAGAAGACTAATTCGATAATCGAATAAAATAAAAGCCAGTCATTTGACTGGCTTTTTTGTTTCTAAAATTTGTGTTTTAAAATAGTAAAATTTACTGCGTAAAAAACAATATAATGCTTAATTAAACCTTAAGTGTATTCAACACTAAGCTAAACATTGGTAGCAGATAAACACCATTTGTCAAATATGCTAACCATACTCCTATATATATTTAGGAGTATAGTTCCATTCTGCCTTTGGCTTTTTTAGAATAAATAGTCTTATTATTAACGATGTTTAATCTTTAGTTAATAAAATATAGGCAAAGAGTCATAAAAAACCTCCATGCCTATTTTTAACTTAGCGATAGTACTATTTCAATTCACGCTCTAAGAAGTCAGCTAAAGAACGATATAAGTGCACTCTAACCTTCTCGCCGCGCATAGAGTGTTTTGAACCAGGGTAATCAATCATCTGGAATAGCTTACCTTCATCTTGTAGGGCTTTATAAACTCGAGTGCTATTTTCAAATAGTACATTGTCATCTGCCATACCGTGGTACATCAGCAGTCCAGACTCGTAGCCTTTCACATACGGCAATACACTGCTCGCCTCATACCCTTTAGCATTCGTCTCTGGGTGGCTAAGATAACGCTCGGTGTAATGCGTATCGTACAGTGACCAATCAGACACTGGCGCTCCGGAGATAGCCGCTTTAAAGTAGTCTGGCGCTTTAAACAAGCTCATTAATGCCATATAACCGCCATAGCTATGGCCGTAGATAGCAATATTGTCGCCATCAACAAAAGGCAAACTGCGAAGGTAATCGACCCCCACCTTCTGGTCGTTCACTTCAGCATCACCTAACTGCTTATAGATGACATACTCAAACTTAGTACCACGATGAGCTGAACCGCGGTTATCCAGTTGATAAACGATAAAACCCTGCTGCAGTAGGTGTTGAGTAAAGTAATCTTGATGACTCCAACTGTTTGTCACCAGTTGAGCATGTGGGCCGCCATAAACACGCACCACCACTGGATATTTCTTACTGGCATCAAAATGGGTTGGCTTAAACATTCTATATTGCAATGCTTGACCATCTTCAGCGGTTAACTCACCAAACTCCGGTACTTGCCATAAACCAAAGTAGTCATACAGCGGATGTCCTGGCTTGACTTCGTTTTGCTCTACCCAAGCAAGGCGCTTGCCAGAATCGTCATGTAAGCTCACCTGAGGTGGTTGCGATAAACTACTGAAATAGTCCAAGTAGACAGCTTGATTGTCAGCAAACACCGTTGAGTGCATACCAGAACGAGTACTGATTGGCTCGACCTTGCCACCCGCAATAGCGACGCGGTATAACTGCTTCTCAGTCACTTTAGTTTGGCGGCCAGTAAAGTAAACTTGGCCCGCTTTTTCATCGATAAACTCGACGTCATCAACCGCCCAATCCCCCTTGGTGAGTTGACGAATAACGTTGCCATCCAGTCCAATCAAATAAAGGTGGTTAAATCCATCACGCTCAGATGCCCAGATAAAGGCTTTTTGTTGCTTTAAAAAGTGCAGATCATCATTGAGATTAACCCAAGCTTGGCTGCGCTCTTGCACTAAGTTTTTATTGCGCTTGATGTCATCAATATTGACCACTCTTAAATCGAGTGATTGTTGATCACGACTTTGCCATTGGTACGACAACTGCTTGCTATCAGGTAACCACTTAACCCGCGGCAGGTAGATATCTGTCTCTTTGCCTAAATCAACCCAAGCGACCTTTTTGTCATTAAGCGACACTACGCCAAGTTCAATTTTAACGTTGTTTTTACCCGCATAAGGGTAACGTTGCTCAGTCAGCTTGATGCCATCTGCATAAATTTCATTGCGCGTCACCAGCTCCACGCCAGACTCATCAATGCGGGTATAAGCAATCGCCGACTCATCCGGTGACCACCAATAGCCTGTCATACGGCCCATCTCTTCTTGCGCGACAAATTCAGCCATGGCATTTTTGATTGCCCCGCCGCCATCGGTTGTTAGCGCAGTCACTTTCTCGGTTTTGAGATCAAGCACATACAGGTTTTGCTCACGCACAAAAGAGACCAAATTGCCCTTAGGAGACAACCTCGCATCCGTTGCAAAGCCTTCACCGGTATTAAGCAGTTTGACTTGGTTACTATTAACGGAGAAATAATACAGCAGGCCTGATGCTGGAATAAGGATAGCTTGGCTATCATCAGCCCAGAAGTACTCCATGATCCCTTGCCCATAGATGCGTTGGCGCTCTCGGCGTGCTTTTTCTTCATCCGATAACTCGCCCGCTACCAGCTTGTCAGCATCAAGCAATAAACTCTGCTTACCGCTGGCCACATCCATCTGCCATAGGTCATAAAGGTGTTGATCATCTTTACGACCCGCTAAATAGGTTACCCGCTTACCGTCTGGCGATAACTTAAGTCCACGAGGACTGGTTCCCGCAAGTGCAGGAGAAGCATACATACGTTCGATAGTGAGCGGAGTATCACCGCCCGCTAATGCTGCAGATTGTGCAACTGCCGACGATGCCATCACCATAGGGAGAGTAGCAAGCAGCAAGTTCATCCAATTTTTTTTCATTATTATTCCTTGGATAACACGTTGTTAAAACGTGCTTTGACTGAAAATTCGCCTACATTGTGCCTCAATCATCACTAAAACAAAAACAATGCACACAATATGCACAGGCGCGTGTGCTTTACAGCTGAAAAAACTGCCATTCTCAGGTATCATCGCCGACAATAATAAGTTTAAACCCTCAAATCTCTAACTCAATTTAGTGTGATTAAATTGTCATAGGAAACAACATGCAGACTCTGGCTGAAAACCTGACATCGCAAGCGAT
Source organism: Shewanella sp. GutCb (assembly GCF_002836135.1). Lineage (NCBI taxonomy): Bacteria > Pseudomonadati > Pseudomonadota > Gammaproteobacteria > Alteromonadales > Shewanellaceae > Shewanella > Shewanella sp. GutCb. The sequence goes on along the minus strand of NZ_PJBL01000024.1, from coordinate 37,876 downwards.
TTCTCCCTCTCTTGAAAAACTGATCCTGACCTTAGCTGAAACCTCAATCGAGATCAGCCATGCCGTTCGCCACGGTGCTTTAGCCGGCATTCTGGGCGCAACTGAACAAGAGAACGTTCAAGGTGAAACCCAAAAGAAACTGGATATCATCACCAATGATATGCTCAAAGATGCGCTAAAAGCTGACGGTACAGTACGTGGCATTGCGTCTGAAGAGGAAGATTACGTCGTTGATGCCGATGCTAACGGTGAGTATCTAGTGTGTTTTGATCCACTTGATGGTTCATCAAACATCGATATCAACTCATTAGTCGGCACTATTTTCTCAGTACTACCTGCACCCGCTGGCGAGTTTTCAGAAAAGAGCTTTTTACAAGCAGGTCGTAAGCAAGTTGCTGCCGGTTATGTGCTGTACGGCCCATCAACCATGTTGGCGCTAACAACAGGTAAAGGGGTGCAGTTGTTTACCCTAAACCCTGACACTAACGAGTACCTGTTAACTGATCCTGCGATGAACATCAGTAAAGATACTGCTGAGTTTGCGATTAATATGTCAAACCAGCGTTTCTGGGAAGCGCCAATGCAGACCTATATCAGTGACCTTTTGTTAGGCACTATTGGTCCGCGTGAAAAAGCCTTTAACATGCGCTGGATAGCAGCCATGGTCGGTGATGTGCATAGAGTGTTATGTCGTGGCGGTATCTTCACTTACCCAACTGACAATAAGAACCCTGACAAGCCGTTTAAATTGCGTTTGATGTACGAAGCTAACCCAATGTCGTTCCTAGTTGAACAAGCAGGCGGTAAGGCCTCTACGGGTTACGAGACCATTATGGATATTCAACCAACAGCGATCCACCAGCGTGTTGCAGTGATCTTAGGCTCAGCCAACGAAGTTGACGTTTGTCTTGAATATCACACTCAAGATTACAGTGAAGAGCCAACGATCTAAATTGACGTTGTTTTAGTACAACGCCAGTAGATTAAAAAAGCGCAGTTCCTTTTCGGGGACTGCGCTTTTTTTGTGGCTCGCTTGCAAGATTAGCTACTTAGCTGAAAGGTATCAGGGTTCGCCTGTACTATAGAGCCAATCAAGCTCCGCTTGATAAAGGTCGTGGGATTCCATCCCACACCCGGGCAAGGAGGACTGCTCGTCCTTATCCTCCTTGCATCCACCATGACGCCCCGACGAAGTTGTTAACCCTCAGTCATTTTCGAAAATATCTATCGCCTCATATTCGCCATCCATGGCTCACCTAAGGCTATCTCGGCATCCATGCCTCAATCACGATATTTCCTTCAATAACCTCGGCAACTCCGATGGGGAAAGGGTGTTATCTGTTAGCTCAAGTAGAAAAATTAAGTTATGTATTACAGAAGATTTCCCCCCTGACATCACAAATTCTAATGTTTAGATAATTCTATTTCTAACAGCCTTTTAGTCGGCATAGACTTTATCCTCTAGCGATTCAAAGAACAGTTCAAACCTTTCATCGTGTAATCTAGATATCTCTACGCCCTGGAATTTATTAAGCACTGAACAGGCAAACGTTCTATATGGGTTACTCTCTTCGGCTTCAATCATAGATTCTTTATACAAAGCCAGATCTGCATTACATCCTATAAGTATTCGCCCAATCGATTTTGGATGAATTTCAGCAAAAAACATTGATCCTTTTTGCTGCGAGCTTCCCCATAAATTCACCTTATCTTCTGCTGATAATGAATAAATATGAGTTAAGTCATCGCTCTCAGGCTTAAAGCTCGGGTACATGTTCATTTCATCAGGAGAGAGTTTTGCGCTACTAATCTCTGTCACGGGAAAGATAAAACGATGCTCTTTTTCGTAAATCCATTCATCTGATTTAGTTAGATAATAGTGTTTTTTAATGGATTCCAATGGATCTGCCGTATCACCAATTGGATAGTTTCTTCGTTTACGGTAGTTTACTTTACTAAAAGTTGCATCTGAGGACGCTGGGCAACCTGTTATATTAAATGTTTTAAAAGGGGCTCTTTCGTCAATCAATAACTCAACGACAGCACCTTTATGCTCATCAGCGTAATGACTCCACATAAGCAAGTTGTCAGCAGTTTCTGATAGTGAGACGATGCCATGAAGTCCCATAAAATCCTCAAGACGTTTACTACGTTCTGTATTGGCATCAAGACTATTCAAGTGCTTACTTGTAGAGACTGCTAACTTACTCTCAAATGGATCATTTAACGCCCAATTAGGGGTAACTCTAAGTACTGGATTTTTAATAAATTTCAGAGCTACTTCTTGAGACATATACTTGTAAAGTTTTAACATTTTCGGTATCCATTAGCTTGTAAGAAGCAAAATGTATAGTACAAGTAATAATCTTGCGACACACTACAATTCCATATTGAAAGATCGGGCTTGGCATACTTTCATTGATCGCCGCGACGATATCCGTACTAGGTAAAAATACTCAAACTCACGCCATTTGTACTTTCTATTTTAAAACACTTACTTCCATGTGACCCCTTAGATAACAGAAAACACCTATTCCCCATCGAAGTTGCCGAAGTACGTTGAAGAAATAGCCGTAATGCCCACACGGACGTGGGCATAGCTTTCGCGGGACAGGATGTCCCATCGGAAGCGTTAGGCTATTTCGAATAAGTATAAGGGAGACCACTTCGTCGGGGCGGCACGGGTGATCCAAGAGGGGATTGCTGTTGATCCCCTTTTGGCCGAGTGTGAGCTGGAAGCTCACGACCTTTATCAAACGAAGTTTGATTGATTCGGGTGTGGGATGGAATCCCACGACTTTGGTCAGACGCAGTCTGATGCATTAGCAGTGTGGGCGAAGCACCACGATTTTGATCAAGCGCAGCTTGATACATTACAAAGTAGACGACGTATCCGCAGATACAAAAAAGCCCTCATCCATAAGATGAAGGCTTTCAATTTAAAGGGAACCTTAAAAGTAACCTCTTACCTGACTAACACTTCTAAGATTATTTTTTCTTAGAATAGATAGCTGCGTTCTCACCAGCCATTCTACCGAAGGTGACGATGTCAGAGATTGCGTTACCACCTAGGCGGTTAGCACCATGAACACCACCAGTCACTTCACCAGCGCCGTATAGACCAGGGATAACTTGCTTCTTAGCGTCCATAATTTCAGACTTAGAATCAATCATCACGCCGCCCATAGTGTGGTGAACACCAGGAGTCACTTCAATTGCGTAGTAGTTACCTTCGTTCAATGCACGAGGTAGGTTTGGACGTGCAAAGTCAGTATCTTTACCACTAGTCACAAGGGTGTTGTAACGAGCGACAGTTTCAGTCAGTGCTTTTCCATCGATGTTCTCTAACTTGCCAAGCTTAACTAGCGAATCAGCACTTGGTACAACACCTAGACCGATATACTTATCAATCTTGCTTAGTGACTTACGGACTGAGTCATCAAAGATTAGGAACGCAGACTTACCAGTTTGGTTCAAGATAGCTGCTGAAGCCTTATCACGTGTAGTGATTTCGTTGACGAAGCGCTTACCTTCGCGGTTAACCAAGATTGCACCGTTACCACGTACAGCTTCAGTCACCATCACACCACCTTTAACAGAAAGTGTTGGGTGAGCTTGGATGTACTGAAGGTCAACCGTAGCTGCACCTGCATTTTCCGCAACATCGATACCGTCACCAGTAGCACCTGGTTGGTTAGTTGAAATAAAGCCTTTTAACTTAGGATCAAGTTTTGCTACACGCTCGTTGTTCTTAGCGAAACCACCAGTTGCTAATACAACAGCATCTGCTTTGATCCAGTAGTAGCCTTTATACATGCCTTTAACGAGTAGGCCTTTAACATTGCCTTCATCGTCTTTTAGGATTTCAATACCGCGAGTGTTCATGCGCATATCAATATCGCGCTTAACAGCATTATCGTAAAGCACTTGAATAACGTGAGCACCTACACCAGCGCCACCCGTTGGACGGTGAGAACGGTTAACTGATGCGCCACCCATGCGGCCAACGTCATCTAAATCAGCACCCATGCCAGTCAACCAGTTAACTGAAGCTTTAGAGTGAGATGCAAGTACATCAACCAATGCTGGATTGTTTAAGTTACGGCCACCTTTCATGGTGTCTTTAACCATCAATTCAACACTGTCTTTAATACCTTTGGCTTTTTGCTGATCAGTCCAAGCGGCGTTCATACCACCTGCGGCTAACTTAGCGTTACCACCGATGACGGGCTCTTTTTCAACAAGAATGACTTTAGCGCCGTTATCAACCGCAGAGACGGCAGCAGAGAAACCAGCACCACCAGAACCAACAATAACAACATCTACAGTATCACGAGGCGCTGCAGCGAGTGCTGCTTGACGCTCAGACTTGTCTTTCAACAACTCTTTGATGCTAGGTTCGTTACGTTCCCATTTCTTTGTATACGGCATATCAAAATCGAAGCTATGGCAAGAATCACAGTAGACCATCGATTTTTCGTGAGCGCTGTGACAAGAGGTACAAGCCACTTCGCCTGGGAAATGAGAGTCATGGGCATTGTAGTGCTCATGTTTGGTTTCTTCAGCGACTTCTTCTAGCGTGCCGTGACAAGATACGCACTGAGCGTTCTCGAAAGTTAAGCTATCGTTTGATAGTTCACCATCTGGCATGTGGCAGCTATCACACTCTTGGTTTTCACCGTGGAATTCTGCCAAGTTGTCAGCGGCAATCGCACTTGCCATAAAGCCTGTTGAGCCGAGAAGTGTGGCAATACACACTGCTTTTTTAAAGTTTTTCATCTCAAATCCTCACCTTTACCCAACTGCATCGCAGCGAACAAAAGTCATCACTATAATTTCGACAATCAAAAGTGTTGTCGTTAATTTTTAAATTCATCACTATATTGCGGCTGATACAGGCGTTGCTCAACTGAATCCCGTGATAACAACGCTAAACTGAACACTTGATCACAGCCTGTAAATCACCTCATGCAAAGATGCATAACTGCATGGTCAGTTATGCAAAAATGCATAACTCTATGTTATCCCGCTCACACATCAATGCCGACAGCACCCAACTATTTTAGTTAATGATAGACAATAGAAACCTCTGCGTAGCTAAATAGAGTGCATAAAGCTGAACACCGAAGGTGATGTATAGCCAAACGATATGTAAATAGGTAGTTAAAGCGAGAATCTCAGCACAGTTATGCTCTATAAGCGCATGCTAAAATTGGCTTATGAAAATATTAGTTAACTTATTCTGCACTCTCAGTCTTTTGACTCTCCCTCTCATTGCACAGGCCGCAGCCCCCCATGAAAAGCAAAGTATTGTCTTTGGAGTTCACTCAAAAACAGCTCCGCTAGAGTGGCGTAATAATGGCGTCGAACAGGGCTTTAACCTGGAATTGATGGATAGGATTGGTCAACTAATAGGCAAGCGCATCGTCGTTAGACGTAAGACATTTCAGCAATTACTTGCCGATGTACACAATCCTGAATCATTGATTGATGTGATTGCCGTGGTGAGTCCGGTGACGATCGATCGCGATCTCAGCCAATCAGATCCCATTTATGCCACCCATGCAAAAGCCTACACCCTGCAAGGAAAGTCATTTATTGACGGCTGGAACGACCTAAAAGGGAAACGTGTCGCCATCAAAAAAGGCGCTTGTGTCGATGTGTACATATCGGGAAAACTGCAAAATTTTAAAAGAGTCGATGTCGATCTTTATGAAACGGGTTTTCAGCTATTAATAAAAGGCAAAGTCGATGTGGTGATTGCCGAAAACTTTGTCGCAAGACGATTAATGCCTTTATATCCCTCAATTCGTAGTTCTAGCGACCCACTCATTTACGGCGCGTTTAATTTTATAAGCAACCATAAAAATGCTGTGTTAATGGATAAAATTAATGATGCATTAAGGCAGCTAAAACTGTCAGGAGAATATGACCGTCTCGTCAATAAGTGGTTTGGTACTGGCCGTGAGAAAGTGGATCTTAACTCTGCCCAACAGAAAATACTGTCGTTGGCTATTTTCGTCAGCCTTATCTCTGCGATAGGCATGTTACTGACGGGTTACATCAGTCTGAACTTACGCAGACGCACCACAGCGCTAAACCTTGAGTTAGCACAGCGAAAAAAAGCAGAAACGGCTATATCTAATCTCTCTAAACAGTTCCAATCGGTGTTAGATGGTATTCCTCATGGGGTCACTCTATTTAATCGAGAGGGTGAGTGCTTATGGAGCAACGACAATAACCAGCTGCTGAGTAATCCTCTGTTTCACTATGAAGATGGTCAACCTTTTACACTTTACCCAACCTTGATTGAAGCACTCGATACGGATAAATCGACCATTGCAGATATGATGATTGAAAATCAGTATTGGCAGTTACAGCTGCATCCTATCGGTGATAATCAAGCGGTTATCTTGCTTGAAGAAACGACAGAACAGCAGCGGCTGCGCCAAGCCAATAACGAAGCCAGTAGGCTGGCCTCACTAGGCGAGCTATCTGCGGGTATCGCGCATGAAATTAATAATCCCACCGGTATTATCGTCCACTCCATTGCCTTTATTAATGATGCCCTTACCGACCTTTCAAGCGCCGCTGATAGCTATCAAAAACAAAATCCATTTTGGAATATTGCCGGCCTAGAACCTACATCCGCCATGGCAGAACTCAGTTTGAGTAGTCAGTCGATCCTTGAAGGCGCCGGGCGAATTAGCCGCATCGTAAGTGACCTAAAGCGTTACGCTTTGCCAACGCTCACCGATGCATATCAAGCTATCGCACTTAATGAAGTGGTGCTGGTATCTTTACGCTTAACCGCTAACCAAATAAAACTCTTGAATGTCGCCACTGAACTGCACAATCCAAGCCCAATCATTAAAGGTGATGCACAGCAACTCAACCAAGTGCTGATTAATTTGATTCAAAATGCCTGCCATGCCATTGAACTTGATGCCGAGACTTATGAGCATGACCAGCATATCTTGATAAAGACCAGCGTAGAGGAGCAATTTGCTTGCCTAACCGTGATAGATAAAGGCCAAGGAATGGACAGAGCAACACTGCAACGGATCACCGAGCCATTTTTCACCACCAGACGCTCCAATGGTGGCAGTGGTCTAGGTTTATCCGTTTGCAGCCGCATTATTAAAGAACATAAAGCCGATATGCAGATTGAATCACGTATTGGCCAAGGTACGGTCATTACCCTTCGTTTTCCATTGGAGTCTCAAACGTGAAACTTGCCAGAAATATCCTACTTGTCGACGATGAAGCATCTTGGTTGCGCACCTTATCAATTACGCTCAATCGGTTAGTACCCGAAGCAAAAATTGATACCTGTGTTGACAGCAGACAAGTGATGAACCGTCTTGAGGTGAGTGACTACGCTTTGGTGTTACTGGATCTGACGATGCCATTTCACTCCGGTGAAGAGCTGTTGGATATGATCCGCAATGCGTTCCCTAATACACGGGTCATCATTGTCACTGGCGTTAATGAAGTCGATACCGCAGTCCGCTGCATTAAACATGGCGCGTACGATTATTTCATTAAAACCGACAATGTTAATGATCTGGCCAGAACCGTTCGTCGTGCCTTAGAGGTTGTCGGTCTGGAACGCAACTATTTAAGAATAAAAGAGAGCTTTCTAAGTAAAACCTTAAGTCAGCCCGAAGCGTTCAATAATATTCTGACTTGCGAGCCCTCCTTGATCGACCAGTTCCGTTACTTTGAAGCCGTTGCACCCAGCCCTGAGCCAATCCTGATCCAAGGAGAAAGCGGCACCGGCAAGGATGAATTCGCCAAATCAGGCCATCTACTTTGTTGCCCTGACGCGCCATTTGTTAATGTGAACCTTGTAGGAATAAGCACCTCTGCGTTTGAACTGCAGCTATTTGGGCAGATCAAGACCCTCGAAAATGGCCAAGTCAGCGCGCAAGCGGGTGTATTACATCAAGTGCAATCAGGCTTACTGTATTTGAATGAGATTGGTGATTTACCGATAGAAGCACAAGCAAAGCTGGTCGATGTGATTGAGCATAAACAATACTATCCAATTGGCAGTGATAAAGCCTATCCCGTACTGTGTAAAATCATCACCTCGACACAGCATGATCTGCTCGCACTAAGCAAAGCCGGCAAGTTTCGAAACGATCTCCTATACCGGTTACGATCTCACACCATAAAGCTGCCACCATTAAGGCAACGTCGGCTCGACCTATTCATGTTGATTAATCACTTCATCACCCTGGCAGCGGATGAGATGAACTTGTCTAGACCACAACAACCCAGCAGCCTTGCCGCACAATTAGCCGAGTATGAGTTTCCTGGAAACTTACACGAACTTAAGGGAATGGTGTTTGATGCGGTCAGCAGAAGCGATGGTATTCAACTCAACATTACCCCCTTTATGGAAGCCATAAATCTCAATAAAGCCGCTCCCGATGATAAATGCCAGTTGGTTTTTCCAAAAGAGCTGCCGACATTAGCGCAGATGGGCGACGCACTGATAAATGAAGCCATGAGCCGCACAGCCAATAGCCAAACTGCAGCAGCAAGAATGCTCGGCATTAGCCAAAGCGCGTTAAGTCGACGACTTAAGCAAGATAAATAGTGTTTAGCCTAAAGCATTATGACCACAAAAAAGCTCGCCATATTAGGCGAGTTTTTTTGTTTAGACCATTATGCTAGTTAGTCTAGGATCATCGTGTTTTAAACTGTCGCTAATTTAGCTTCAGCACGCTTTTCTGTCTCATCAACAATAGTCAGCACTGCGGTATCACCAACTACGTTACATGAGGTCAGTACCATATCGATTAAGCGGTCTAGCGCTGCAACAATAGCAAATGCTTCGACTGGTAAACCCATCTGATGGATAAGCACACCAATCATCACCATTCCGCCTCCAGGAACGCCACCAGCGCCAACAGAGAGCAAGAAGATACTAAACAGTAGTGCAGGAAGCTGATCCATGCCGATGGGAGCACCAAACGCGTTTGCGACAAAGAAAATAGCAATAGTGATGTAAATCGATACCCCGCCCATGTTCATGGTGGCACCGAGCGGAACGCCAAATCCAGCAACAGCACGATTAACGCCAAGCTTTTCGGTCAGGGTGCGCATCGTCACTGGGATTGTTGCATTTGAACTTGCCGTTGATAGTGAAAACAGGATCTGTTCACGGGTCTTACTGCGGAACTCTTTCGCCGATACAGGCGTAAACATGCTTACCGCAAATGGGTATACCACAAAAATCCAGAAGAGTAGCAAACTTAAAATCACCACTAGGTATTCAAGCACGCTACCAAATATGGCAGCTTCAAGTGTTGCACCGAGTTTAAGCATTAATGCAAACACACCGATTGGTGCAAGCTGCATCACCACGCTAATCAACTTCATCATAATGTTGTTAGCAACCTGAAAGCCACTGACTGCACTTTTAGCTGTCTCGCCAAGCGACTTAATCACCCCCCCCAGCAGCAGAGCCATAAAAATAACTTGCAGCATATTGCCTGACGTAAAGGCGGCGACTGGATTGCTCGGTACAATGCCGACGATAAGTTGAACTAAGTTTGGTAACTCAGTTGCGACAATATCGACGCCACCATTGCTAGACATATCAACCCCTTTACCCGGAGCCAATAACAAGGCTACCGTCAAAGCCGCAAAAATGGCCACTAACGTGTTGATGATATAGAAGCCAAAGGTTTTTCCGCCCAAGCGACCAAAACTGTTGAGATCTTTAAGCTCGCAAACCCCACATACAATGGAAACAAAAACCAGCGGTACAACTAACATCATGATCATGTTGACAAACATGGTGCCAGCGCCAGAGGCGATATCGACAACAGTGCCAGTAAAGAAGCTGATATCTGCGAGAGAATATTGAATAATCGATCCGAGGATCAGACCGGTAAACAGACCCATAAAGATCCGCGTTGAAAGTGATTTAGTCATTAACTTGCCTTATATTCGACATGTCTTATCGCATGTCTTCTATTGCCTTCAATCATGACGACTTAGTACTAGTCGCCTATTTGTGGTTAGGATAGTGAAACATGCTGGCAATAAATTCAATAAAAAACACCGAATTACTTTACAAAACAAACTTATAACAAATTAGAATACCTACACTAAAGCACTGTATAAAATCAAAAAAAACCCTCAAAAAATACAAGTAACCCAAGAAAATACCTACAGAGGCAACATTCACACAACACTGACTTATTTTTCTTTCAAAAAAAAGCAGTTTAAACCACCTGAAAGAGCACGGATCGCAGAGCTAAAAACTACCAATACCATAGCAAGCAAACTAAGTCACTACCCTGTGGTGTTAGGCAGTTTTATATAAAGTGATTACCAGTCTATTTTATACTCGAGCAGCGACTTGGCGCACACTTTAGCGCCGATTACATCGCTAGCAAATGTTGCAGCTTAATACTGAGGTGATGCCGAACCATACAGCCCTATAACGCTAATCAATAATGATAACGTCTTTAAGGAGCCTTCAAGGAGAGGATAGTTATCGCAAGAACATCTCAACAAATGACGGTTAATAGACAACCTTCGTCTACAAAGCAAATAGCTGCAACGGCAAATGATGACTTAGCATATGCTCCTGCTTCAGTGTTAGATGTTGCTGATTCATTAACAATAAAGCCAACTGACATTGAGCGGGTAACGGCTGTTGACGGCCCAAATAAAGACGTGCTTCGTTTTGGTTATGCCACTCTTGCTCAATTCCTTCTAACCCTACTGTAATCGCTATCGCCGCCTCACAATCTGCTGGTGACAACCAGTAATCCGCTTGGCTGGTGTAAGCGATCTCAATGCCCTTTGGGTCTAAATCGCTAAAACAGACCAGTTTATAGCTGGCGTTATGTTGCCAACGCCTAAAAAATTGATAGGCAGTTCCGGTTTGCTGGCTGGGCTTTACGTCACCACGGTATACCCACAATGCATCTTTTAAAGCCTCTGGTAGGATGAGCTGCGCCAAGTTAGCCATTAATGTCAGGTTCTCCACCAGCACGATGTATGGGTGTTCAATACTGTCGATTTCGTCAGCTTTTATTGACAGTCCCAATGAAGAAAATGGCGATTTAGCTATCAGTTGTTTGTTGATTTTCAAACCATTGATGCTGTTAATGAGAATAAAGTCACGGCTAACAGGGTAGCTATTTAACTTCTCATTTCTATCGGTCTTTGAATTGTCATGTCGACTTTGTGGTTCTGGATAGGGGTCAAACTCAAGATGCGCGTCCAACTGCTGTTTAACTTTATTAATGAGCCGTATTTTATCAGCGATGGCGTAAGTGAAATAGCCAGCTGAAAACACACCAAAATCATAGTCCGACTTTAGGCGTTTTAAATACTCTTTAACTTGGAATCTTGTCACCTGCAGAATATTTACGCAGCAGTTTTTGGGTATCGTTAAACAAGCCTTTTTGCATACATAACCTATATTCAAAGCGCGATTTTCAAACGTTGTTTATTTAGCACTGCTGTCATTCATCGGCAAGGCCGCCGTAACCCCATCCCTGGGGCTTTGCCTTACATCCATGCTGATGAAGACCTACTTTATTCAGATGGATAAAATTCAAACTCTTACAAATTGAACAACCGCAATAGAGAGCACAGCGATTAATTTAAGCCGATCACCACATCGTGGTAGCTGAAGTTATCGGATGTCCCCGCAAGTTGGACCCCTTTCATATTGATGCTAAACGCGGTTTGTTGTTCATTGGTTAGCTTGCAATAGCAGCTAAACACCAATTCAATCCAGGCTTTTGGCTTGATGCTATGAGCATTTTCTTGCCAATCATTCTGTGCTTGTCGCCAAAATACTAAGGCAGAGATGGGGGCATTAGTCGTAATGACTTGCTCAAACAGCAATTCAGCTTGCAGATCAAAAAAGTCACTTTGATAGCGCACTCGCTCTATCGGCTTAAGCTCAATGTCTGCAGTCTCTCGCTCCTTCATATCCTGAGCCATAGATTGCTTTCGCAAGGCTTGAACTAACTGAATAAGCGGTGCTTCTAACGCGGTATTACGCGTATCAACATAAGATTTAAGCGCCATCGCCGGGGCTAATTTTAAGCCCTCAGGCAATTCAGGGTGCTCATACAGATTATCGCTTAGATCAAACTCAGGGTGCTGACGTAAAAAACGCGCCATGCTGCGCAGTTGATTGGCCTTTTTCTCATCACGACGTAAGCGAAACAGGCTCAGACGCATGTTGTCGATAATGAAACGTAGCCTTGGCAACACTTGGTTAAACCAATAGACAAAACCGGTAATTTTACGAGCGAACTCATTTGGACACGGCCAGTTTATCCACTCATAACAAGCTTCTGGATCAATTTGTTGCAGCTCGGTCAGTAGATTCTGTGCATGGTTCAAGTAGCGCTCGTTTTGTCTTATCTTGTTCGCTAGGCTACTGACAAAACCAAACTGGCTCACAATACCGTAATGCATATTGTCGAGGTTATTGTTTAAACCATCTTTGGTTTCATATAACAGATCGTCAAGTTGTTCTAAAAACAGATCGGCATCTTCAGAATGATTAGCCTGTACCGACAGTTGATAGTCTTTCACCGTTTCGTCCAGCGCTTCAATCACCTTGCCCATGTCGGTTAACTGACGATAACTGCTTTGCTTGCGCATCAAACGATTAAGCATACGTTTAAAGTCTGTGGTGACCCTAAACTCACCAGCTTCATCATCAGGGCGCAGTAGACCCGCCTTGTGTAAGGTCGAAATGGTTTTGCCATCTTGACTGTCTGCCGCTATCGAGCCGTAGACATAAGCGTTAGCCAATAGCTCATCGTTAGCGCCTATTTTTCTCAGCAGCGCTGCAACCTGTCCTGCATCAAAGCCTGCCATTAGAACAATAACTCATCTTGTTGTTCGGTCTGCTCATCCGGCAATTCGACTTGCTCTGAATCATTTAAAAACTCAATTAAACAGTAAATAAGATCAAACCGCGCCGTGGCGAAATAACGACTACTACCGGGGTTTTTCCTAACGAAATAGTGCATATCCTCAAGCTTATTAAATAAGGTCGCAAGCTGCTCTCTGGTTTCTTCTTTATTGGTTTTAAACGGCTTAATCGAGGTCAACCGTCTAAGTTGATCGCGTAAGGTTTGATCTTGCTCGAACGGTTCGAATAGTGCGTTAATATTAACGACTGATTTTCCATGCAAGGGCAGATCGGCTTGGGTCGCAGTCAGCAGTAAATCTAAGAATTCAACTAACGGTCTAAACACACTGCGCATTTCATTAAACAGCGCTGACAACTCGGCAGAATTACTTTGCTCCACTTGCATAAAGGTGCAGTAATAGGCATCCGCACTGTCGAGGTAAGTTAGGTTACGATCGAGATTTGACAAAAAATCACTGACTCGTTCAAACTCACTGTCGACTTTAAGGTAGGTAAACTCTTCAGCAAAAGCGGTTTCGCAAATCACTTCTCCAGTGAGCAGTTTTTGAATCGTCTGTTTAAACATTATAACTCCTGCTTAGCGGTCGCCGTTTGTTGCTGACTGGCTCGGTTTGCCAAAAGTTCATCGAGGCGCGACTGCGGGATTTCAGCATGATAAATTTTATTATCTTTCAACTTATAGTGTCTGTCGTATAAGGATAAAATATGACGATCGGTGGACGGCGAAGCCGATAAAATGTGAATGTCATTATCACTAAACATTTTCAATAACAGATCAATATTTTCAGCCGCCAATTCACCCAGCTCATCCACTGGTAAAATGATCTGACTGCCAAATTGGCTTTCGCCACGCAGCATCCCAAGCAAGCCTGCAAACAACGACAACATCGCCAAATACGATAGACCCGTCGAGCTCACTTTTTTGAGCTGACGTGCATTACGCGCATGTTTAACCTGGCCTTTTTCAGTGATGGTAAATTCAATATCAAACAGATTGCAGTGGTTTAATACAAAACCTTCGCTAGGCAAGTACGTCGCCAATTTTTGCATCGCATAAACAAGATCGTCAGGGATCTCACCAACACCGTCGCTTAATTGATCGCGGCATAGATCATAGGCTTTTGAAAACTCTTTTAACGATCCCCAGTATTCCAACTCTTCTTGCTTCATCACTGTGGTGACGCTGATCTCTGCTAACGCGTCAAAATGAGCAAGCCCTGTTACCTTAGTCGACAGCTGCTTACCTATCGTTTTAATTTGTCTAGCAAAGTTCTCAACATGCTGATAAAACTCATTGATCATGGTGGCGTTAACCGACACCAACTGGTAAGTGTTTTTTTGCTTTTGCTGAGCACTGCTTAACAGCTCGACGATGGGCTCTCGGTATTTAAACAAACTTTTTGCGGCACTAAAGTTATCGTGTTCAGCCACCAGCTTTTGCCAGTTATCGTACAGATCGCTGCTGGCATGTTTCTTTTTAAAACCGTCGTTAAACTTATTCAGCTGCTCGCCTAAGCGTTTTTCAATCACTTTAAATTGATTGAGCCAATCGGCGCAAAAACTCACACTAAGATCCGCTTGATTATGCGGTTGACCAGCAGACTCCAACGCTTCAATGCCCTGCTTTTCACAGTGACGTTGGCTGTCCGCTAATTGATTGAGCAACTCCTCGGCATAGGTTTTTTTATCATTCAGTTTTTTAATATCGCTGCGTAGCGCTGTGATGTCACTATTGAGTCGCACGTTAGCATCTTCAAGCTGAGTCTCAATACTCCGCTGCTGTACTAATCGATTCTGATTTTGCTCAACTAAACCGTCACGATGACAATAGCGGTCACTCATAAAGTGCTGGTAGTGATGTGCCTTTTGCTCAAACACAGCACACTGCTTCAACGCTTGCTCTATCGCCTTGCGCTCTGTGGTGCGTTTATCGACCTCCCCGTCTGGATCAAGTTTGGCCAGATCGGTGTTTTGCTGCTTTTTCAGATCTTTTAAACGTTGCTTATAGTTCGCGTCACTCTCTGTGCTCTCCTCCACTAGCAATGCCAGCTGGCTATCACGATCGCCTTCTACCACCATACGTTTTTCAAGTAGCTGATTATGCAGTTCATGGCGCTGTTCTTCAGCATCATCTGTATACTGTTGTTGCTGTTTGACTAAGCGTTTCTGTTCAGACTCTAGCGTTTTGAGTTGCTGATTAACAGCATCGGTATAAGCCTTAATCGCCACGGCTTTTTTAACCTCAAAATTCTCTTTTTGCACATTTAGCTGCTGCAAATTGAGTTCATTTTTGGTCAGATCCTGCGTCGCCGTTGCGCAATCAGCTTCCGCTACAGAGATCTCTTTGGTTAATAAGCCAATATGCTCATCGAGCTGTTCAATTCGAGCAGCCTGCTCAGTTATTTTATCCCCCAAGGCTTCACACTTTTCTCGTAGTTGGATCTCATCGAGAAACAGTGAGTCATTGCTCTGTAAAGGCGCTAGATCGAGAGAAAGACCATAAAAACTGTCGCCACCGACCCATGTAGGGGCTAGATCACAACGCGTTAACTGCTCGCTTGTCAGTAAGCGACCAATGTTATCTTTCCAGTTTTCTGCTTGTGCTTCGTTATCAAGAAAATACTGTAACGAGCCATCAGCAGGAATAAGCTGTGCACGTACCTGCTCATATTCCGTCGAGAGCCCCTCTAACTGACGTTTTTCTTGAGCATATTTCTCTAACTGATTATCGCGGCGCTTGATTAGACCGTTATATTGCTGCAGCGCTTGAGAATGCGCTTTATACAAACTGTTTTGTTTATCTTTAGCATCACTTAACGCTTGCGTGTTTTGCTCGATATCTTGCTGCAACTCTGGGGCGAGCTGCACTTGATTGAGCTGCACCTGGGATAATTTTTGCTGCTCTAGTTTAAGATCACTTTCTAGCTGCTGTTTCTTCAGCTGCAGGGCAATATTGCGCCCATTCAGTTGCTGCTCTAGTTCGCGATTTTGTAACCGATCAACATCAATGATTTTAGTGAGCTTTTGGGTGGCAACCTCACGAATACTGGTGACTTTGGTTTGATTGTTGGTTTGATCTTGAAGGTGTTGAAATTTTAATGTTTGGATCAGATCGGCAAATTTTTGCTGCAACTTATTAATATTACCTTCAAAGGCATTAATAATCGCATTGATCTCATTAAGCTGATCTTGGATATGCGGTGCTCTGTCTGCTTGCAGCTGATAATTTGCCGCATCATCATCGTCATACTTCATCTTGTCAGTATCGAGTAGATCAATCCGGCTTTGATCGCCCTCGATATCAGCCTTTAAGTTAGACACCTGCTTACTCAATGCTTGCTTGGTCGTTTCTAGTTCATGTACCAAAGTTGAAAGCTGTTGTTGTGCCTGCCTTTTCTTTTCAGCGCTGGTCTCTTGTTGTTCATTGAGGCTTACTTGATGGGCTAGTATTTCAAAATGCAGGTGCTGAAGCTTGTTCAATAGACTATCTAGGCTATTAAATTCACCCTGCCACAGGCCAATTTTATCTGCTACTTTTTGTACCGCACGGCTCGCTTGAATATCAGCCAACCAACTGCTGATGTCCTCTTTATTGAGGCTTATTTGCTCTTTCTCTTCCCCTGTACCTCGGGCAAGATAGTCACTCGCGATAGCCACCAGCATACGTTTCACAGCTTCAAAATCGAGGTTCTTTTCGATGGTGCCGTTAATCACTTTATCGATATGCGGACTAGACTGTTCACAAAAGCTGTAGCGATTTTGCAGTTGGCGTACATCTTTTAATTTTCGGCCGCTGCGGAGGTTTTGGATCACTTGACGGTACTTTTCAACGGCCAGATAGCTGGTTGAGTCACAGCCTATCTGCCGATAAAAGCCTTCAATTTCTTTCATTGATCGACGTTGATGATTATCGCCAATAAAGTGTTCACTGTTATAAGCCGCATCAATAAATTTATACTGCGCGCCGCGACCATCGCTACACACGAGTACCATGCACGTTTGCCCATGGGGACGTTGATACTCATAGATCAACATACTTGAAGCACGTGGCAGATAATAATCGACAAAATTACGTGCCTGATCAACCTTGCTGACAATGTCACTTGGCCGCATGCCATAAAATAATGGCAATAAGCGCATTAATGAAGTTTTACCTGCACCATTGGTTCCCTCTAACTGCGTGTGGCCGCTTAAATCAAGCTCATTAACTTGCCCCTTCCAAAAACTGTCAATGATGATAATACGCAGTAAAGAGTAGCCTTGTTGAGCCATGAACATTCCTCATATGAGCGATTTTTACGCCATTACAACGTAAAAAAGGGTAAGCCGGATAATTTATAAGGATTGAGCTATATTGTCGATAGCCAAGTCCTACTTGAACAGGTATTTGGCTAACTTTATTCCGTTATGCGGCTGCATAAAGGACTTATTTAAGCAATTTAGCGAACGGTGTAGAATTAATGATGCTTAACTCGTTACGCCACGGCACTAACACGAGACATCATAATAAGTCACTTTACTCCCCATAAACGCGCAGTGAAGTGACTTAAAACCCAGATTAATGATTAGTGCTTAGCCCCTAGTGTTTTAGTTCGTCAAGCACAGCAGCGCGACGCTTGGCAAAGTACTTATCCGTCTCAGCAATAATCACATGCCTTAAGCCAATTAACGCGATCAAGTTTGGGATCGCCATCAAGCCGTTGACTGTATCCGCTAACATCCAAATCAGATCTAACTGAATAAAAGCACCTACGGCAATCAAGCTTAAAAAGGTCAACTGATATAGTTTCACGCCTTTTTCACCCAAATAGTGACCCGTGAGGTAATACCAACAGCGTTCACCATAATAATTCCAGCCCAAAATAGTGGTAAAGGCAAAACAAACCAGTGCGATAGTCACCACGTATTGGCCAATAATAGCTGAGCCACCAGCGGCAAATGCGGCACTGGTCATTGCTGCTCCGGCAGTGTCGCCACTCCACACTCCGGTGATAATTAACACCAGCCCAGTCATAGTACAGATTAAAATAGTATCGAAAAATGTCCCCGTCATGCTCACCATGCCCTGCTCAACAGGTTCATTGGTTCTAGCGGCGGCCGCCGCTATAGGTGCGCTACCTAAACCCGATTCATTTGAAAATACCCCTCGAGCGATACCTATTTGCAGCGCCTGCGCCACTGTGGCCCCTAAAAAGCCACCGGCGGCTGAAATTGGGGTAAAAGCCGAGTGCAGCACAAGTTGCAGTGCAGGCAGTATTTGATCGGCAAACATCACTAAAATCCACAGGCAAGCAAACACATAACCTAACGCCATTGTCGGTACGACCTTTTGCGCCACATTGGCGATGCGCTTAACCCCGCCTAATGTCACTGCAGCCACCATTAAGGTCAGCACAATGGCCGTTACCCACGCCGGGACATCAAAGGCGATAGTCATGGCATCACTAATGGCATTCACTTGGGCAAAGGTACCGATCCCAAAGAATGCTACACCGACACCAAATACGGCAAAAATTTTCGCCAGCCATTTAAGGCCGAGTCCGCGTTCAATGTAATACATAGGCCCGCCCGCAATGTTGCCACGGGCGTCGGTGGTACGATATTTTACTGCCAACATACACTCGGCGTATTTAGTCGCCATGCCAAAAAAGGCGGCGAGCCACATCCAAAAAAGCGCCCCTGGCCCCCCAATTTTAATCGCGGTAGCAACGCCGACAATGTTGCCGGTACCTATGGTGGCCGACAATGCAGTACAAAGCGCAGCAAAAGAAGTTAAGTCGCCTTTGCCTGTAGCGGGTTTAAACAGCAAACTCAGGGCTAGCGGGAGTTTAAAGACTTGAATAAGTTTAAGTCTAATCGTGAGATAAAGACCGGTTCCGACCAGTAGGCAAAGGGTAACAGGCCCCCAAACAATGGCGTTGATATCGGCTAGTAGTGCGTGGTAATTCATGGTGTTCCTCGAATATTAAACAGCGTAACTTGGTATAAAGTTATTAATAATCGGAGGAGAAAAGAAATGGCTGGTGTTGGCCGCTGCTGATCGCAGCGAGCGGTTTATCTAACCCAATAAAAGGCAGAAAAGGCGCAGCAGCAAACGACAGTGACTAATATCGGGTTGATAATAGCTAACACAGTCATCCTCTCCTCTGTCCTTTTGCCTGAGCGTTTCGCGCTAACAATGTTCTGTTAGCACTTTCGCCTTCGGCGCTGTGTGGCAAATAAAGCTTGCAACGCTTATCTGTTCACAGTCTCTCCAGAGGCTCGTCCAGTAACAGTCCTCACCACAATGTGGCACCTGAAAGAGTCCTTAATTTGAGCGCTACGCTATACATTAATATAGTGAAGTAGGGCTCGAAACTAAGTTGCCTCGTCGGTGTAGGTATACCAATTCCATTGAATAGTTGCTCTGAATTGAGCACATATTTATTGGAAGTGGTATTTATCCCTACTCTCCTGCTACCTTCATCCGAACGGATCCACTAATAACCGCATCTAAACACGATCAATAGGGTTAAATAGAATGCGTTATCTCACCGCTAGCCTCAAGTGAGCTAACTCACACTTTAATCACTAAAAAGCCCGCAATCGATTGGCTGCTGATTTAATCAGCAGCCTAAAACAAAAAACCGACTAATCGCTAGTGCGATCAATCGGTCTGAATGCTATGCCCGATAACGGGCCTGTCTTTCTAAGCGCTATAGCTGATTCGGCGCTCTTCGTATTTATCAAACATCTGCTGTGCTTGGTCATCAACGTATGGGCGTAGGCCGCTCATCACCAATGTCTTAATTCCGGTGCCTACCAAAGTGTCACCACTGTGGAGCTCAAACGTTAATGTGACATCGCCACGCTTACCTTGGATCTGTAAATCTTCCTTCACTAACGTGAGCTCAACTTCGGTAAAGTCGAGCGTGGTTAAATCAAAAGACATGCTTTCATAAATAACTAGCGGCCTTGCGGGGTTGATCATCATTTGGCGCTGTTTCATCATCGGCACCAAAATATGCATAAAGTTAAGGCCTGAAAATGCGACATATTTACGAATAAATGATTCAATCTGAACATCACAATGTCTAACATCACCGCTGCGATGTACGTTTAAATAGCACTTTTCTTTGTCATCGTGAATATCGAAATCTTCATCTACGGTAACGGGAAACTGTAGCTTTACACCTTCACCAACCATGCCGGCAAAATTAAACGTCATTTTTTGGCTAAGACCGTATTCATTCAATACCAGAGAGAAAAGCAGATCGCCTGGTACACAAAAGCGCTTTGCGGCAACGTCATGAATAGGATTGAAATCTTGTGCAACGCTTTTAGCAAACTCACTAGCCTGTTCAGGAGCGATTAAAATAGACTGGTTTGTTTTTTTAAAGAAAGAACTTAGAAACATAATCACTCAACAATCTTGTTAGCCTGTAAAATGGGCAAGCATTGTATACCACGATCAAAAATTGACTCACCCGATGACTTAGCATGATGGCCCCACACCCCCAATTAGTCTAGGTTTTAACACGTTTATATCACCATAAACCTTAACAAAAAATTCGCTACTTTAAGAATCTACAGCTCAAAACATCACTAAAACCTTACTTTTACTATGCCTTTGTTCCATCTGTTTAGCTTAAACCAAGCGTATCAATTTCACACATTGAGTAACGTAAACAAAAGTGTAACAGCGAGCACCCTCCACAACTAACACTCAAACCACTGTTTTAATAGATATAAAATCAAACATTACAAATATCAAATACGGACCACTGATACAGTTTATTTACAAACCTTGATCTTAATCATAATTTTAATGAGAATAGTTTGCATTATGTTACTCAGTTGATAAACTCCTCACAAAATTTATAACCCGCTCTAACAAAGGGACCGAATGATGATGAAAAAAACGTTACTTGCTACTGCGCTAATTAGCATGTTTGCGGCTCAAGGGGCTTATGCTTCGGATGAAACTGCTGAACTACGTAAGATTATTGAACAACAGCAGAAAGTCTTACAAGATCTTGAAAGACGTCTTGATGAAACTGAGAAGCGCGTTGAAAAAACGGCTGATGTTGTTGAAGAGTCAGCTTCTGAATCTAAGAGTGCTACAACGATTGGTGGTTATGGTGAACTTCACTATAACAACATCACTAATAACAAAACTGGCAAAGATAAAAAAGAGTTCGACTTCCATCGTTTCGTGCTTTTTGTTGGCCATGAGTTCAATGACAGCACACGCTTTTTCTCTGAGCTAGAAGTTGAGCACTCAATCTCTGGTGAAGGACAAAACGGTGAAGTAGAACTCGAACAAGCTTACATTGAGCATGACTTTAATGACATGTTTACTGCTAAAGCAGGTTTGTTCTTAATGCCTGTCGGTATCATTAACGAAACTCACGAGCCACCAGCATTTTACGGTGTTGAGCGTAACCCTGTTGAGAAAAATATCTTGCCAGCCACTTGGTGGGAAGCGGGTCTAAACCTAAACATTCAAGCAGCTCCAGGTCTTGCATTTGATGGTGCAGTGACCTCAGGCCTGTACGTTGATGAGTCATACAGTATTCGTGGCGGACGTCAAAAAGTGTCTAAAGCAAAAGCGGAAGACTTAGCTTATACCGCACGCATTAAGTACACCGCCGTACCGGGTCTAGAATTAGCCGCTACAGCTCAGTACCAGTCAGATCTAACTCAAGGCCGTGCTGGTGTTGAAACTGCATCAGCAACATTGTTAACGGCTCATGCTATCTACACTATCAAAGGTTTCACTGTTAAAGCACTATACGCTCAGTGGGATATCGATGGTCAAGAAGCAGAAACCTTAGGTCGTGATGATCAAAACGGTTACTACATTGAACCTTCATATCGTTTCAACGAAAGCTTTGGTGTGTTTGCTCGTTACAACGAGTATGACAACAATGCAGGCAACAGCGATGATACTAAAGTAGAGCAAACCAACGTGGGTATTAACTACTGGTTGCACGAAAACGTGGTATTTAAAGCCGACTATGAAAAAGTGGGCGGCGCTAAAGATGCTGACGGATTTAACTTAGGCGTTGGCTACCAGTTCTAATGTAAACTCAGCTAAAAATGAGTGCTCAAATTCGAGCACTCATACATTTACCATCACATGAGCTAGATCAACATGAAACTACCTCTCGTTATATTATCTGTCTTATTAAGCTGCTCATTGATGAGCGCTGCAGTAAATGCTAGAGGGACCTACCAAAAGCCAGAAGAGTTTATAAGCCAAGCCTTTAATGCTGAAGTGCCTAAAGCTAAAGTATTCTGGATTGACGAACCCGCTCAACAAGCAATTGAATCTATCCTCGCCCATAGCTATAAAAAAATGCGTCTACGCTACTGGCAGCAAGCTAATGAAAGCGTTTGGATTATGGATGAAATAGGCAAAGAATCCGCCATCACCGTCGCCATTCATGTCAAAGACAGTGCGATTGCCCAGACAAAAGTACTGGTTTATCGAGAAAGTCGCGGCGATGAAGTCAGGCATGACTTCTTTACTGATCAGTTTAAATCAGCCAAACTCAAGCAAGACTTGCAACTCGATACACATATCGATGGCATAACAGGCGCAACGTTATCCGTTCGAGCGTTAACAAAGTTATCTCGAATAGCCCTGTATCTAAACGACTATGTGATTAAAAAAGATAAAGAATGACGCGAAAACATCCAAGCTTAAGAGTAAAACTGTTACGACAATTACGCCCTTGGCACCGCAGAATAGGTATTTTTTCGACCTTATTCGTCATTTTCATGGCCGTTTCAGGCGTACTGATCAACCACAGTAATCACCTTTCCCTCGATACCGCTCAAGTAAAACAAAGCTGGCTGCTTGATTACTACGGCGTAAAAGCACCAAAAGACGTTAATCTTTATCAGCAAACGCCACACAAACTCATTAGTGCTGGTAACCAAGTGTGGCTTGATGAGCAATTAATTCTAGAAGCAAATGCATCCGTATTGGCGGTTGTCAGTTATAACGAGATGATTGTGGCTGTGGATACTAGCCATCTCTACTTGCTGTCTCAGCAAGGTGAACTACTGGAAACGCAAGATAGCGCGACAGGTTTGCCCTCTCATATACAAGCACTTGGGTTGCAAGACAATCTGTGGCTAAAAACACCATCGGGACTGTTTGTCGCTGATAACGATCTTATTGATTGGTCACAATCTCAACCTCTTGCCGCTATTCCTTGGGTTAAGACCTTAAATAATACCGATAGCAATGACATAGCGGAGCAAATACGCGCCAGTCGCCTGCATTGGGAGCGGGTATTACTCGATCTACACAGTGGCCGTTTCTTCGGTGCGTTAGGCCCTTGGCTGATGGACTTAGTTGCCATCGCCCTTATTATCATGTCATTGACTGGCTGTTATATTTGGCTGCAGCAGAAACCAGTAAAAGTGAAACGACGTAAAAAGTAATTAACGACTGTCGCTAACAACAACTAATTTTTTAAAAACACACCTCAGTGTTAAACACTCTTTGCTTACAGATGCTTACGTACTTGACAATTTTTTCTCCATAGAATTATAGCCATAATGCTATGGAGTTAATATGCAAATTAGTAACGAAAATGCCCCCCAAAACAATGCCATTAGTCGTACTTCAACCCCACCTAGCACCGAGATTAAAAAGAAGGAGCTAGAAGTTACAGCAACTAAATCAAACAGTGCCGCAAAAAGTGAATTGAACTTATCTTCTCAAGGTAAGCTCACTCAAGAGATTGATGAAATTTCAAGCAGCATAGATGATGCATTACTAAAACATGTGACACCTGAACAGAAAGAACAGCTAGGCCATATCTATAAGGCGCTAGATACGTTATTCGAAAAAGATAACTTAATGAATAAAGAAGAAAAGTCAGTGAATAGTTTGTTTGAAAAAGCGCATGCGATCCTTGACAGTAGCGTTGAAAAACTAACAAAAACTGAGCGTGAAAATGTTGCCAAACTAACGAACAAAATGGATGAACTAACCACACAATTAACAAATAGTATCCCAGAGCCTGAAAATGGAACTCCTTCCGCCCAGTTAGAAGGGGGATTAAACAAAACTGAATTTTTAGGTATTCAGCAAAGAGACAGTAAAAAAGTACTAACTGTCGCTCAACTTAATTCACTATCAGTTGTCGAGTTAAATAAGTTACCCGTAACTCAACTCAAAAAGCTCAATAGTCAGCAACTCAATAAATTAAACCCTTCTCAGTTAAATAACTTAGCATTAACACAACTCAAACAACTTAATGCCAGTAATATCGATAAGCTAAATCAATCTCAAGCTGCTAAACTTTCCAGCTAGCGCAAGGCGGTACAAGAAGCGGCTATAGGAAATACTCTATTCACTATCATCACTTCGCCAACTTAGCCACCAATCAGCTTTTTCCACCACGGCAATGGCTCGCCGCAATTAGCGGCGGGTTGGTAACTCTCCCGCAATGCTGGTACACGCATGACATTGCCGCAATCAGCTTCTTTTGCCACTCCGGTATCACGTTCAAAGTAACCCTGTACCACGCCATCGACTGGCGCCATCCGCAAGCTCAGAGGTGGACGATTCTTCAAGAAAGCTTGGTATACCGCCATCGCGCCACTACTACCATAGAGATTAGTTTTTCCATTATCATCTCGCCCCACCCAAATAGCTGCGACATTACGCTCATCAAAACCAGCAAACCAAGAGTCTCTGGAATCATTACTGGTACCGGTTTTACCCGCGAGAGTGGTACGCGGAAAAGCATTGCCTAAACGTTTAGCGGTGCCAGCTTCTACCACTTGAGTCATCGCATATTTAACCAAGTAGTTACTCGCTGCTGGAATAGCTTGAGTGGCGTTAGGTCTTGATGCTACCAGCGGCTGGTTGTTAGCATCCAATACCGTGGTCACTGAATTTAGATGGCGATAGCGACCATTATCAGCGATGGTTTGAAAGACTTGCGCCACCATTAAGGGCGAACCATTAACCGCACCGAGTAACATTGACGGATACTCTGGGATCTTATCTTTCCAACCAGCGCGATCGAGCGTCGTTGCAACGCCTGCCACACCTATTGCCATACCAAGATTAACCGTGGGTACGTTCATCGACTTTTTAAAGGCTGTCAGCAAAGGCACTTGACCGCGGAATTTTTTATCCACATTTTGTGGTGACCAGGTTTTGCCTTGACCATTTTTAAGGGTAATTGCCTGATCCTTTAGTGGAGTGGCAAGTGTGTATTTATCGGGTTGATTGAGGGCGGTGGCGTAAACAAACGGCTTGATTAAAGAGCCTATTGGTCGACGGATCTCAACGGCGCGGTTAAAGCCCTGGTAACTCGGCACTTTATCGCCAACCATGGCGGCAATACCGGCGGAATATTTATCAGTAAGCACCATGCCGACCTGTAAGGACTTGTTGTTTTTACCTAGCTGTTCAAGGGTTTGTTTAACCGCTTTTTCAGCGGCTTCCTGCGCCATAGGATCCAGGGTGGTATACACCTTAATCCCTGATTGTTGTAAAAGTGCATCACCATATCGCGTTGCTAATTCATGCCTAACCACAGCAAAAAATGCCGGCAGTTTTTGGTGCACTGGTTTATTTGATTTTCTCAAGCCTAATGGCGATTCAACCGCGGCCTCATACTGCGTCACATTAAGTTCACCCGCCTCCATTAACAAGCGCAATACCAAATCACGTCGTTTCTGTGCCCGCTCGGGATAACGCCAAGGGTTATAGTAGGATGGTCCTTTAATCACTGCGACTAAAAAGGCTTGTTGTGGCATTGTCAGCTCAGCGATTGGGCGGCCGAAATAGAATTGCGATGCCAGCCCCATACCGTGTACTCCACGAGACTTATCTTGTCCCATGTAGACTTCATTGAGGTAAGCCTCGAGTATTTCATCTTTTTGATAGCGAAAATCGATAATAATCGCCATGAGTGCTTCGCGCAGTTTACGGATAATCGAACGCTCGCTCGACAGGAAGAAGTTCTTCGCTAGTTGCTGAGTGAGAGTTGAGCCCCCCTGTACCGTTCGTCCAGCACTAATATTGACCATAGCAGCACGTACAATCGCAAACGGATTGACGCCGTGATGTTCATAAAAACTGCGATCTTCAACCAAGATAAGTGCATCGATAATCGAATGTGGCATCTTTGCCTTTGTCACAAATAACCGGTCTTCGCCATCACCGGTGATCATTCGGTCCAATAAAACCGGCTCTAGGTGAAACACGGCTAAATGGCGTTTGTCGCTACTTCTCGTCACCGAGCTCACACCATTCGAGTCAAAGGTGAGCATCACTCTTTGTTCTGCTTGATCACCTTGAGGATGTAAGAAAGGTCGGCGCCAAAGATCAATTTTGGTTTTAGAGGCGGAGAATTCACCCACTTGACGCGGATTAGCCACTTTACGGTAACCGAGTAACTTAAGCTCAGACATCAGTTGACCATGACTCACGGCCGCTCCAGGATACAATGCCATCGAGCGACTAAACACTTGCGCCGGTAGGTGCCACTTTTGTCCTTCAAATTTACGTGCAATAATTTGATCTAAATAGATGCCATAGGCTGCAACAGCCACCGCGCCAATGACTGCTAGTTTCCAACTGATAGACCACAATTTACGGCCCCAAGTGGTTTTATTCGATGATGGTTTTTTGGGTGTTGCCTTTGTCGATTTTTTAGCGCCTTTAGCAGCTGAAACTCGTTTAACCGGCGCTCGTTTTGGCGCTTTTTTCGGTGTAGCTTTTGGTTTAGGTGTGGCTTTATCTGTCATGACTGTTCCGCGGCCTAGCTCTAGATGATTTAGAGCTGCAGGTCTTTATGGGTAAATATACTCGGTTGCATTATGGCGAGGGCATCTGGCCAAAAAGACTTGGCAACAAATGATTGAATTACGCTATACCCTCTTACTCACATTCATTTCAAATGCAAAATATCACAATAAGCTGGCAACCAAGAAAATGAAAAAATGAGACTGGATTCTACTATATCTTCGGCACAAGAGCATGCGATACCCATTCCATTAGATACGTTTTTATGGATTTTACGGGAGTAACTCTTGTTTTATAAAATCTAAAAAAACTCTTATTTTGGGTGAAACAAATTCCCGATTTTGATAAATGGCATAAGTTGAGGTTAACTTTTCAGATGGGCTAAAAGTCAGTGAAGGCATGATGACCGATAATCTTCCCTGCTTAACATCTTCTTTAACCGCCCAGCGTGGGATAAGCGCGATACCGGAATCATTGATGATCAGTTGCTTTTGACCATTAACAGAGTTTATCGTGATGCGATTAGACAAGGGGATTGGCTGTGCGGCATCGCTCAACAGATACCACTCTTTCCAACCCGCGAATCCATAGCATAAACACGTATGATCTATTAATTCATTTGATGACAGAGGTACGCCGTATTTTTTCAAGTAGCTCGGGCTGGCACAAAGTATAAAATTATTATCCTGCAGATGTGTCGCAACCAGATTAGAGTCATGCAGCAGTCCGCTTCTAACCGCGATATCGATATTTTCATCGACCATATCCACTACACGTTCAGTGAGCTCAAGCTCCAACTTTATTTCCGGGTATTTCTCCATAAACCTAGTGACTAGCGGTAAGATCACCATTTCACCAAATCCAACGGTCAAACTCACTCGAAGAACACCCCGAGGTTTATCCTGCAAATCGCTAACGGCTCTTTTCGCCGAGTCAATCTCAGAAATTATTCTTTGGGAATATTCGAAGTATTTCCTTCCGGCCTCCGTTAGCCCCAAATTTCGTGTATTTCGGTTTAATAATCTCACCCCCAGTTCTTTTTCCAGTACGGCTATTTGTCTCGATATGGAAGAAGGCTGAATATCATAAAAATTGCTCGCGGCTGAAATACTTCCTAATTCGGCTACCGTATTGAAATAATGAATTCTGGTGAGTTGACTCATTTGTTAATAGCCTTTTAGACAAAAAAAATTTACTTTAGCTATATGGTAAACCTTTTTAATCAAAAAATAGTAGCGACATTCAATTTAATCGGCGGCGTAAAAAATGCAAACATCAATGATCAATGCCACGAGGCGGACTGTTTTAAAAAAGTAGAACTTGGCAGAACAGATCCACCAAGTTATCTATTTCAAGCCGCTTGATTAATCCGCTAATTTGCTAAACAACTGGTTAAACTTGTTTAACCCCTCATAGATCAGCTCGTCAGATATGGTCAAAGCAGGCAAAAAGCGGATCACGTTGCCATAAAATCCGCAGGCTAGCAGGATCAACCCATGCTCTGCAGCCTTGGCAATAATCGCTTGCGTCAGCGCAGGGTTAGGCTGTTCACTGTCAGCATTGCTCACCAACTCGATGGCAATCATAGCGCCTTGATTTCGCACTTCACCAATCAAATGCGAATAGCTTGATTGCAGTAACGTTAGCTGTTCATTAAAAATTTGGCCTATCTGATCTGCGCGCTGAACCAGCTTTTCCTCTGCAATGATCTCAAGCACTGCAAGTGCTGCAACGCAGCCAACTGGAGAGCCACCGTAAGTGCCACCAAGACCGCCAGGTAAAGGAGCATCCATGATCTCACTCTTACCAACAACCGCAGCAATAGGAAAACCACCCGCGATGCCTTTGGCCATGGTGATCAAGTCGGGTTCGACATCGGCATGTTCAAAACTGAACATTTTACCGGTACGGCCAAAGCCCGTTTGGATCTCATCTGCAATCAGCACGATGCCATGTTGATCGCACAAACTGCGTAATGCCTGCAAAAATGCTACGGGGGCGATATAAAAACCACCTTCGCCTTGAACTGGCTCGACAATAATCGCCGCTACATCGCTTGGCGCAATATCGACTTTAAACAAGTTATCTAACGCTTTTAGTGACTCTTTAACCGACACATCATGAAAATCCATTGGAAAAGGCGCATGGTAAATATCACCAGGAAACGGACCAAATAGATGTTTATAAGGGCTTATTTTACCCGTCAACGCCATGGTTAAATTAGTCCGCCCATGAAAGCCACCATTAAAGGCAATGACGCCACGGCGGCCTGTATGTGCTCTGGCTATTTTGACGCAGTTTTCAACCGCCTCCGCCCCCGTGGTGACAAATATGGCTTTTTTGTCACTATCACCTGGCGCTAGCTCTGTTAATTTCTCTGCCAGCTCAACTGCGGATTCATAGGGATTAATCATCACACAGGTGTGGCTAAACTTATCAAGCTGCGCTTTAACTGCAGCCACCACTTTGGGGTGACTATGACCCGTATTACAAACAGCAATACCGGTACCGAAATCAATATAGCGATGACCTTCAACGTCCCAAAGCTCAGCATTCAGTGCCTTGTCTACATAAACGGGGTAGACATTGCCTTGACCACGGGCGATAACCTTCACTTTTCTATCTTGTAAGCTGCTGTTTGTCATTACTACTATCCTATTATCGAAACTGCCTGAACTAGCGGTCTAACCCACCCATGCACGGATATTTGATTTCCATCATTAACGATCTAAGCCGTTAGCGATCTAAGCCACCCATGCACAGATATTTGATCTCCATGTAATCATCCAGGCCATACTTAGAACCTTCACGACCATTACCCGATTGCTTAACACCACCAAATGGTGCCGCCGCATTTGAGATAATGCCTTCGTTTACACCGACCATGCCGTACTCCAATGCTTCACCGACGCGCCATATTCGGCCAATGTCTCTGGAATAGAAGTACGCCGCTAAGCCGTACTCAGTGTCATTGGCCAATTTAATAGCCTCTTCTTCGGTATCGAAGGTGATAATGGGGGCTACTGGTCCGAAAATTTCATTACTTGCCAATGGCATATCATTGGTCACATCCGTTAAAATAGTCGGCTCATAGAAGTTATTGCCCGCAGCACTGCGCTTACCCCCGGCAATAACCTTGGCGCCAGCGGCTATAGTTTCTTGCACCAGTTGATGTACGCCAGCCAGCGCTTGTGATGTGATCATCGGGCCTAAATTGACGCCCTCAGTAAATCCATCCCCCATCTTAAGCTCAGCCACTGCACTGGCAAACTTATCGGTAAACTCTTGGGCTATGCCCTTTTGCAGCAAAATACGATTGGTGCACACACAGGTTTGTCCAGCATTTCGATATTTAGAGATCATTGCCCCCTGCACCGCCGCATCAATATCGGCGTCATCAAACACAATAAAGGGCGCATTTCCACCTAGCTCCATAGAGATTTTTTTCACTGTGCTAGCAGCTTGGGTCATCAGTATCTTACCCACGGCAGTCGATCCCGTGAAGGTAAACTTGGCGACATCAGGGTGCTGAGTCAGCACTTTACCCATGCCAACAGCGTCTTCACCCACAACCACATTCAATACCCCTGCAGGCACACCAGCACGCTGTGCAAGTTCTGCCATCGCCAGCGCCGATAAAGGCGTAATAGGTGATGGGCGCACTACAAAAGTGCATCCTGCAGCCAGCGCCGCCGCCGCTTTACGAGCAATCATGGCATTGGGGAAATTCCAAGGTGTAATAGAGGCCACGACGCCAACGGGCTGCTTAATCACTATGATGCGCTTATCACCCGCGGGTCCAGGAATTGTATCGCCATAGACACGTTTACCCTCTTCCGCAAACCAATCAATAAAGGCGGCACCATAGGCGATTTCACCTTTGGCTTCGGCTAAAGGCTTGCCTTGCTCCAACGTCAAGATTCGACCGAGATCATCTTGGCTTTCCATCATCAGATTAAACCAACGACGCATAATAACCGCGCGTTCATTGGCTGACTTCTTAGACCAAGCAGGTAGCGCTTTTTTAGCGGCTAATACCGCGGCTTTAGTTTCTTCGATGCCAGCATTACTGACTTGTGCCACAACTTGGTCATTGGCAGGGTTGATAACATCAAAACGCGTAGCCCCTTCAATCCATTGACCGTCAATGTATGAGCTGAGCTTAACTAATCCAGAATCGTTAACTTGTTGCATAATCACTCCAGCGGGCTGTTTCATCTGATGGTGGCACCCGTTTGTTCATTAAAAATGAAACGGATACTAAAAATTCATATTGCTATTGAATAGCAAAATGAACTCAGGTTAAATACAAAACAATAAACCTTATGTTTTACCGCTATCAAACATTATATTTCTGTAGGTGATCATTTGATTAAGACGACGCATAAAAGCTCCATCATTCCAAAAGCGGTGACTGAATATGATCTACGTTTGCTGCGTATTTTCAGAACCGTGGTTGAGAACGGCGGTTTTTCAGCATCGGAAGTTGAACTTGGTGTGACCCGCTCAACCATTAGCGTGCATATGTCAAACCTAGAAAGTCGCATGAAGCTTAAATTATGCAGTCGAGGCCGCGGGGGGTTTGCATTAACGGAAGACGGTCAGGCGGTATATCATGCCTGCATCGAGCTATTTGATTCGCTGAATGATTTTTCAAGGCTCATTAATGGCTTAGGAGAAGAGTTAAGTGGTGAGCTCATTATATTATGTGCCGACCAACTAGATTCTCGCATGCAGATTAAGTTAGCCGAAGTGGTGAGAAGGATCCATACCACCCAACCTCAATTGCACCTTGTACTCGACAATGAAGCGCTTAAACATATTGAAAAATGCCTACTTAAAGAAAAAGCCCATATCGGTTTACTGCCCAGTTATCAGCAGGTCGAAGGGCTAGATTACCAAACGATTTACAACGAACCTATGTACCTTTGTTGCAGCTACTCTCATCCATTTTTCCAACTTAGTGACACCGAGATCAGCGCTGAAATGTTGGCGTTAACCCCCGCAGTTCACCCCGGGATTGATATTGATTTGGAGGGTAAAGAGCAATTAAAACAGTTAAATTTATCAGCCAAGGCTTATCAGTTTGATACCCGTAAAACCTTAATACTCTCTGGCTGCTATATCGGCTATCTGCCACTCAGTTACATAAAACAAGAGTTAGCAGCCAACCAACTGAAGATTATTCACCGCAGCAGCGCCCGTTATCAGTTCAGCTTATCGATGGTGTCCAAGCACAATCCACGAGAGACCAGTAAAATCGAGCTATTAAAAACAGTGTTTAATGAAGTCTTTAGCCAAGAGGGTTAGAAGTCTTTAACCAAGAGAGTTAGGAGTCTTTAACCAAGATAATTAGGGGCCTTTAACAAAGAGGGTTAAAGGTTATTCGGCGGCGAATCGTTTCTTATCGATTCAGAGTTTGGTGATTGTTCGATACTGCTTTTGGAGAGTTGCTAAAGCTTCGCTAAACACATTTCTGGACAAAAGTGAGTTACCTTCAGGCTAAGGTGGTTCCAATTGCCTGCGGCAAGCATATGTGCAGGTTCTGCTGAGGCACGCTTTACGCCATCCCTGGCCGCTCTGCGGTTTCATCCCTGAAACCGAAGGCCTCAGCCGCATCTACACTGGGTTAGAAAAGCACAAACTCTCGGCATCTGAGTTTTAAATTTAAAAACATAGATCTAAGCATGAACTTCCTCGCTAACGAATAACACCCATTCCCCATCGGAGTTGCCGAAGTGCTTAGATAAAAATGCCGTAGAACCATCATGCTCTTTCTCGTGCATCCATGTACTTCAAGGCATTCAGGCATCCTGCCTATCAGATGATGGTTCAGGCTCAGCAGGGAAAATCATTCAATTTGAAGCGTTTGTTAGGCATTTCCCCCCAATTTAGAGAATGCTAACCCCATCACAGCCCCAAAAATAATATGTAACACCAGCGTCATTACCGGCGCCATGATTCCCATGGATAAACCAAACAGGCCAGCGCCACTCATTGGCATGGGCCCAATCATCATTAACAACCATGCACCTAGACCTAGAGCAATCCCCTTAATGCCTTGTGAACGACCAGGTAATACGTCATTAAGCACTGCAAAGGCAACGCCCCAAGCCACTGAGCCGATAACAAAGTGCATAACCCAACCAATCATCAGGTTGACTTCTATGCCCATTTTTTCGGCGACCATAGTGGACATCATATGAACGGGATCTAATTCAGGCATCACGCCCATATTCTTTTTAATCATCATTAGACCCGTTAACACCAGAGTGCCAATGAACCCAGCGATAATGCCTTTAATAATTGCAGATAAGTTAAACGACATAATTATATTCCTCTCAGTTTAGACCCATGTACAACCGGTCTTTTTGTTAATGAGCAACGACTCATTTGTAATTTATGTTCTAAATCAACAGCCAGCTAAGTGAGAGTTTAAAGTTTCATGATTTTCTCTCCTCAGTCCACGACTCTATCAAGCAGCAGATCGATTCACCGGTAGGCTGACTAGTAGGCAACTCCTCCCAAAGATCAAAGGTGGTTTTTAGCATGCTAACGTGTTGCTGCAGCGTAGTAATTTGAGCTTCAGTGGAGACAATTTTATCTAACATCATGGTTCGCACTTGGGGACAAGGTGAACTTCCTTCCAACGCCGACTCCAAGACCTCTTCGATCTCTTTGAGACTAAACCCGATCTCACGGGCCTGATGAATAAAGCGTAATCGCTGCAAAGCAGCGGAATCATACTCTTTGTAGCCGTTATCTGGATTACGAGTCGCGATTATTAACCCTCGCTTAGTGTAATAACGCACGGTATCGGGGGTGACATTGGCGAGCTTGGCTAATCTTGAGGTGATCATATTTGAATACTCCCACTGAAATTTTTCAGTTGATTTAACCTTAGTTTAAAACCTAGGAGTAGCACACAGGTCAATGGCTATTTTACAAATAAGTATGAGGGAGGTAACTTCGTCGGGGCGCTGCGGGATTGGCTCTTATGATATCAAGAGCGGGAACAAGCACTTTGCCCCTTTGGTCAGGTGTGGGCAAAGCGTCACGACGTTCTCGGCCGTAAGGCCGCAGCTTTAATAGCAATGAGTTAATTTGGAGTTTAACTAAACCTATACCCAATCAAAAAAATTACTTTTGGGCGAACGTCTTCTTCTTGGTAAATTTAGTCGGCTGAGTATTAGCCGGATCATCTGGCCATAGATGCCTAGGATAACGCCCTTTCATCTCTTTTTTGACATGTTCATAAGGCCCTTGCCAAAAACTGGCAAGATCAGCTGTTAACGCCAAAGGTCTACGTGCTGGAGACAATAGCTCCATAGTGACCACTAACTTGCCCTGCGCCAGTTTAGGACTTTCCTGCATACCTAAGGCCTCTTGTAGCCTAACACTGAGTCGCCCACGTCCGTCGCTGTCGTATTCAATCTTGGCATGGGTACCTGTCGCCATAAGCCACTTGGTCGGCAATAAAGTCTCAAGGTGCTTTTGAGTAGCCCACGGCATTTGGTTTAGCAGTAGCGTGTAACAATCTAATTGCTGCAGCTGCGCCAAATTGCGCACATCATCTAAATAGGGTTTAAGCCAGTCATCTAACTGAACGATTAACGTATCATCATCAAGTAATGGCCACTCGTGCGACGTATCCAAATTAGCGGCGATAGCCACTCGATAGCGTAACTGCTCAATGCGCTCATCAAACTTAAGTAAGCCAAGACCGTTAAGGCTGATTTGTTCCACAATAGCGTTTTTAATAAGCCGCTTGTCGAGATTTTTTATCGGCGTTTTACTCAGTAAAATTTGTCCCACTTTTCGCTGTGTTTCAGCAAAGAATCGGCCTTTACTGTCATCCCAACCACAATATTCTATGGTTTCAACTAAACCTGACAGTTGGCCTGCCAATAATTGTTCATTCAACGCGCTAGCGAGATACACTTTACCGTGGCTGCGGCCTTCAGTTTCTTGAAAGTCTGCAATAACTAACCAAGCTTGCCCAGAGAGTGCATCATCAGCGGCCAATTCAACGCCTGAACCGCTTGCAAGTTGGTAACCACTCACTCCGCGCCTACAGGCTACTCTGTCTGGGTAGGCGAACGCCAACAACAGTGAAATATCATCACTCGCTGCCTGTCGTGCCACAGTCGTTAGCGTGTGGTTTGATCCTACTGAAAGACCCAAAGTTTTGAGCCATTGGCGGATCTGCTTTGCAGATTCAGAAGCTAATGCTTCGGCAAAATAATGGCTAATATCACAGCCTTTGCGACTGCGACCTCTAGACTCTAATGTGCCCGCAATAATGCATGCCAATATTGCTAAATCATCGTCACCATTTTGCACTGATAAGCTTTTAGCCTTCAACAACATATGCGCTAAACGCGGCTGGCAACCCAACTCGTAAGCGGCCCTGCCATGAGCGGTTATAACGCGTTTGCTGTCTACCATTTCAAGGGAAGTGAGTAACTGCCAACTAATATTCTCATTAGCCTTGGATGGCAGTGTCAGCATGGGGAGTTCTTTTAGGGACTTAACGCCCCAATAGGCGCCATCAAGCACCATCGAGATTAGGTCGGTGTGGACGATCTCGGGTTCATCGGCTTGGATCAGCCTGCCGTGCTCCTCTTGGCTCCAGAGTCGAGTACTAAAACCTGCCATTAAACGTCCTGCACGGCCACTACGTTGCGCAGCAGAGGCCTGACTGATCCGCTTAAGCGACAGTCTTGTGCCGCCCGTTCTAGGGTTAAAACTGGCTTGCCGTTTATAACCAGAATCGACAACTTGTGTTATGCCTTCAATGGTCAAACTCGATTCGGCAACGTTGGTGGCCAGTACCACTTTACGTATCCCTGAGGCTGGCGGTGCAATCGCCAGATCTTGCACCTTGGCAGGCAAGCTGCCATATAAAGGACAGATGCTAAATTTAATCGGGTCCAAACGAGGCGTGAGCAGATTTTGTAATCTTCTGATCTCACCTTGCCCTGGTAAAAATGCCAGTAAAGAACCTGTCGTTTGCGACGCTAACGCCTCAAGGATCACTTTGGCCATATGATCTAGCCATAAAGATTGTACTGGCGCGGCGCGATAGCTTTGCTCGACCGGAAAACTGCGGCCTTCACTGCTCAGCGTGGTGGCATCAGGCATGAGCTTAGCAAGTGGTAACCCCGACAAGGTTGCTGACATCGCCAATATTTTTAAGTCTTCGCGAAAACTCGATTGGATCTCCAACGCCAGCGCCAAGCCGAGATCTGTGGTGAGATGACGTTCGTGGATCTCATCGAAAATAACCAATGCGATCCCAGTGAGCTCAGGGTCACGCTGGATCATCCGAGTGAGCACGCCTTCTGTGACGATTTCTAAACGAGTATCACGGCTAATCTTTGACTCACCTCGTACCCGATAACCCACTTCACCGCCCAGCGTGCAGCCACGCTTGAGCGCTATAAACTGGGCGACATTACGCGCCGCGACTCTGCGCGGCTCTAGCATTAAAATCTTGCCGTCAATTTCATCCCAATCTAGCATCGCTAGCGGCAGTGCTGTTGATTTACCCGCACCTGTCGGCGCCTCAAGTATAATTTGATTACACTGATTAAAGGCGGATCTGATTGGTTGTAGTAACGTTTGAATGGGTAATGAAGTCACAGGGTTCTTTTCGTTATGCGGCTCAATATGACACTTTAAATCATGGCATATTGAAGTAATAATTATCCCGCAGTGTACGCTAAAAGCCTCTGCAGGCTAAACTACCCATAGATCTTTTCTCTCAACAAAACACAGCGGATCTAAAAAATGGCAGATAAAAGAGTATTTTTAGGCTTCTCATTGACGCCGAAACAAGCTCAGTATATTGAAGCGATACAGCAGCAACTGCCGATAAGCATTAGATTGGTGCCTAGTGACAACTTGCACATGACCTTGGCTTTTTTAGGCCAAGCCAGCAATAAAACCATTGATGCACTGATCTTAAGAGTTGACGCCCTCAACAAACCTCGTTTTAAAGTTACACTCGATCTTATTGAGCATTGGCAAAAGCCCAAAATACTTTGCCTTAAAGGAACTGCATCTGATCCTAATCTAATGGCGCTGGCTAAGACAGCGCAATTGATTGCTCAGCAGCACGGCCTTCATCAAAGTGAACATCACTATAATCCACATATAACACTGGCTAGAAAAGCAAAAGTCATGGTCAATGATGTTACGTTTCAACCGATATTATTACAGCCAACGGTACTGCACCTTTTTGAATCGTTTGCGGGTACAAATGGCGTTGAATATCCGATACTCCATTCTTGGTCACTGAGCGATATCAATTCTATTAAATAGTTGCTCATTCAGCGGGAACAAGTATTAATCTTTCTCGCTTTCGCAAAGTAAGCTAATCTATGCCGCATCAGCGTCAATAGGGTTAAATCATGACAACATCGCAAATTACTAAAGTGCAACTTACCGATCTTTTATCATCTTGGAAACTCGGGAAAATTTCAGCCGAAGAGCTGCAAAATTGGATGGTGACGCATTACGATCCACCAGAAGTGGTTATTGGTAAAGGTGAGCCGGAATGGACTCAAGAAGCGATGAATATCGTGATGAACGAATATGAAATTGCAAAAACGGACAAATTTCGCTTAGACAATGCCCAGCACGCTATTGATTTTGTCAATTGCAGCGAAGCAAGCTTCAATCAAACTAAGCATCTATTTATCCACGATGGTTTTCTTGATTAAACATTAGGGGCTGTTGATCTTTCACGGTTGTTTTTGCCGCCGTTTATTGGCTATTTTGACAAGACGGAGACTATGTCGTTTAGTCATTCTCCACAAATAGCCTACAACACCGTAAAAATAGCCAAGAAGCGCGGCCCTTAGGGTTCGTTTCAATGCTTTTAGTCTTTTATGACTAGAATGCGTTACGCGATTTTCGCTTAGCTAGCTAAGCGAAAAGCTCAATCCTTGACCTAAAATCATTATTCTTTACGGGAAAGAGTCGAATAAAAACTAAGCTCGAAAGATCAACAGCCCCCCTAGATTAGAGAGTTAATGCGGTACTGAATGAGCGACTTAAACAAGTACTGAACATTAACTTTTTTGCAAAAAAATGCCACCTATATGTAGGTGGCTAATCGAAGAACTGTGAAAACTTTTCATTTAATGGTCAGTAACTTTTAAGACCATAGA
>NZ_PJBL01000023.1:0-110697 GCF_002836135.1 Shewanella sp. GutCb | reverse complement strand
GCCATAGGTATCGTCATCGATGTCGTCACGCGGAATGGCAACACTCGATTCAAACTTCTTGTTCTTAACGCTGTAGTCATGCAAGGCCAAGCTTTTAAGTTGGCGGTCACCTAACCATTCACGCATACGTGGAAACTGGCCCAGCCAAGCATACGTAGTGGTACTGGTGGTGGATGGCACCAGAGTCGCCACTTTGTTCCAGGTTGGCGTAGTGTCTTTTAATCCCTTGTTAAAGGACGTTTTAATCGCCGTAAACAGCGATGATAAATTGGCTTTATTGATGATCATGGGTTTCGCTCCTAACGAATGAATGGGTTAATGGCTTACGAATAAAACGGACAGTTATGCGATATCAACCCACACGCCGATAGCATCAACATCAACGATATTTCCCAGAGCGCTGCGAGTGCTACCTCCGTCAGTTTTCGCCACGGTCTCATCATCGATTACATAAGCCGTGTTACCGATATCGGCGCGAGTGATTGAGCTGTCATTGATAAAACGATGGCAACCGTTAACGCTGGGCACTGACTCAGCCCCTGCAATGCCGCCAAGGTTGCTTATCTGCTGCGTCGCCACACCACGGGATTTCAATCCTATGGCTGTTTGTCCTGGTACGGCATTGCCCGAAGCATCGAGCATTACAATTGCGCCAGCATAAAACAGCACCGCTGCTGCCATAGGATCATGGCGGTCACGATTGGCACGTGTCGGGGTTGGACGGTCTTTAGTTAACGCCATTACGCATCCTCCTTATTCATCGAAGCTTTGAACTCATCAGTCGTGAGTCCCATATTTTTACAAACCGCGAGCTGATCAGTACTCAGTTGCTCGCCCTCTTCCCCAGGCTTTTGTTTGCCTTGGGTCTGGGTAGTTTTAAGCGCGGCAATCGCTGGGCGGGCTTCGAGCATGTTTTTAAGGGCGGCTACACCTTGTTGCTGACCAAAGCTGGTGAGATAGTCGGTTTCAGCCTCAAGCACCTTGTCAGCGTTATCTTTAAGTAGTTGCTCAACCGAATCTTTATCATTGCCGGCTTTTAGCGCAGCCATCGCGGTGACGGTGGCGTCATAAGTGGCTTTAGGCACGTACTTACTCAAGTCCACTTCGCCGCCTTTGCTATCAGCGCCACCCGCTTTAAGGGCCGCAACAGACTCGTTCGCCGTATTAAGCTCAGCCTCCAAGGTGCTTGCCTTATCGGCTTTTACCTTTAGGGCTGCAATAGTCGTGGTGGCTGTGTCGGTGACCGCTTTCAGAGCTGCAGCGTCACTTAAATCGCTGGGCGCATCGATACCCAACAAGCCAAGCAACAGCGTTAATGCGTTATTCATGGGTTTGTTTCCTTGTGTTGATTGAGAGGGAATATTTGGATTAGCAGAATTGGAGTGAGCACTGGCGTTAAGCGCCCCCTGTTTGAGTGCCGCAATCGCTTTCATGCCATCAAGGGCGGGGTCATTGGTTAAAGCAACGTGCAGCAACGCCAATGGGCGTCCAGATTGGGCGTCATAGCTAAAAACAGCGGAGGTGTAGCGATACTCTTTATTGGCAATGAACTTGGCTGCAGCAGAAGTCCAATCGACATTAAGTGCAAACAAGCCTTCACCAGGCACATACTCAAGCTCATTGAACCACCCAGCAGCGGGTGCAGGTTTGCCATTAGCATCGCTGTTTAAGGTTTGATGTTCGTAGTCAAAATGAAAGTCGTTGCTGCGTTCAGTGACGTTGGTTTGAATGTTGGAATAGGCCAATGCATCCATTAACCACTTGCCACCAGGCACTTCGAAGGGCCGCCCATCTTTAGCCGCAAACTCACCATCAGGCAGCAGCTGCACGCGAGAGCTGTTGTTATTATTGTTGTTAATGCCGAGCTGGGCCGTCTCACCATCAAAAGCGAAAGTCAGTACTGCTACAGACTCACCATCAACAGATGTAAGATTGTGCATAGCTGACAGAGCAGCAATAGAGTTGGATGAGAGGTTTAATGTTTTCATAGCCCCATGATGCGGGGCTATTGGCTAGGTAGGGATTGGAAAGGTTTCGGGAAGTATTCCTTGTTTAAGTAAAAATGTAGTTATAGGAATGTTTAACGACTAGTTTTTGAATAAGTCACTTATCGCTTCTTCTAGGCTTTTCATCATGTCTTCTGATTCAAGAATACTCTTTAAAACATCGTCACATTGTATCAAGGCTGAATCACCAACTAATTGTGTCAAATTACCAATTTTAAACGAGAGCTCATAAATATAAATACCACTTAAATAAGAGTTTTCACTTAACTGGTGATATTCAACTGTTAAAAGAAATACACTTATAAGACTACGAGTAATATCATTCCATTGTTTAGTTTCATATCCACCAGTTCGCATTTTTCTATTTACATATTTAGTACACGCCTCTTTTTGTGAGCTTGTAAAGGTCT
Organism: Shewanella sp. GutCb; assembly: GCF_002836135.1. NCBI lineage: Bacteria > Pseudomonadati > Pseudomonadota > Gammaproteobacteria > Alteromonadales > Shewanellaceae > Shewanella > Shewanella sp. GutCb. The sequence goes on along the minus strand of NZ_PJBL01000023.1, from coordinate 108,281 downwards.
CTCCATCCCATTCACTTTCAATTAGGTTATGGCAGCAGATAATCAATTTAGGGGGGTATGATTTGCCATATATAGCATAAGAAACTTCACTTTGACTTGCAACAGGCTGCTTAATCAATTCATTGTATTTACTATTTTGTTCCTTTAATACACGGGTTAATTCATTTAAATAGGACTCTTTTTTCAAGTGTAAAACCTGCCCTTCTAACGCTAAACGGCTCTTTTCCGCTTCACTCTTTGTAGCAGCAAGCTCTTCTCGAGTTAACCGCAACTCTTTCATCTGAATGTTAATAGACCAAATAAGCAAACCGATCGTAGCAAAACCAAGAATAGGGTTGAGAGTTCCGCCGAGAAAATCACCAAATTGAGCAAACGTTTCCTGAGTTCCTAACGGGCCATTGAACTTGCCGAAGTACAAAAACAAAATACTAATCGCTATACTTAAAACAAAAACCAGTGAGACTTTAAGCCACATTGGTAAAGTACCAATTTCTGTATCCTCACCTTTGGCTTCACTGTCATTTTTGACCTGATTATTACTATTCATTTAAACGTTAACCTTAAACTCGGCCAGACAGCCAACAAAAGCATCTTTCTCACCATTCGTATTGATTAATGCTGCTGCACTGCTTTCATTTAACACCACATTACCATCATTGAAAATATCAGCACTCATGAGAAGATAGTTAAAGCTCCCTGTGTATGTTTCGACACGATAACCTGTCGCCCGTAATGATTGACGGACTTCAAAATTAGTTAAGCCGGAATGTGCCCTATTGAAACCATCGGTTAAGCAATCAACGAAGTGCGGGACTTTTTCTATAGGCACATTACCTGAGGAGACCACAAAAAACTCATCCTTGTCGGTTCGAGTTGGTGCTGCGCACGCCGCCAACATGAGAGAGAGCGCAAGAATAAATACATTTTGCACTAATACACATCCTTATGATTTTCGATAACTTACAACATCATATTACAATGATTATCCATAATCACTGCCTTTGTTCACGAAGATGAGTACCTGATAGTGTTTAAAAGCTGTTTAAACCAATCACGGTTGATAAATGAAGACTTGTTGGTATCTCATGCTTCAAGGTCAGACTTAAAGTGCTTACGATACGCTTGAGGGGGATTCACTAGATACATATCAAACTATAAGTCGAGTCACTTAGTCAAAACATACAAGACTTATTCACAACGAGCTCTCTATCTATACCACATACTCCCATTCTACTCTTTTGGCACGCTTGACATGTTTATCAGTCACAAAGCTTAGGGGAACCTTTATATTCTTCTTCGCATCAAATGTAGCGCCACTGTAGATGGTAACGCGATGATCTTGATAGACCGCACGCTCAAGCATTTTCTTTGCTTTGTTGAATGAGTCATTGGATGTATTACCCGCAGCGCTAGTTGCTGAACTAAAAGCCAATAAGACAAAAGGAAGTACAGTTTTAATAAGATTCATAGAAAGGTTTAAGCAAGGATTTCATGAAGAGATAGTGCCTGACTTACCCACTATAACCAAGTCTACAAAACATAAATTAACTACTCATAAAGTCGCTTAATAGTTAAAGATACGACAAAGTTCCTTGGTGATCACAGTCTTAGAGTGATCGTTCTAAGACATAAATGCTTTTCGGAAAAAAATATCGACAGTTAATGGATTAAATTAATTAAGGTAAACTCACTCTAGATATAGGCCTGTGCCGATGATGCAAATCAGAATTAGATTTTCCCACCAAGTTGTAAGTTGTCTGGGTTTGGATGAGGGTGCAGGACATTTCCATTCGCATCAAAACATCCACTCTGCCGAGTACCTCGAATTGAATCTATAAACAACTGTCTAATGCTAGGGTAGCCATTAAATACTGCCATCCAAATACTGAAATAACCACTAGTCAACATGCCTTTCACTATTAGGTTTTGTATTGTTTGATTTTGAGGGGCTGTTTTTAAGTCTTCCAATGAATCCAAAGCCAAAGCCATAGCATTTAAACGCTGTGTTCGTCTGTCTTTTGCTACACCATCTACATCAGTATCAATAGGTTCATTTAAACCTACCAAATTAATTGTATTTACAGCGATAGCCTTTTGAGCGTTATTTAATGTAGAACTAGGGTAGACTTCACCATTATGGCGGTACTCGAAAGCATGAAAAGTATTGTCTCGATCAGGAAGATACAGCATATTAAATTGAATTCTTTTTGAACCTTTCTTAGAGTTACAATTTACACATGCGAGTAGAAAATTAGTCCAAGAGTTTTCTAACTGCGGTTGAGCATATGCTCCTTTCTTTGGTTCTATATGCTCAACAGCAAGATTAGTGGGAATTACTCTCTCACAGTAACTACAATACTGAGCTAACTTAATATTTCTATATTCACCAATTCCTATTCTATCTAATAGATAATCAAAAGACTCTCGATATTTCATAAAAACAACACCTACAGGAGCGTTGCCTTTAGATACTGGTCTCATAGTCCCTTCTCAGTCTTAAGAGCATACTTTCTTTCAAGAAATGCTTGATACGCCGGGTTGTTAGAGTATGGTGCAATAATACTAGCTAACTGGGCATTGAAACGTTCATGAAATTCTTCTGGTGTTAGATCCTCATTATCAAGGGTTTCTAAAAAATCATGAGCAGTATTTTTCATTTTTTCATATAGTTGTGACACTTGAGGACTAGAAACGCCCATGTTGCGAGCAATTTCTTCAATCCCCTTATTGTTATAATCTAATAATGGTTCGCCATCCATCATTATTAATTCACTACTATTACGTAATGATTGGATCAAAAAAGTAGAATGAGTTGTACATATAAACTGCATTTTAGGGAATATTGTTCTTAGGTCTTCAATAACTCTTCTTTGCCATTTAGGGTGTAAATGTAGATCAAGCTCATCTATTAAAATTACTCCCTTGGTTTCTGAGCAAATATTTTCTTTTAAGTGCGGATTAAGAATAGCTGCTCTTCTCGCTATATCACAAAATAAACCTAATATTGTTCTTTGCCCATCACTAAGGTGTTCGAAAGGCGTTGAACTGCCATCTTCAAAACGAACCATCACTCTTGATTCGTCAAAATCAAACCCGAATCCGACACAATTTTCCATAGCTGCTTTTGCAGCGAATTCGATTGCTGACTTCATTGGGCTTGGTGCTTTTTTTTGTATCTCACTTAATTCTAGTTTTAGTAACCATTCGCCAATAGCTTTATCATCAGCACCTGTATGGAAACAATCTAAATAGGGATCAAATCGTGAAAACTGCTTTGAAGCAGAGTTTTCAATATCAATATTTCCTTTTGAAATCCACAATCTGTCACATTCGTAAAATGCAATCACTGGTAAATCAAAATGATTATTCCCCTCTATGTACCTTAAAACATCACTACCTAGAGTCGATAAATTGAGATTATATTCCGTTGGGGAGTAAGAGCCATCATAACGATTCTCATATCGAATCCCACCAGTTAGATACGTAGTGGTAGAACCTTCTTCTCTATAACGTTTCCAGTTAACTTTACCGTTAATTGAATACCCCCTTCGACTGATGATTGGAAAAACGCCAGCCGCACTAATTGATGTTTTTTTAGTCAAGTCAAAGCGACCGTCTCTCTCAATTTCTCGTACTTCATTATCCTCGATTATCCGAAGATTCCTATCACTCTTAATGTAAGCATGTGCCCATCCAGCTAATGATATAGCTAATGCCTTGAGAAGAGAGCTTTTACCACTACCATTCACCCCTGCGATAAGGTTGAACTCAGGGTTAAACTCGAAAGTGTCTTCAGAGAAGAGTTTAAAGTTTTCTAATTGAATGCTAGTGATCATAGAGGGCTAATTAGGAAATAATTACTTTAAATATACCATTATTTTGACTTGAAGTTTTATGGAAAGCAACGTAAATAGTCTCTGTTTCAACTTGGACTACTAACTTAGTTTAAGTAAACCAATAAATAGTCCAAGTTTGGAGCTAAACCTCTAACAAACTTTGAAGCAGAAATAACTTAGAGCTTCACACTAACTTTGCAGTCTCTTACCAAGATGTGCCGCTATTATATCCATAACTTCCTCCCGCTCAAACGGTGCAACCCCTAGAAACTCTCTCGCGACGATCTCTTGATTAGGCATCATACTCTTCGCGCTTGTGAGCCCGCCAAACTGTTGCATGGCAGCGTATTCTTGATTACTACCCAGTTCTAGTTGATTGCGACCAATCTGATAATGCAGGCTATCAGCCAAAGTACCTGACTCGGTGAGAATGCGGTCGGTCCGTTGACCCTTTTTTATTTTTCGCTCAACTGTAGTACTACTGAGTTCGGCCCAGAGTGAACCATTAGGGGCTTGTTGTTCGATAAAGCGCTGCTGAGTGGATTCAAGCAAGTACTCACCAATGTCACCCAGTGCAGGCGTTAGGTTACCGCTTTGTTTGAGCAGGTTATTAAGGGCTTTGGTTATTGCTGTACGGCCCCTAGCTTCGACCTTGATATGAGTGCCAGCCATTTACTTGGGTTTTCCAATAGATTGCTCTCCATCGTCAGCTGTTATCTCCTCAAGTGGCGTGATGACATGAAGGCTTTCCCATACCTCACCAAACAACTCCAACTCACGGCCTTTAGCTTGCTGTTGTAATGTATCGATTTGCTGCTGCTTTTCTAAATAGCTTAACGTTACATCGTTAACTATCTCCAACGCGGCATCAACCAAAGGAGTTGGTAACCCTTGCTGTGGGTCTGCATCGGCTCTGTCGAGCATTGCAGCTAAGGTCTTATCCATTATTAGCTCCATTAGCGATAGCTTGTTCAACTAGCTTATCAAAATAGTTGGCAATATCTGCATTAAATTCTGCCAAGGCATTACGGTTTAACAACCAAGCGGCAAAGTGCTCGGCATGCCATTCTGCTGAATTAGTCCCGCCATAGCGGGTCAGTCCTTGAAATGCCGGAGCTGATGGGCCACCCGCTTTATAATGCACTTGATGACCTAACTCGTGTAACCAAGTCACAATGGTTCCGCTGTGACCTTTACTCTCACCATAGGTTCTAACGATATGGGACATTGAAAACTCAGGTTTCCCGCGCTTGTAAAATTCATGAGCTAAGGCAACCAATTGACGCAGCTCGTTTACATCCACTTTAGACAACGTTGTGGTGCTAGCGACTTTTACCACAACATGGTCAAAGTGCTTTGAGGTAAAGCCTCGGGTGTTTTTATAACCCCTTATAGCATAGAGATATCTGGGATTGTATTCACTCGGTTTAAGATAACCAAGTACTGCTTGCTCAATATCTTTTGCCCCTTTGTTGTAGAGACCCATTTCAGCCTGCTTAACAAAAACACTTCTAATATCGTGAATTTTAAGGAATTCACCCAATCTAGCGACTTGCGGGGCTGAGCTGTTTTTTGAAATAGCACTGAGCACTTGATTAAGACCATCGACATTGACACCTTTAACGGTACTAAAGGCTGTAGGTACCAGACGCTCTGGCACTTGATAAACCGGAGCCTTTTGTTTAGCAAGTTGTTGTTGCTTAGTCTGGTTAGCCGAACGCTTAGGAATGTAATCAAAGCCTGGATCAATCCCCTTTGGGATTTGATGCACTTCACCGGTGGTTTTGTCGGTCCAGTCACGAAGGCCATCGTTCGGCGCAGCAGCGGTGGTTAAGCCCTTCCGTTCAAGCTCTGACTGACTCACACCATAGATACGACATTTACAGCCCCAGCCATTTTGTGGGAAATGAGTTTGCCACCAAACATCTGACTTCGGCAGCAAGGTGTCATGCCACTTAAGATGCAATTCACGAGGATAACGGCTGTCACCGTGAGCATAGCGCCAATAGTCAAACTGCTGCAGCTGCTCATAGCGACCGGCGTTATAGCTCTGGCGCATATTGGTGTCGAAGATCACCTTAGCGCGCCAGCCAGCCTTGCCTGTATGCTGCCAGCCATGTTTGGCGACGATATTATTAAACTCTTTTTTAAACCAGGTCAGTGATTTCCCATCAGCTATGGCTGCATCAACCGCACGCCTAAAGTCATTAAGCAGATCATCTTTCATCGCCCCAGCTACACTAAAACCCGAGTTATGCCCATGCCGCCAAAGCTCCGTCCAGGACTCAGTAGGCACATTGAGCTTATTGCGAAAAAAGGTGATCTGTTCATTAAAAGGCAATGAGCCATCACGGGCGCTTGAAGGCATTAGTTATGCCTCACTCACATCATCGTTAACATCATACTGGCCCGCTAAATCAGCAGCCACTAAGGCTAGCTGCAACACTTCACTGGCTTCATCGATACTGAGATCTAACTCATTTAAGCTAACTTGCAGTGTCTCCAACGAATCCGCACTCTCGACTAATTTACGCACTTCATCGGTAAAACCAGCCAATATGGGCGACATGTTGGCCTGCAAGGTTGCAGACATAAGATCAACATCATCGACTTCTTGCCGTGCGTTTTCGCTTTGAGATTTAAGTGCCACGATCCGCTTGATGGCCATCTGCTTGAGTTTGGCCTGCGGTTCCTCAAAGGCTAATCCTGCACTTTTAGGTTTAGGTTCCGCTTTTGCCTGCTTAGTTAGCATCACCTCATCTTTCTGCGCCACGGGGATCTGCAATTTGTCCTGAGCCCAGGCTTGAGGAATAGCAAAACCAATATCGACCAGCTTAGGCAGAGATTCGGCATAGCCCTTAAGATCTTCGGCCTCAACCACGTTAAATACCAGGCGCGGGCTACGGTTCGGTGTGCGATAACTCTTACCATTGAGCATGTACATCGGCAGCACTAAGTCACGGCTTAAGGTGTTACCTATCTGTTTAAGATCTGAGTCCCGTAGCTCTTGACGCACTTCGTTATGGACATTCCCCAACGCATTAGTCGAGCTTTTACCGTCTGCCTGGCTGGTTAAGGTGCCTCCCAAAATGGTTTTAGATATGGTTTTCTCCATTAAAGAGATCATGTACTCAAACGGGTCTTTATTCCCCTTAGCCGCCTCTTTAAAATCAATTTCCATGCCTTTAGGGATAATGCCACCCGCGTTGTGGCCAATACTCATCACCGCTCGCAGTAGGGTTGCCTTCTCTGTTTTATCCGCCCCAGTGGGATATTTACCTAGGCGTAGTGGCAAGCCATAGATCTCTAAAAATTCGGCTAAGTCACGCACACCGTAGTTTTTAAACAGGAACGGCCAAGCTAACACGCGGGCTAAGCCGTTACGCCCCAGATAACCCGACTTAGTTTTATGCACATGACTGACCCAACCAAAGGGCTGTAAGGTTGCACCTTCAAGGGTGTTATCGCGCAGCCGCAGCTCGTTACGGTCAACAATGTTGTTAACACTGTTTGTGGTACTCGCATTAGTTTGGCCCGTCATGAACCAACTAGGATCTTTATAATTAAAGGCTTCGGGTAACCACAGCTTGCCCTGTTGCTGCCAGACGATTTCATTATTTGAAAAGCCTTTTAAGATAGCATCACTCATATCGAAGATGAGATCGTCTAAGATCTGCATGTCTTCAAGCTGCTCCGCCAACATATCAGCGTCTTTAATCTCGGCTGTAGAGGCATTACGCGGCGGTACTATCTGCCATTCAACATCGAGTAAGCTGCGGCGGCGCTTTTGCAATTCTGAGAAGATATGGCCATCTTTTTCTTCCATGTCTTCGGCAAGCTCACACTGCGCGATAAGGTCGCCTTGTTCAGCTTGGCTCAATATTCGGGCAAGTTTAGCCGGTGTTAAGCCACGGCTCGGGTGCTGAGCATAATGGCTATGCAGGTGCCCTAACTTGGCATTGTCGGTCTGCGATTTGACTAACACTTTCGCGCTTAGTTCTTTGACGCTAAAGCGGGTGCCGTTTCTATCAGTCTCAACTGTTTTGTTGGGTTCTATGGCCATGCTTAATAAGCTCCTCGGTCAAAACTGTGGTAATCACTCTCTTCATCAAAGTCATCATCGTCAGCGCTGCCTTTGCCAGGAATAGCGGTAAACTCAATCACGCCACCCTCCATCCAACTGGCACGTATGCCCATGGCTAAGGCCACTGCAAAGTCACCGTGGCGCTGTTGACCTGTGGTGGCGCTCTTGTCTGAGCCTTTATCTATTTTCGGGGTGCCGTTGCTGACTTTAATTTTGGCCATGTCATCGACAATGTCCTGATGCCTAGGAATGCTGAGGTTAAGATCTTCAAACTCGGCTTTGAGCTTGGGCATCCACTCGCGATACCAGGCTTCGCTTATCATCACTTGTTCGACCATGTCGGTGCCATAGCGGAACATCGCGGCCTCAGCCAAATAACCACCGTTCCCAGTGGCATCAAAGGCCATGCCCTGAAGACGCGGTAAGTTGTCGCAGATGTAGAACAATATTTCTCGCTGGGCGTCATAGGTCAGCTTGGCCAGCTCCACCACAAATGGCGTGCGTTTACTTAAATCAGGGGCTATCTCTAACGGCAGAAATATCGACAAATCACCACGGCGAGCAAAATCTTCACCAAAAGCGTGATTCCACAGCGGATTAAGCTTTTCTAGCTGTGGCTTTATCTGCTCACACCACTCTTTAACTTGAATATTACGGTGGGCCTCAGACCAGGTTTCAAAGTCCTCGGGAGCCTTAAAGGTAATAATCGGAATGGATTTATCTTTGACCATTGCCTCTTCAATGAGTACTCGCTTGATGTAGGTACCACCGCCCTGCTTTGGCACGCAGCCATACTCTTCAAGCGCATCCTCTTCGCAGGCGGTTGCCTTAAGCAGCCCCGCTTTCCAGTCATCCTCTAACTGCTGACTCCACTCAAGCTTACGAATTTGGCAGATACGTTGATACAAGCCCTCAGCACAGGCATCGTCGAGTGTAATACGATGCACGCTGTAATCTTTTTTACCCGCCCGGGAATCATTAATTAGTTCGTTAAATTGGTTATCTGTACCGTTATGGGTACTGATAAGTCGTACCTTAGCGCCCCACATAGTCAACGCTAATGCCGCTTTAAGCACTTCACCTAAACGGTCATGAAACGCTGCTTCGTCAATGGTGACGTTACCCTGCATACCACGCAGATTAGAGGGATTGGATGACAACGCTTGGATCTTAAAGCCAGAGTCGAAATAAATAGCGAAGGTGAGAATGTCTTTGTCTTCATCCTCATCACGAAAGATCTCTTCCTGAATTTCACCTGCAGCCTTGTTAAACGCTTTGGCCCACATGGCAGCCGCATCAATAAATTCACGCGCCATCTCCTTATTTGAGCCGACATAGAAGTGATTTGTACCACCCGCATTACGTGCAGCTGCTGCGGTGAGTACACCATCTGCTGCTTCAGCCCAGGTCAAACCGGTACGACGGGATTTTTCGGCAATTTTAAGTGGTGACAAATCCGCTATCCAGCGTTTCTGGTACGCCAGCAACACCTCGGCCGAGTCAAATTGTTCCATCTCAGCTTGCACAGCCTTAGCGACTTCTGAGCCCTGCGGGTGAGTTTCAATCTGTGCTGTATTCACTATGCGATACCCAATATTTGACGTTTAATCGAGTTAACAGCATCGGTTGATAGTCCTGCCTGGCTCGCCACTTTCACTGCAGCATTGGCGGCTTCTTCGGCGAAGACCTTACGGATCTCTTTCTCGCGTTTATGACTCGCCATCGCAGCCGATTCGAGGCGCTGCACCGCGAGCATGGCATCTTTAATCATGCCCACATCTGCCGCTTCGCCATCTTCGTTTAATAGGGCTTTAAACAGTTGCGAACGGGCCATTTCTAATATCAGTTTGGTGACTTCACCGGTGGGCTTATCGCCCAATTCAGCTGTCCAGACTTGGGTTATCTCACGCATTTCACGCAAACTTTTTCCCACTGCTTCCATCTTGCTGGCATAACGATTTAAACCTGCGCGGGAAAGCAGCTGTTCCTCCGGTAAGCCAGCAGCTTCAATCAGTGCATTAACCTCGTTGAGCAACTCCATTTGGGTAATAGACCCATCTCGTAAGCCAGAGTCTAAGGTCTTGCGGATCGCATCGGGCAGCAAGTCGACTTTAGAACGACGACCTCGGGTAGGATTTTCAGCGCTAGATGCCACAGGCTTCTTGTTAGTCATGGCTAATCACCGGCTCTGGGGCGTTTAATGCCTGGCACAAACGTGAGGCCGTCAACCACATCCTGACCGCGAGACTTAAGCTCGGCAATTAAATAGTTACCTTGAGGTTTCACCAAGACTAACCCTTGTTCTTCAAGCCAATAGAGCTGGGTTTTAACCGTGTCGTTACTCATTTCTACACCAAAACTGGCACAGGTATCGCGCACCATTGAATGGTTAGCACCAAAGCCCACCATGGCACCCAGCGCCGTCAGTATTGAACGGCGCTGGTGTTCATTTTTAATATCAATTAGTGCCATTAGCTTTTCTCTCTTAGTTCATTCTCGGTGAGCATTTCAGTCATGCGCTGCAGCGATTTAAGCTGGGGAGATACCGCTTTTAATTGGGCATTAACCTCGACCAGGTTCTTATCTAGGTGATGGAAATCATCTTTGCTTGGCAGTTGCTCTATATCGTTTTCTAGCTTGTCGACGCGCTTCTCTAACCGTTGGATATTGTCTTGCTTAGCGTAGGTTTTTGCCAGAATCCAGTTTGCACACAACAAGACCAGTGAGATGGTGGCGTAGATCTGCACCCAGTAGTTTTTGATAAACTCAAGCACATCTAGCTCCTTTATTCGTGCTGTTGCTGACATGGCACACAACGCACTGCCTGTAGGTTTGCAACTAATCTGTCAGTCCCAATTGAGCAGTGACAACTCAAACAGTAACGCACACCATCATGCTCATAAGGCTGTTCTATTTGATGGTTATGGCTTTGCTGGTTAGCCAATGCGTCATCGCGATGAAGCTGCTCTAGCTCACTCGCTCTATCAAACTGGTCACTCATTTAGCTATCCCAATATTGAATGGCCCTTTACTCAACAAGCCTTGCTGATGGCTCATCATCTGATTTTTGTCTTGGCTTCCTTTAGAGGAACCAAACCAGAAGTTAAGGATCTGTGGAATGGCGGCGGTCAATACGCCAATCACAGTGCTAAGCATGCCGAACAGTAAAGGGTTGATGTCTACCCCTTCAGCGGCATTGACTGCGTAATAAGCGAGTAGACCCGTGATGGTGAAGTAACCCAGTACAAACAAGGCTGACAGCAATATTTGTGGCCAACTATTTTGCTTAAACAGTTCACGGGCATTAGCTCTGTCTTGGTACTGCAGATCTTGCTCTTTAATGTTGAGTTCTTTGAGCTGCATCTTGAGCCCTGCATCGATGTTGCGCAGAGCAATAATCTGCTCTGGAGTCGCGTTCTTTATCTGCTTGGCTAACGCTTCAGGCTCTGTCTCATCACTGCCCAGTGCCAGCTGCACCGCGGAAATACCTAAAGCAGCAAATGGACCACCGATGATCTTACCCGCCAGCGGCGCTATGGCCGATATGGTTTTACCTAAATCAAAATCGTCAAACCAGCTCATGAATGGCTCCTTAGCATTTGATGGATCTCGTTGAGGGATTGCCTAGCAATGCCAGACGTTGAATTAGAGTGCTGCGCTCTACGCTTTAACCGCTCGGCCTGAATATCGACCCAGTTAACACTGTTCCAGCCCAGACGAAACTGGCTTTGCCAGGTGGCATCGTGACTGTAGAGAGGGCAAGGCGCTGAGGTGAATGCAGTAGATTCATGCTGTGACTCGAACACCAAACGCTGCTGCCGTCCCGTTTGATAACGTACTAATTGACGGCGATTCATGCGGAAGCTCGTATTGGAGTTTGTATAGCAGCTCTATACTGCCACCCAGGCCAGCCGTAACGGTTAGCCGCTTGATAGATAGCGAACTGGAGTTTAGTGATGCGATGCATCCAGCCCAATAAAAATACTGCTTGGCTAGGATCATTAATTACGATCCGGGCATATTTTCGCCCACGTCGAGCTAAATACAACGTCAGTAAGTCGTTATGATTATGGCGGTCGATTGCCGCCAAAGTATTAGGGCCGAGAATACCGTCTGGCTTGGCCTTTATTGCACGCTGCAGCATCTCAACAGCCAAGCTTGGCCCATGGTTTACCGCAGCATCAAACACGGCAATCGCTAATACATTTGGCAACTCATCACAGCGACACACACGCCAATAATCACGGTGATAGATACGCTTTGCTTTATCTAGAGTAAGGGTATTGAAATCAAGATTTGGATAGGCACGACGACTGAGGCCATATAGCGTTTCACCGCCACGGTCGGCAGCATGGTTAGAGTGTCCACCTTCAGCAGAGAGTATCCATTTAAAAGCCAGTTCAAAGCTCGGAGTAAAGAGCTGACTTAAATGCTGGTTTAACTTAGTTGCTATAAATGCTTGATGATGAGCCATAAAAAAACCGAGACAAGGAACATAGGTTCATTGTCTCGGTTTCAGGTGTTTAGCAGGATTGGAAAGGTTTCGGGATTAAAGTCCAAACTCATAGAATTTAAAATTTAGTGAGAAACTGTATCCCGTGTACCCCAGATTTTCTTAAATGCTGGCTTTTCATAAGTCAATTCAATAACTCTCTTAGAGATAATTTTATTCTGAGTTTCAATACTAAACCGAGTTATTTCATCCAGCGCAATAAACACTTGTTTTGATTGACCAATATACTCATTAATAATATTTTCAGTTGCTAGGACCTGAATCTGCTTAAACACTATCGTGTCATGGATAAGATAGGGTAATGCCGTTTTATTCAAAAGGGTCAAATCCAAAGAAATCATATTTGCATATGACTTGCCTGTACCGATATCTTTGCCATGAGAGAATGTGTAACTATCCTTATTAAAGCTCAACGTTGGAACAGCGCTACCTTCCGAGTAAAAAATTGCAATATATTCTGACAGCAACTCATTCACCTCAGCTTGAATGTCGCCCAGACATGAAATTAATATATCCTTACTCTCTTCCGCTATGTGCTTTTTTTCATCTACGGCACTGTTTGATGCATAGTTGAAGTTTATTTGGTTTTGTAGGTTCGTGACTTTTAGATGCTCTGAAAGTAACTCATCAACCAATTGCCCTGTCGAGCTACTAGCATTTGTTGAGCTCCTAATTTTATCACGTAGCGCCTCTGCAGCCCCAATGACCTCAGTAATACCTTCACCTAACTGTTCTTTTTCTTCATTAATATCCTTCTTAAGATATTGAGAGACTTTTCCATGAAAATTTTCAATTTGCTCTAGGCGACTTTCATTTACCCCAGGAAAGAACTCCACTAATCGATTAAAGTGCCGCTTATTAACTTTAGAGGAAAGGCTCAAGTTTCGGTCCACACGTGATAATTGTGACTCGAAACTACGCTTATCTCTCATAAGAGAGTCTATCCCCTCTTGCCTTTTCAGATTAATATCTGAAAGAAGGTTATTATAATTAATTGTACTATCATCTAGTGAAGATTTAATAACTCCAATATGCTTCTGAGTATTTTTAAGTTCTAACTCTGCATCTTTTAGTTCTTTTTTCTTTAATTGCTTTACAACATCAGTTTTAAAAGCACTCTTAATATTGGAGATTCTTTCTTCTATTTCTGCCTTTTTTATGTCAAAAGCTGCGATCAACTTATATTTTCTAAAAATTTTCAAAAGCACAGCAGTGCCTTCTCGCTTAGCCTCTCCCAGCCTTGCAGCAAGCGGAGCATTAGGGTTATCAGTCCCCCTGCCATAGACCCTTGTGAAAGGGCCAACTGTTTGCCTAAATGAAGGGAAATACTCATCAAACCCGTAATTTTTACAGAGGTATTGCTTAAACTCTTCAAGAGTAATTTCTATATACTTATCACCAATCCACTTTTTAACTTTATTTGGGTTCGCAATTTCTCGTATAAATAGCTGTTCAGTCGAATCAAACTCAAACCCTAGCGATAGTTCAAAATTTCCAACATGCTCTAAGATATTAGCATCTGACTTCAAGAGGCTTTCACCACCAAAAGCGAAGTCAATGAGGAGTAAAAATGATGATTTACCGATTGAATTAGTACCGTCACTAGGACCCACCACCACACTTAAATCTTTATTGAAAGTAACCTTTTCGCGAGATATAGCTGGACTGGAAATAAATTTTAACATTTCCTGATAACTCCTTTCCCATCATCCAAATCAATTTTATCTAATATATAAAGGACATCTATTGACCAGATAAACTCATCAATTGAATCAAAATGCTTCTTAGTTTTTTTATACAATTCAGAAAGGCTAATACACTCAAAGTCTTGACTAATGATGTATGTCATCTTGTAAATCATAGAATTTTCTAACGGTGTCGACTTAGATGGTGTGATCATTCTAAAGCCTCACAATTTTGAACAAAAAATGATGCAATAATATCTATTGCAGCCTCATCTTCTGTATTTGTTACATTTTTCAACCAATTTTTTAGCTCCCCATAAACTTGCAGCTTACTTAACCCTTGCTGCTTAAGCTTGACGTTAATGAGCTTGATCTGACCATAAATGGCTTCCGATTTATACGGTTCGTCCCTATCTAGCTCTTCAAATTGCTCTTTAATCACGTTGTAATATGCAACCACATTCGTTTCTATACTTCTTCTTAGTACAAGGCCAATTGACTTATCAACGCCATCATTAGTTTTTTCATGCACTCTTTTAGGACTATGACTTAGTTCACCAGCAGAGCTTAACTCTTCCTCGCTAAGCCCAGACAAATTATTAATAACATCAATAATTTCTTGTTCGAGCTGAACTGTAAACCATTGATTAGAAATCATTGCCTTCTTTTTAATGTGTAATTTTAGCTTACACATATCTTGATAGCCCTCAACAGTACGAGGTTTATCATACTTATCGTGGCAAGGTTGGCATAGTGCGATCATATTATCGATACTTTCTGTATCTTCGTGTAAAAGTTCTACATCTTTAAGCAAATCTTTTTCGCTTGGAGTTGGCGAGCTTGGATAAATATGAGCAACTTGGAAGCGATTAAAGTTTTTACCACCGACAACTTCAGTAAGTGGTTTTTTACAATAAGGCATAGGACACACGCTATTCACTTCTTGCAATAGATAGTTCTTCTCATTATCAGTTGGTTTACGTCTGCTCATTTATGGCTACTATATTAGGTTTAACACCTAAATTATGGCTAATTTTATAACTGATACTCTCACATAAATATTTTATTTTCAACAAGATAGAAGCTATAAACCTCATATCTCATTTACCTCCTCAACCCTCTTCAGTAAGGGCTAGAGAATTGTTTAATCAAAACACTTGGATCGCAGCTCAGTAGTCAAAACAATCTCCTCTGCTTCCTCGCCACAAACGCCGCTCTCTGCTCTGCAATGATCTGACTCACTCGGCGCTCAGTAAGGCCATAATCACGCGACAACGGCTCTAGATTATTACCTTTAAATTCACGCCAAATGCGGATATCACGCAGGGCATCTTTGAGGCGTTCGCCATTGGGGATATAAAGGTCGCGGCCACCAAGATAAGTGCTTAAAGTGGTGGCTAAGGCTTCGCTAATGGCCAGAGCATTACCGACCTTTTGCCCCTCAAGGGTGACTCGCATCAGCTCACAGAGGCTTTGCAGAGTTGATGGCCAGCGCTTTATAAAGTCGGTTCGCTCGTCTGGTTTGAGTGTTTGTAGGGTTTCGAGTGCCTGTTCGAGCTCAAAAGCACTGCTATGAATTAAATCCATTTGTTGTTTATCTATCATCTTATTCATAAGATAGCCCTCCGTTGGCTTGCATTAAATATAGCTCAACAATGTGGTTATAACTGGACAATTGATCGTGCTGTATATGTAGTAATTGTTCGCTGTCTTTTAAACGTTGAAGTAGTACGCGCTTATGCCACTGTTTTAGGCTTTCTAGTACTCTATTCGCTAGGGTTTCGGTGAGCCAAGCGGTACTGTCGACGCCCTGTTCTTTTTCTGCTGTGTGCGTTTTTTCAGCCTTAGCGCCTTTAGTTATGCGACGTACATAGGCATCGAGTGCCGTTTCACTGCGATCGTTAATAATATTGTGCTGGTACATGGTGATCCAGATTGCACGGATTTTATCGATTTGTGGCACTTTACTCTGACCCGATGCAGGGCTTAAACGCCCTTTAAACTGGTTTTTACTTTTCTTTGTTACCGGTTTAAACCCTTTCTGTTTGAAGCCCTCTAATGCTTGCTCTAGCTCTGGCAGGCTCATGGCACGCAATGAGTCTTTGCCGGTACTGGTCTTTAGCATGACTCTGTAAAGCTGCTCATCCAGATTTAAGTTAGCTTTGGCAACATTAATCAGCGTGATGAGTCGTTTTTTGTGGCTGTTGTTTGGCGCTGGTACATATGGATGCATATTGCCTCCTGATTAAACGCTGGGCTGTGGTTGCTGTTACAGCCCTTGGCGTTAGTTGCTGGATGATGATTAAAGTGAACTAATGTCCATTGGAAGCTGGTTGTATTTACCACTGGGCATACGCTCGTATAAACGCAGGTATTCACTGGTGCCGGTGACTTGTATCGCATCGGCAATGGCTTCCATCGCTTGTTTCCATTTAGTGTCATCGATATCGAGTTGACGTAGGCTCAGTACTTGGTTGACGTTTATGCGCCCTTGTTGATCGACTCGGAACGCGTGCTCTACCATGGCCATCAAACGTGTGTCGGCTCCCCCTGACCAGGAGTGGATACACTCATCTATCAGCGCTTTAGCTGTTTGAATGCGTTCGTCAAACACTCGATGTTCACCTACGGCGCGACGTATTTGATATTGTCCGTCAAAGCTAGTTAACGACACATTACCTTTACTGCCTCCAAATTTGACGCCGTATTCGCTGGCACTGAGATCGACAAAGTCGATGATCTGTCCCATGGTTGCCAGCTTAAAATCCAGCATGGCCTGACGTAGTACCTTGGCGGCGGTGACAATATCAGTCACCACATCGTCACGTATTTTGTCGACGGGTTTTATCTGCTCATCGGGGACTAGGTGCCCTAAGGCATTTTGTCGAAAACCAGCGGGGATAGTTTGCCTTTGGCTTTGATCATGATCTTGGTTGTTCATGCTTGTTTCCTCTTGATTAATTTAGTACTTACGGTTGGCTTGCTGCTTGAGTTGTAGGTAGAACCCATGGCTAATCGTCTATCCAACGGATACAAAAGCCAGCGAATTGGATCACATGACAACGGCGGCGAATACCTTTAACGTTTTCGATGATCTCGATGGCGTCTTGTTTAAAGTCACGACTTGGGTGAGCTATCAGGATCACTTTGTTTTTATTGCTAATGACCCGCATCCCGCGAAGACGCAACGCTGTGACGACATCAAATTTATTTTTCATTTTCACTCCTCGTTAAATTACTCGATGCAGCACTTGGCTGACCTTGTGTGAGTAGCCGGTTGTAACGTAATTCCATGGCTTTTAGCTCTTGCTTTAGCAACTCACACAGCTGCCTTAGGCCACCACCGTCTGTAACTGATTGACGCTCTAATCGGCTGTATACCGCGTCGGCGCTATAACGTTTAGCTGCTGTGGCATCTGTATTTACGGTCATGGCAATACGTTTAAACTGCTTTTTTATGGGCAAAACTGAGTGGTCGCAGCCACTTCGACAAGCACGATATAACCTTAAGCGGATCGGGTTGCTGGTTGAGGTATTCCCCTGGTGTTTGTCACATTGGTGTAGGGCTATGTCGCCTAAAATGGGACAATGCACCATACGGTTCATGTAGGCACCTTCGACAAGCTTCTGCATCCGTTTTAGATCGCCAGGATATTTGTCATTAATTAACTGGCTCACTACTGTTTTTGAGACGCCGAGCTCCTTGCCAACATGCTCTTGCCCATGAGCAGCGGCCTGTTCTTTGAGAATGTGTTGCCATTTATTCATGATTGTCATCCTTGAATGGGTAGAAAACTTGGTTGTTTTGATCCCACATACCGCCTCGCTGGGTTCTGGGGTACAAACGGCCGAGATCTATCATTAACCGAAATTTCACACATGATTTTCCTGTCGCATTTTTAGTGCGCATCACCCGCCTGACTAAGCCACTCTTCTCTAAATGCCATACATAGTTGTTTATGAGTGATTCAGATGCATCGGTGGTGGTTTTTAACAGGTTGACGGTGAACACTCGATGGATCCTGATTGCATTCCATAGCTGTTGTGAACGCGTTGATGCTTTTACTCTTCTAGGGCTTTTTCTTACCTTGGGTTGATCAACAGTGAGCATTTGGCGTTCGATACACGTTCGATAAATGTACCCTTTGTCTTTTACTCTTTTTTCAACAACCTCAATGGCATTCTTCCTTAATAATGTTCTCGTTAAACCGACAATCTTATTGGTTTTAACGTTGAGTAACTGTGCAATTTCTTTGCACGTAAACGAAGTTTTGTTACACATCAATCCCCACGCTTGATGCGTTACATTTCTGTTGTTTCCGAGGGTAGCCATTCTTCTATCCTTGATTTTTATTATTGAATTAGCGCACGGATATCAACGATGTTTAGTCGCTAACGACGGCCATGATTTAGGAACAACTGACCGTCGCCCCACAACTCTTTATCGATGAAATCTTTTTCGTTAGTCAGGGCAAAGCGTTCAATTTTTTCTAGGGCGATGAGTATTCGTCTAACTTCGCCGCCACTGCGCACTCGGATAAAATCCAGTAGGTCTTCACCGACCTTGATCCCCTGCTCTAGAAGCTCACAAGCAAACATGCTGACGTCTTCATTATCAGCGGGCATAAACTCCACCCACTCGCTGATACGATTGAACAGTTGTTTACGGTGGCTAATGCGACGTGCTATCTCCTCCATGCCGATAAGCACTACGGGTAACTCGGTGGCGTCGTAAAGGTCGCGGATGGTTTCCATGGTCTTGGCCTGCCCGATGATGTGATCTGCTTCATCAACGAAAAGTGCTATCTGTTGGTCATTCATGGTGTCGGTGATGAAGTCCACTGATTTACGCAATGGGTACATTGGCTCTGAACCTAGCTCCTTCATCACTCTGGCTAGAAATGAGCTTGGGGTGTCAGTGGCATAACAACGTACATAAACCGGAAGGTTCCCCATGGCAGTAAGCTGATTAAACATGTAAGTAACGGTGGTGGTTTTACCGAATCCACTGGCCCCATGAATAAGTCCTATACCAGGGGTTATTTCACTTCTACTTTGTAGATTCGAGAACATGTCTTGGGTACGTAGTACGTTTTTTACTTCTACTGTCTTATGTTTCATAATGTCGTTCCTTGAGGTTTGCTTTGGTTTTACTTGGGTTTAATCTGGCATTAACCAGGGTTTATAGGTTGAGCAGCTATTTCACTTGCCGGTGGGGCTGCTTGGCCTGTTTTAAAATTTTGTCTAATCGATTACGCTGCAACACGTTATTCAGTCGATATTTTTTAAGCCATTTTTGCTCTGTTTCATTGAGTTCACGGTCAAGCGAGTTTGCTGTGAGCATCGCTGCTTTCTCATGATCGCTACGTACAATACGACTCTCCTGCACAGCCTGACTTTCTCGTCGCATCTGCATTGCCTCACGTTGGCGCTCGATGGCCATGAGTTCTGTTTCACTCAGTTGATTTTGTTTCTGTATAGCGGCATTGCTTAGGCCATGAATGGCTGCATTGTTGTGACTGGTGATCTGTTCGAAGTGAGTAAGAGTGGCGCGATAGGCTTTCTTTTGTGCCAGTTCATCAGCATAAAGAGTGTTAATGCCAAACTCTTCCTGCAACCGTTTGGCTGTTTTACGAAAGGTGGCAAGCTCTTTCTGAGTCTGCTTACGACGCTCACGAAAGGCCACAGGAGAGATCCCTTTATTGACCAAATCCATGTTGACGGCGTCTACATACTCTTGCCAGCTATCTTCGGGGTACAGCGTGGCGCAACCGATATCATTAGGATCGATAAACACCCTCACCTGTTGGCGCTGCCAATGAACCTCCATTAGCTCAGGTGCGGTATATTTAACACCACCGGCTTTGATATAGCCGCGAGTGACCTTGGCGGTGCCAATAAAGTTAAGCAAGGTATCGAGCACATGCGGATTGGTGATCACGCGTTTTTGATAACCGGACTCTGCATAGAGCTCAAATGGTGTTTTAGCTAAGGTGTCATGTTCAACATGGTGATAGTCGAACTCTAGGTAGTCATTCAGTACCTGCTGCAGCTGCTCTGGAGTAAGGGCTAGCTGTAGTCTTTCGGCCTCGACTTTCTTTTTTCCTTGACCAATACGCTTGGCAAAATTATGCATAGCTTCAATCTGTTGTCGATCGTTAACGCAATGGCCGATGTAACCTGGCATCTTTTCCATTAATACACGGCTCATGGTGCCAAAGAAGCGCTCGATAAATGGTTTTTCCCAACCTGAAAATGCAGCCGCTTTAGAGATCTTTAAATCCAACATGTTGAAGATGGTGGTTGTTCGCTTTGACACGTAATCGCTACCATTATCGGTACGCATGATCGCGCCCTCTTCGGGTATTCCCCATTCAAGCAACGTTTTACGAAGCAATAAGCAGATAGCCTCACTATTAGAGGTGGGCGATACGATTAATTGAACCCGATGTGTGTAGGCATCTATCACCGCTACAACACTATGGCGGGTGAGTTTTCCATTAACGTTAAGCTCAATATCAGTGGGAGTTGAGTCAAACTCCCACACTTGGTTAGGCCCATCAATCTGTGGGTACATGGTGGAAAATAGTGGACGGTATTTGTCTGTGTATTTAGTGGGATTAGTGGTATATGCATGTTCTAATTCATGGGTTACTGCATATTGGTTTAACCAGCGTTTAAACGAGCTTATAGAGGGCAACTGCCAGCTATACTCTAAAGCCCTAACAACAGCCATATCTCGCACTTTGCTAGCTTGCTTTAATAGGTGTGGTTTTTTAGTGACCAACGCCAATAAGAATTCACCCAAGCGTGGTTGTTCATCAATTTTGGACTGCTTGACTGCTTTATACTGCACAGTTAGTCCGATTATACCTTGCTGACTATAAGCTTTAGACCAGCGATAAAGCGTTCTTTCAGCAGCTTGTTTAACGTGAGTACGTACATCTTCATCGGGTAAAATGAGTGCTGAATTAAAGCCTTTAACAAAAGCATTAATACCATCCGCTTTATTACCAGCATCAATATACGGTGCCATGAATTGCTCAAAGCTATTAATCACTCTTTCGCGTGCTCTGGCCTTTGCCTGCTTAGTTTCATTCAGACACATAAACTGAGTTAAACCTTGGCTTTTACTCTTTATGCGTTGATGCCTTGATTGTATTGCGAGAGCTGACTTTTGCTTTAACGTAGATTTGGCCGCAACGGTAACTGGGCTTGTATTACTCTCTACAAGCTTAGCCCGCAAGTATGCTTGAGTTTCAATAGGTAGGCTCTCGATATAGTATTCAAAGCCTTTACCTTGAACACACTTTTTCTTTGCCCAACATTCACGGTTAGCAAGCTTTCGATTGCCCTGCACTGTGGTGTACATGCCTGGCACATTGAGTAACTCTTGAAGCGTAAAATATTGCTTATCCATACTGATAGCCCATCAAGTCAAAACTAATTTCAACCGATAAGTCACGCAATATACTCTGCGACACTTTGCCCCATTTGGGCTTAATGCCTGTATCAGGTGCAAACATTTGTACGCACTTTTGGACCGTTCTTGGATTGTAGCCTTCCCTTAATGCCCATGAACGGCAGCTAAGTCCCCTTCTCATCAACGCCGCATGGACTTGATGAGCGTTTTCAATCTCCATCTAGATCGCTCCTTATTTAACAAATTTGTGATAACATTTAATTCGTTCGCATTGCGCAAGTTGCTGGAACATAAGAAAAGTAACGTTTATACGCACTGCGTACAAATGTAATGATACGATCACATTTGTACGCAGGTCAAGCATGTTTGCTCTGTTTCTTTCCTTATGTTTTACGAGTGTAATCACAGATGGCTTTTATTATTTAAATTCAGCAACATAGACAAAAAGAAACGATTAATGAAAAATGACAACAGTGTTTCTTTTCCAACAAAGGGAAAAGAAACGTTTGCAGAAAGATTGGAAATGGCTATTGGCAACACAAGCGTACGCGCTTTCGCAAATGCTATAGATATCTCTGAAGGGGCTTTACGAAAATATTTGAAAGGCTTATCGCTACCGCAGATTGATAAAGCTCTACTGATGGCAAAGCAAGCTAACGTTTCTCTTACTTGGTTACTTGCTGGAGAGGAGGAACTACCGAATACTCACAACGATTCTGAAACAGCCACAGCTGTTGCCATTAGTGAGTTTAATGAAGAGTTTATTCTTATCCCTGGCTATCATGTTGCAGTGAGCACAGGCCACGGAAAGCTATGCCCTGATGAACAGATTAAGCGCCATTTGGCATTTAGACGTAAGTGGTTAAAGTTCAGGGGATTTGTAGCTGACGGCCTAGCTGTTGTTTTTGCGTCTGGTGATTCAATGGAACCGACCATACATACTAACAACACACTATTAGTGAACACCGCAGATACGAAACTGACCGATGGCAGTATCTTCGTATTGCGTTTTGGTGAAGAGCTGTATGCCAAACGCCTACAAAAGCGCTTTGATGGGGATATCCTTCTAATTAGTGATAATAAGGAGTATGAAGATCAGATAGTGAAAGCTGATGAGATAGACAAACTCCACATAATCGGCAAAGTTGTCTGGATCGGAAAAGATCTCTATTAAACCAGGTTTAAAGCTGTCTCTTAGTCACATCTTTATGCACTAAAATATGCACAAATTAATCATTTATTGAATAAATTCGCACCGTGCTGATGTTGCGTTAATATTTGCTGATTATTTTATAGTCAAGATTAAGATGTAAAGCTAACTTATCGACTATCTGGATCACCTTGAAGCTCCTATTCAGCCTTGTTTTCGGATTTGTGTAGAAGAGTCAGGGTTTAAAGGGCTGTTAATCACTGTATTACAGTCCTTATCTTTATTTGCCAAAGTAACCGAACTTAAAGCCGCTATTGAACTAAGACTGCCAAATCATCCGATTTAACTAAATCCAGATTCAACCTCAGCATCAAATCACTCAAGCCCTACTACTAATGACTTTCCCAGCAGATCCTACGAGATCTCACCTATTCTCGGATCAATGCCCTAATTGCCATACCTAATGACTGGTTACAATTTGGCAAAATGTTTCACATGGTTTGGCAAATGAGACTGTTTCTCATCCTAAGAATTCTGTAGCGCGTCGCTTGGTTTGGGGATTAGTTTCGGATGGTTTGGGAAGTAAAGCCGGCTAGCCTTCGAATGAAGACTGATTACATTCTCTTAGTTTAAATTTGAGCTTCTGGCTGAATGGGTATTTTGAGGTGTGTTTGAAAATCATTCCTGCATTGTGTTATCTATCGCTTGCAGCGTGCTCATATGCAGATACTTCTGTGACACGCTGCAAGTACATCCTTGTAAGCTCGACGACAGCATCCTTGCTGTCAACGGCCACAGCTGCATCTACACCTGCTCATCTGCCTCTTCGATTTGGCTGTAATGGGTTGAGTTTCTTAACTCTTTTTTGCACCAAAACGATTCAGTCATACATGCCCAACCAAGCTCCGCTTGATTAAGGTCGTGGCGCTTCGCCCACACCAGAGCAAGAAGGACTGCTCGTCTGATGTGAATTGATTCACAAATGCCGCGATGGCATGGTCAATGATGTTCCCGACATCATATAGACATTTCCCATATCCATATGGGTCAGATGCCAAAGAGCGGCCTATCCTCCTTGCATCCACCATGACGCCCCCGACGAAGTTATCTCCCTCGTACTTATTCGAAATAACCTAACACTTCCGATGGGGTATTGGTGTTTTATGATTATGTTGTGGAACGGGAACTTTTGTGTTCTTAAATTTAAATCTCAAATGCTGAGAGTTTGCGCTTTTATAACCCAGTGTAGATGCGGCTGATGCCTGCGAAAACAGGCCAATTCTGTTCCCTACAGAATTTGGCATTCCCTCCATCCTTGGAGGTCAGACGTTTTCGTTGAGCCTACAAGGATGTGTTTACGGCGAGTCTCAGTAGCGTCTGCACATACGCCGACCGCATGTCATTGGAACCACTTTGGTCAGCAGCTAACGCATTTATGCCCCATTACGTGTTTTACATGGATATATCTCGAGGTTTAGCCGTTTGTATTTAACCTCAATAATCTAACCTCCAATACAGTGGCCAAATTCGCTATACCACTTCACAAAGCCTGATTTAGCAGAGCGTTGTTTTTCAAGTACGCTATTGGACAGATATTAATAGGTTCACTGAGCAAGCATTAATAGATAAGAAAATATAACGAATTAGACATTTCTGTGGCATTGAAAATGCTTATAACAAGCCTCTTATACGCAACTAAATAACCCACTGCTTTAGTTCGCTTAGTTCCCGCTAGCGCATTCCATCGTTCATCTAGACTGCATGCGTATGGACATTCCAGCCCTAATTATTGCCAAAAACAACTTGCCTGCCAGTTCTGCACCGCTCCTATTACAAAATCGAATAGTACATGGTTGTTATAAAGCTTCGTTATCAATTAAATTATCAACATTGATTAGGCTTAGTAACCAAGTAAAGCCGAAGCGTTCCATTTACAACTTAGTCGCGGCACAGCCCGCAAAGGAATTAACAATGAAAAAAGCAATCTTAGCAACCGTCCTAGTAGCAACAACTTTTGGAGCTGCATTTACAGCCTTTGCAGCAGACAAAGTCCCTTTGTCTAAGTTTTATGAAGGTTACACGGTAGAAGAAATTCCAGCCGATGCATTCCAACAGTGGCCTTATTACACATACGCATCAGCACATATTGCAGACTTCTTACGTTACGGCGTTCACAAGCTACCTGCATCTGATAACGCAGTAAAAGTTGAGCGTATTGGTGGTTTTGAGATCTCACCTGAGCTACGAAAAGTCCTGGTCGATACTCAGGTTAAGGCTTTCGTAGTAATGAAAGATGGTAAGGTTCTAGCAGAGCACTTCGATAATGGCTTTAAAGCCGGAATGCTAAATAACTTGCAATCGGCCTCTAAGACTTTCGTTGGTGTATTGCTCAGCCACGCTGTTGACTCTGGCAAGCTTTCACTCGATGAGATAGCTAAGACTTATTTGCCAGAGCTAGAAGGTTCTATCATTGGTGAAGCGACTATCAGCGAATTGGCATCAATGAACTCAGGTATTGAACCATTAAGCGACTACCACACACCAGGCTCTAATGGCTACGAGTGGGAAAAAGAAATCGGACTGCAAAATGCAGGTGAACCCATTGGTCATTTGAATGCTATCAAGGCTGCTAAAGCAACGTCATTCGAGCGCGGAACTAACTGGGACTACACTGACCAAAACTCAGATACGCTAGCACTCATAATCGCTAAGGTTGAAGGTAAGCCATTTGAGCAGTTAATTTCTGAACTACACAATAGTTACGGTGGTAATAACGAAATTCAAATTGCTAAAACGTCCGATGGCACAACGTCTCCATCATACGGGATCAACATAAGCGCATACGATTATGCATTATTCACTGGATACATTGCACAAGGCAAGGCGGGTAGTTCTTTCTATAAAGAGTTAAAGGACTCATCTAATGACGTACTTAACGTTACACCTGTAATTAAAGATGTATTTGCCGCTGCAAGCCCTACAACGTACGACATGCAGTCTTATACAATGCTAGATCAGGACATCATCTACTCTCATGGTTCATTCGGCCAAACTGGCTTTGCTGACATTAAATCTGGTTACTCAGTAATCTACCTATCGGACTGGTACACAAATACAGACGTACCGAGCCTACAAAAGCAGTTAATCAATGCAGTTGATGTGATTAACGAGTTGCGTACTAAGTAATACTCATTTCGTCAACTAAGTGGTCAGTAATGACCAAGCTAAAAAGCAGAGTGATACCACTCTGCTTTTTGCTATTGAGGCAGAAATATTGTTGGGGGTTCGTCAGAGTCTGGCCCCACTTATTACCCCTCACTCACTTAAAAAAATATGACTCCATCAGGTTGAATTAGACATTTCTGTGGCATTGAAAATGCTTATGAAAGCCTCTTATACGCAACTAAATAACTCACTGTTCTAGTTCTCTTAGCGTACTCCATCATTCATCGAGCTAGCATGCGTATGGACATTCCCGCCCCAATTATTGCCAAAAAGGATTTACCTGCTATTTCCGCACCCTTCCTATTCGACAATCGAATAGTACGTAATTGTTATAAAACTTCGTTATCAATTAAATTATCAACATTGATTAGGGCTTAGCAACCAAGCAAAGCCAAAGCGTTCCATTGACAACTTAGTCGCGGCAAAGCCCGCAAAGGAATTAAAAATGAAAAAAGCAATCTTAGCAATCGCAATAGTTTCTCTATTCTCTGGTTCTGCAATGGCAGAAGCGGGTCGAACTTCTACTGGTGTCAACGGCGTGACTATCGATTTGGTTGGTGACTTCTACAACCCAAATGACACACAAATGCTGCAAGAGACTACACCCGTCATTAAATTTGACGGACTCACAGTTGAAGGTGGTAAGCAGGTCGTTAAAGGTTACGTTGAAGCATTTGGCACAAACGTACACAAGGACGATATTGCAGGTAAATTAGCTCAGTTAAACGATGAATACAATGAAGCTGAACTTAAAGGCATCATCGCGACAATGGATTTACTTAAAGCTGACTTCCCTGGGTTGTTGAACTACTACCAGGGTATCGGTGAAGCGACAGGCTACACACTTGAAGAGACATATTTAGCAGCATGGGCTTCTGATGGTTTGTTTGCGAAGATGGTACAAGATGTGGGTAAGCATATCTTAGCCGACCTTAAAGAAAGTACAGATAAAACACGTGGTTGTACTGCTATTGGTTGGGACAACGGTGTCATAGGTCAAAACCAAGATATGCCTATCTCGCTAGGTGGTCACGGTGCTATTTTGAAAAGTGCTGACTTGATTGTTCATGCTCCAGAACCTTTCTTTAACGCTATCGCTATGGGTCGTGGTTTATCGACTACAGCTAATACAGTTGATGCGTTCCACGCAAGTGCTCTTGAAGATGGTGTACCTATGAGTGGCTTAGCTATGGCTATGGCTAATAAGTTCGATGATGCTAACGTTGCGAAAGATACATTACAGGACATCCGTACTAACTCTGCAGTAGCTCTTGGTTTAAGCGACCTTAAAGGTAACGTTATGCACATTGAGAACCAACTAGGCAAGAACATTGTCCTTGATGGTACGCTGCGTGGTTACACGGTTCACACTAACCACCCAATAGGTCAAGAGCAGGCACTTGTTGATACTTACGCTAACGGCGATGCACAAGCGTTTGACTATGCAGTTAAGACGACACTATGGCGCAATGAACATGCAGAAGTTGCGGCCAAGTTTAGCCCGACTAAAGATGTTGCCGCATTGAAAGACTTGTTCTTACAAAAGCCTTTGCTTAAATCACCTTATGAAGGCAACGAGTTCGTAACCACTAACGCTATCATTCATGACTTGAATGAAGGTTGTACTTACGGAACAACCTGGATGCCTAGCATGCAAGAATACACTCAAGTGTGTTTTGATAAGTAATCGTATCGAGGGGCGTTTAGGAAACAACGCCCTAGCGGGGATCTCTTGATTAGGCATCATGCTAAATGGGCTGCTGGCGTTTGTTGCTCGACGGTATAATAGACATAAAAAAGCCCACTCTAAGTGGGCTTCTAGTCTCAATTTAACGCTTAGTCTTCAAGCTGACTAAGATATTTAATCAACTCTGCGAGCGCTTCAGGTGACTGAGGTTGTGCTTTAATCAGGTACTGGCCATTAACGACTAATGACGGCACGCCACGAATTTCAGCTAATTGAGCTTGAGTGTCATAATTCATCAAGGCCAGTTTAGCGTCAGCAGAATTCATCGCTGCGTCTATCTTTTTAGCATCTAAGCCTTGGCTAACAAAAAATGATTTTAATTGGTCAGGGCGTGTGAATGCGTCCCCTTTTTCATGAATACGGCTAAAGATACTGCCATGAACTTGTTTAGTGACACTGAATTTCTGCGCTAAATAGTAGGCTTCTTGACTTAATATCCAACTCGTACGCCCAGCGCCAACAGGGGTTCTTTCAAATTGAATGTCATTTTCAAGCAAATGTGCCGTCTTTTCAAAAAGCGGGTCCTGCTTGTAGCAATGACCACAATTATAGGAAAAGAACTCTCTTATTACTGGCTTTTGTGCTTCAGGGATCCCACTGATTTTAACGTAATCGACACCTTCTACATATTCCTTGGCATGTGCGCTTTGTAACGGCAGTAACAAGGTGAAAAACGCCAATATTGCACTTCCTAAAAAGACTTTAAACTGCTTCATAACACTCCTTAAATATTTAACAGACAACCAGCATATCCATGGGATCACTGAACTGATATTCAAAATTGAGCTCTTTCATTAATCTATCGCTACTAATGATCTTTCCGCTACCGCTCTCTTTTATGAATTGTGGCGCAACTAAGCCCAAGTCTAAAGCCGCTTGTTGATAAAAAGACTGACGAGCGGGATGCTTCGGCGCGCAAACATTATATGTCCCGTTTGAGGTCGGCTCAAAAACTAATTTAGAGACCGCAAGTATGCAATCATTCAAATGAACGATGTTAACGGGTGCGTCGGGCTGAGACAGTTCAGTTTTACCAGCCAGAAAACGCCCAGGGTGACGTTCAGGCCCAACTAAACCCGCAAAACGAGCAATACAACTATGGCTTAGCGCTGAAAACATGGCTTCGGCTTGTAGCAGCTTGCCGCTAACCTCAGAATGAGCAACGGCATCTTTTTCAATCATCAGCTTTTCAAGTGAAGGGTAGACTCCGGTCGTACTGATAAAGATAATTTTTTGATAAGTGATATCGTGGATCAAGGTTTTTAATCTTGCCAGCTTAACTAAATAACCGTCAGGGTCTTTTCTTAAACTAGGCGGGATGTTGACCACCAAACAATCGGTATTGAGCGCGACTTTTATGGCGCCTTGATTTTGATCTAGTTGTTCGTCGAGCGATAAGTCTAATGTAAACCCATTAATACCATGCTCAGTAAGCAAAGCGGCATTTTCAGCGTTGCGTTTACTACCATTAACCCTAATTCCTTGCGCAACCATTGCCTGTGCTAACGGCAGGCCAAACCAGCCACAGCCCACAATACAAACTGACTTTATCATCTTTATCCTTACTTAAACTGATTCACAATGGGCTGAAGTAAAAACTAATATCAGCACTGGGGTCTAATTTTGTTAATGCTGTTTTACTTAACTCATCAATCTTTACGACCCGCTCAATCGATATATTCTCTTTAATCAAATATCGTAATGTTGTGTTCTCACCGTTTTCATCACATGCAAGCACGTGAGGTTGCTTCACTAAAGGGGTGGTGACCAGCACTTTTGCCACTTGAGCATTTGATAGCAACACTAATGTACCGGGAGGATAGATCCCAAGCACTTTAACCAGTGCCGAAATCAATGATGGTGCATGCTTACCCACTCTTTTTTTAAAAAGATAGCCTAATGCGACTTGCGGAGAACGCCCTTCTCCCCCCTTTAGTAAAAGCTCGAAATCATTTGCCAGGGCAACGATTTGTGTGCTTAATGCGATTGCAGACCCTTTCAGTCCGTCAGGGTAACCACTGCCATCTGCCCATTCATGGTGATGTAATACAATATCGAGCACCGCTTCAGGAAATAGATTTTGTTTGGTCATCATGTCATAGCCAAACTTAGGGTGCATCTTTAAAAAGTTAACTTCATGATCGGATAGATTCGACTTTTTCCGCCGGATCACATCAGGCACTTTAAGTTTCCCTAAATCATGAAACAATGCCCCCATCGCCATATCACGCAACTCAGAATTTGGGCAGTCCAGTAAATGCCCCAACATCATCGATAGTACAGCAACGGATACGCCATGCTCGGTTATCGCGCTGTCTTCACCACTATTGACTAATGCAAGGCACGGTATTGGAGTTTCCTTAATGTGATCCATCAGTGATTCAACTAACGTCGCTGCCGCTCGATAAGCCCCCTCTGGTTCAGCGCTCATTTTTGAAAACGCAGTGCGACATTCTACACCGCACTTTTGGAATCGTTGCTGGCTAATTCTTAATGATTTTCGTAGAGATGAAAGCTGCTCTTTTGCATAGTCTTCTGCAGACTGTTCTACCACAGTTGCTACCGGTTGTGCAGCTGTCGTAGTGATTAATTCTTTGCCTGCAATTAAATACACATATGAGATATTCAAGCTTTTAATCAACTCTATCTGTGCTCCGGTTTCAATCTCAAATTGATTAAACACAAAAGGATGATTAGTCCATGACAATGGCAGTTTAATCGTTAAGCCAACGATCAACTGCGACAAAGGTAATTTAACGCCTTTGGACATTACTGATTACTCCAGTGAAATGCACTCAATCTACAAAGCGCCTCACTTTTGAAATAGGAGATTGTGACCAATGACTTTAGCTTGAGTTGAAGTGACGCTAAAGCATTGGAATATCGATCTTACTCATATTTCGATAATAATAGCTTTCTGGTGTGAATAACAGTTAGTAAGTCAATTTTATGACGGTTACGATTAATAAACACTGATACGATTGTCGACCTTGATATGAGATCAAACATCGTCTCAGTGCATTGCAAATACTGACATAGCTAAAAACAGAAGCGAGTCTCACAATGACATTTAGACTAACCATCCTAACATCTGCCATTCTAACGTCGGCCAACGAGCCTCTAACAGGGTGATGTTTTCCGGGTATTTAACCATGACGAATGAACACTTTAGCCATTAGTTATAACTTATAGCGTAATCATCCCTTACTGATCCAACAATACCGATAATGGATATTGTATGCAATCATGAATTGTTGTACTCTAATTCTGCTCTTTGGAGTTGATAGCCCCGACTATTACTTTCAAAGGCAAACTGTCAATTGTCCTTTTATTAAGGCGAGTCTTAATCGAGTGCTGCTTATGGCTTAACTAAAGAAGGTTTTCGTTAATATCCCTGGATCATAATATCGAATGCTGTCGATATTGCAGATTCTTTTGACGCTGTATTTATACAGCGTCTTTTTTTTGCCTATGATTCTATAAATTTGCATTAAATACCGACAGGTTGAAATCATTCAGCGCTACAGCCTGTCCACGAAGGCTGTTATCAAACAAGATTGTCGCCACCTGCAATAGGGTGCTAAACATTTTCGCAGCCCGGGAAGATAAAGCATGATAAGTGCGATTCTATAAGGCCGCTATCCATAGCCGTGTGATTAGCGACGTAACCAAATATAAAGTCACAGGCTACTCATTCGGTGCTGTCCAATCAGAAAAATAATGTGTCAATCGCTTCGAATTAAACA
Source organism: Shewanella sp. GutCb (assembly GCF_002836135.1). NCBI lineage: Bacteria > Pseudomonadati > Pseudomonadota > Gammaproteobacteria > Alteromonadales > Shewanellaceae > Shewanella > Shewanella sp. GutCb. Next base: position 76,872 of record NZ_PJBL01000023.1, on the reverse strand, counting down.
AATATAACGTGCTCCAAAACAGAAAAAGCGCATCTAATCCCACATTCCAGCTATAAACATAGTACGAATGTAATATCCGTTGCACCAGTAAGCTGGCATCTATACACAATAAAGCCAGTAACACCCACTTCATGTAAGGAAATAGAGGCTGTACCCACTGAGGAGTACGTTTTCTTTCCGCAATAATGACCGCGTAGACCACTAAGGCACCCGCCCCCGCCATTAATGCCATCAAGAAATCGGACTTTTGTGGATAAATTAACGCCACCAAGCCAGCCCTATCGCTCGCTTGTGTTAAAGATGCCACTAATATGCACCAACCCCGTGCCAGAAACACCAATATCAGGTAAAGCATCAGCGGGGGCTTAATATGGCCTTTATCGTCAAGCCAAGTAATATTGCTGAAATTCAAATCATCTCCTTTGAGTCAAAATCCGTCGTCGAGACTAAAGCCATTGCCATTGCAAAAGTCACCATCAACAGGATAGATATGGTGCCAGACTTATCAATTTCAATGATTGAGTTTTATGACACAAAAAAGCTCCTTAAAAAGGAGCTTTTATTGACCATGATAACTTTTAAGACAAGATGACAATCAATGCATCTTCATCAATCACTTTTACGCCAAGCTCTTGCGCTTTGGTTAACTTAGAGCCCGCTGCGGCGCCGGCAACCAAACAATCTGTATTCTTCGATACACTGCCTGCGACTTTTGCACCTAACGCTTGAAGCTGTGCCTTCGCATCATTGCGGTTAAGCTGCGTTAAGGTACCTGTTAATACCCATGTTTGCCCTTTCAGCGATAAGTTCTCGTCAGCAACATCTTCAATCACTGGCCAAGATACGCCCGCTTCGATGAGTTTATCAATAACCTCTAGGTTATGCGGCTGTGCAAAAAAGTGCTCAAGATGTGCTGCGACAATGGTGCCAACATCATCGACTTTAACAAATTCCTCTGCATTAGAGGCCTTAAGCGCAGCCAATGTTTTAAAGTAGGCGGCAAGGTTTGCTGCCGTCGCTTCGCCCACCTCGCGGATCCCTAATGCATATAAAAAACGGGAAAAGGTGGTCTCTTTTGCCACACTGATGGCAGCTACAAGCTTAGTCGCAGACTTCATCCCCATGCGCTCAAGCATCGTCATCGCTGATGCTGTCAGCCTAAACAGATCGGCAGGACTTTCGACTAGCTCCTTATCAATTAGCTGCTCAACCACTTTATCGCCCATACCGTCAATATCGAGCGCTTTTCGAGAGGCAAAATGTTTAATGGCTTCTTTACGCTGTGCTTCACAGAACAGTCCACCAGTGCAACGTGCTGTCGCCTCACCTTCAATACGCTCCACTAGGCTTTGACACACTGGGCATTGCGTGGGAAATTCGATAGCTTCAGCGTTTTCAGGGCGTTTTTCAGCCACCACTGCAACGATTTGTGGGATTACATCACCCGCGCGACGGATAATAATCGTGTCGCCCACTTTAACCCCAAGACGAGCGATTTCATCCGCATTATGCAATGTGGCATTTGAGACGGTCACGCCACCGACAAATACCGGTTTAAGACGTGCAACTGGCGTCACAGCCCCGGTACGACCGACTTGGAAATCAACGCCCTCTAACAGCGTCATCTCTTCTTGTGCCGGAAACTTAAACGCGGTAGCCCAACGAGGGGCTTTAGCCACAAAGCCAAGGCTCAACTGATGCGCGATTTGATTAACTTTAATCACCACACCGTCGATTTCAAACGCTAAGCCACTGCGACGCAGTTGAATATCATTGTAATATTCCATCACCTCGGCAATCGAGTCGCAGACGTTAACTTCTTGACTGACTGGCACGCCCCAAGAGCGTAATTGTTCAAGTTGGCCATAATGACTGTCGGCAAGCTCCCACGTTTCAGGCTCAACCACCCCTAACGCATAAGCATAAAAACCTAAGGCACGACTGGCTGTAATTTTACTGTCTAACTGACGCAAACTCCCTGCAGCCGCATTACGAGGGTTAACAAACAGCTTGTCACCTTTAGCTAATGCGCGTTTGTTAAGTGCATCAAATGCTTGGTGCGGCATAATCACTTCACCACGAACTTCAACCAGTGGAGGAAATTTATCACCACGTAGCGTTAATGGTATCGACTTTATAGTACGTACATTCTCAGTGATATTTTCGCCCGTTTGGCCATCGCCACGGGTGGCTGCACGCTCAAATACGCCATCACGATAAACAATACTCACCGCTAAACCGTCGAGTTTAGGCTCGCAACAATAACTAAGGTCCGTACCCACTTTATCGGCAATTCTGGAATGAAATGCGCTAAATTCAGCTTCATCAAACACATTATCTAAACTCAGCATCGGCTTTAAGTGAGTTATTTGATCAAACTTCGCCAACGCCTCACCGCCAACACGTTGTGTGGGAGAGGCTGCACTCGCTAATTCAGGGTATTGGATCTCAAGTTCGTTAAGGCGTCTAAGTAATCTATCGTATTCAGCATCTGGAATAGTAGGATTATCATCTACATAGTAATGGTAATTGTGCTGATTAAGTTGGCTAGTCAGTGCTGCGATTTCTAGTTCAATAGCTTGCATTTATTTTGTCCACATAATAACAAAGGCCGCCGAAGCGACCTTTTAAAAACCGGTTTAACTAATAAGTTGGCTCTGCGTTAAACCTGCGCTCTAATTCGTTGAATATAATTCTGTTTCGTACTATCGAGCCACGTATCGCGGCCACCATCAAGTACAATGCCGCTGAGATCATCTGCAATTTGATGAGCTGAGTTAAGCATAATAGAGAAGTTTCTCAGTGCGTCGCCGTGACAAGGTAATGTCATAAACAACACTACGCCTTGGGTCGAGAACTGCTCCATGCTATCGGGGTCAAATACACCAGGCTTAACCATGTTAGCCATTGAAAATAACACTTTCCCGGTCCCTGCATTGTCTTCATGGCGATGGAATATATTCATCTCACCAAATTTAAAGTTCAATGTCAGTAAGCAAGGTAATAATTCTGCACCGTTAAGCTCTTCACCCTCTTTAGCCACCACATGTAATACCAACACATCTTGTGGTTCACCTAAAGGTTGCTCTTGCTCTACCTCGTCTGCAACAAAACTTTCTTGGGCCGCTTCAGTGCTTAATATTGATTCGTCAGCACCAAATAATGACGGTTGAATCGGTGTGTCTTCCGTAAGCACGTCAGGTTCAGCTTCTGATAGAGAAGGCTCTACTCGAGTCGTTTTTGCTGCGCGAGCGGCTTTTTGAGTTGGCGCTTCAGTTAAACTAAATGTGGTATCAACATTGGATTCAAATACAGTGTCGACATTAGCCGTTGCGCCCGCTTCTGCCATTAATGGCTCAATGCTCTGCTCAGTGACCGTTGATTCATCACTTTGCGCCTTGATGATCCTCACTTCGCCGATACCATCGTTATCGAAACCTTGAGAATCTCTGCGCTCTCGATTGATATCGGTCATAGGGCTTTGTTTGAACCCTTTAGGTTGTTGCTTTCTTATAGACCAAAAACCATGCACAAGTACGGCAATAATCGCTATCGCCCCTAAAAGAAGCAATACCAGTTGCAAATTTTCCATTGGTTACCCTGTAATTCCTATGTTCATCCAGCGTCGGCTAACGCCACCGCTTCATCGATATCTACCGCCACAATGCGCGAAACGCCGGGCTCATGCATAGTCACACCGATAAGTTGATCGGCCAATTCCATGGTGATCTTGTTATGACTAATATATATAAATTGTACGCTTTGGGACATCTCTTTTACTAAACGACAGAATCGTTCAACATTGGCATCATCCAAAGGTGCATCAACTTCGTCCAACATACAAAAAGGTGCTGGATTCAATCTGAAAATAGCAAAAACTAATGATAAAGCCGTTAACGCTTTTTCTCCACCAGAAAGAAGATGGATTGTACTATTCTTTTTACCCGGTGGCCGAGCCATAATCGTGACGCCGGTTTCCAGAAGATCGTCACCCGTTAACGCTAAATAGGCACTCCCGCCTCCAAATACTTTTGGAAATAAAATGCCTAAATCTTTATTCACTTTCTCAAAAGTATCTTTAAATTTACTTTTGGTTTCGGTATCAATTTTCCGAATCGCTTCTTCCAAGCTACTCAATGCGGAATTTAAGTCTTCATCTTGGCTATCTAAATAGCTTTTACGCTCGTTTTGTTGATCAAACTCTTCAATAGCGGCGAGGTTTATCGCCCCTAAGTGCACTATTCGAGCTCGTAAACGTTCTAACTCTTTTTGACGCCATAAAGTGGTACGATTCGCATCGAGTTTTAACAATACCTGCTCAACATCGATACCCTGCTCATTTATTAGGCTGAACTGGCTGTCGATTTGCCCTTTTAAACCTTCACGACGTAACTTTAACGTGCTCATGTTCTGAGTCAAGTCTTCAATCTTTACAAGCTGTTGTTTTTTATTCGCTCCAGCGCTATCGCACCGTTCTTGAAGGCCTGCCTGTTGCTGTCTAATACCACTCAATGCTTGCTGTTTCACTTGTTGAACTTCCAATGCTTGCGCTAACTGCGTTTTTATTGGAAGTGTATTATGATTGGCGCTACCACTCTCTTTATCACCCAGTTGCGCTAGCACTTGCTTTTCGTTGTGCTCAAGCTCTTCAAGTCGTTGCTGCTGGTGATTAACCTTTTGCCCTATTAAAGCGAGTTGAGTCTGGGTAGTTTGTTCAGTTTTAAGTCGCGTTTTAAGTGACTGCTCAGAGCTGCTTAGCAAGGCTTTAAGTTTATTGAGCAACGTAGATGCCGCGAGTTTGTCGGTTTCAGCGGTCTGCTTTCTTTTTTGAGCTTGCTCAAAAGTATGTTGTAACGCTAGGGCATCCTGTTGTAACTGCATTTTCTGAGTCGATAGCTGTTGCTGCTCTTGACTGGTTTCTGTCAGCTCTTGCAGTAACTGTTTGTGCCGCTCATCAGTGTCATTTATAGCATGTTGCATCGCTTTCACTTGCGACTGCAATCCCGCTAGAATCACTTTTTGCGCTTGGATCTGTTGATGTTTTTGCTGCTGAACTGTGACTAATGGTTCTAGCTCTTGCGCTTGCTTAGACAGTGCTTGTGTCAACGAGCTTAAGTTGTTTTCGGTATTGTCTACGGCTTCGATAAGTGCGCTGTATTCATTCTTAAGTTGCACTAACGAGCTTGACTCCGCCGTTTTTTCAACGATAAAGTCAGCCCCAACAAGATAACCGTCGGCGGTAGCAAACATCTCATGTTCAGCGAGTACCGTGCGTTGCTGTATGGCTTCATCTTTAGTTTCTAGCCATTTAACCTGGCTTAACCATGGTTGTAAATTCACCGGCGTATTAATCACATGGTTAGTCATTGGGTTAGCGTTAAACCCAGTGGTTATTTCAGTAACATCGTCGAGGAGTACAGGAGAGTTAAGCACATTGGACAGTAATAAATCGACCGAGCGCTCCCAACCAGGAGTCACCTCAATAACTTGCCATAGCTGAGTGCAGGCAATGTCATTTTCGTTAGGCAGTAACTGCGAAACTACGGACAAACGCCCTTTTTCATCGGCTAATTTGACTTTAACGGATTCAAGTTCAATTTTAAGCGCATCGCTTGCGCTTTGACGAGTTTCAATATTGAAACTCAGCTCGTCATAAACCTCTTGTTCACCTTCGGTCTCTGTCATTAGCGTATCGCACTGACTCGTTAACGCGTTAGCCTTAAGCTCAGCAAGCTTTTCGTTGAGCTGTTGCGCTTTTTCCGTCAGCCTAGCGACGAGCTTTTGCTTTTGAGCAAACTCATTGACACTGTGATTAAGTTTACTTCGATTCATCTCAACGGCTAAATGCGCTTTAGCCTCTGTACTACTGTCTAACTGAAACTGCTCTGAAAGCTCACTATTGCGTTGAGTAGCTTGTACTAATTGAGCTGATTCGTTGGCAACTTGATGTTGCAAACCTTCCATTTCTGGCTGAGATTGTTGCTGTTGTTCTTTAAGCTGAGTCTGGGTTTGACTGTCGCTATGGAGTCCGGTTTGATGTAACTCTACTTGCTTTGTGATCTCTCGCAGTCGTTGATTTAAACTGTCATTTTGCTGCTCACGATGTTTCATCGATTGCTCAAGCTTGGCAATATGTGTTTTGGACAAGTAAAAGGCTTCAACTTGCTCATGCTCGCGGCTGTCCAACTCACTTAATTGCAAGCTTAACTCAGTCAAACTCAATTCAAGCGTCTGTTTCTCTGCTAATAGACTGGCTTGCTGCACTTCCAACTTACCAATCTGAAGGTTAAAACCCTCTATTTGCTGATTAAGCTCATGGTAACGAGATACCACCAGCTCAGATTCGCATTGACGTTCAGATTGCTTTAACTCTCTATATTGCTTCGCCGTTTGAGCTTGCTCAGCGAGCCTCTCTAATTGCTTACCCAGTTCAGAGCGAATATCGCCCAGCCGTGATAGGTTTTCTCGAGTATGTCGGATCCGGTTTTCAGTTTCACGTCGACGCTCTTTATAGCGAGAGATCCCCGCAGCTTCTTCAATGAATACCCTAAGCTCTTGCGGCTTGGACTCAATTAGACGAGAAATCGTTCCCTGCTCGATAATGGCGTAACTTCGAGGGCCAAGCCCGGTCCCCATAAAGAGATCGGTAATATCTTTACGACGACACTTTTGATTATTTAGAAAATAATTAGAGTCGCCATCTCGGCTCACTTGCCTTTTTATCGCTATCTCTTGATAACTGGCATATTCCCCAGCAAGTCGATTATCTTGATTATCAAATAATAGCTCTACACTGGCGACTGATACTGGTCTTCTCGCTGTTGAACCGTTAAAAATAACGTCAACCATAGAGTCGCCACGAAGATGTTTAGCTGAGCTTTCACCCAGCACCCAGCGCACAGCGTCAATAATATTTGATTTTCCACAACCATTTGGACCAATAATGGCGCTCAAAGGGTTTGGTAAGGGAATTTTGGTTGGATCGACGAATGACTTGAATCCGGCAAGTTTTATCTGTTTAAGTCTCATGATGCCGTTTTGGTCACTTCCACGCTAATTTATTTAGCGACTAAGTTTGATGGGGTTATTCCGATGCTAACTTTACCAAAGCTAACAGCATTTTGTAACGTTTTTTATCAGTGATTAACGGCTTTTCACTTGCGGATAAAATCCGACTGACTCACAATCGTGCTAATGCGCAATTTTAGCTAAAAAGAATTCTATGAATAAAACCAATCCAGTAACAAAAAAAAGCGGTGTTAATTACTTCTTAGAAGGCTTTAGTTTAATTAAACGACCCGGACTAAGGCGCTTTGTGTTTATCCCGCTTGCTATCAACTTAGTGATCTTTGCAGGCTTGATCTATTTTGCTTTCGGGCAATTGGAGCAAGTATTCGCTTGGCTAACGGGCCAACTCCCTGAATACTTAACGTGGTTGAATTTTCTTTTATGGCCACTAGCAGTGCTGACATTATTAGTGGTGTTGTCTTTTGTGTTTAGCTCAGTGATGAACTGGCTAGCGGCTCCGTTTAACGGTTTGCTGGCGGAAAAGGTAGAACAGCTCTTAACGGGCAAGCCGCTCAATACTGGGGGGGGAATCGATTTAATCAAAGATTTACCGCGGATTTTTGGTCGAGAATGGATAAAACTTAAATATTATCTGCCGCGCGCCATTGTTTTTTTGCTGCTGTTTTTACTGCCTTTTGTCGGTCAAACAGTCGCGCCCGTTTTATGGTTTCTCTTTAGTGCATGGATGATGGCAATTCAATACTGTGACTATCCTTTTGATAACCATAAAGTGCCTTTCCCTGAGATGAAATTTGCCCTTAATCAAACAAAAGGCACTAGCTTCAGCTTTGGTGCTGCAGTCACTCTGTTTTCGATGATCCCAATCCTCAACTTCGTTGTGATGCCAGTAGCGATTTGTGGTGCTACTTCAATGTGGGTTGATAAATATCGTGAAGCATACAAAAACAGCGCTATCGCACCAGAGTAACTCGCTGTAAATACCCGATTAACGCCGTTAAACCAGGTTGATTCATGGCTTAACGGTTGTTTACTCTAATGTTAGCAACTGCCTACCCTCAGACAACATTTGTAACAAATAGCCTACCTTTTTAACACGCACTTCCTTTACAATTCACCCACCTAAACGCCTAGCTTTCAATAATAAAAACAAATGAATAAAGCCACTATTTTCGCGACGTCACTGCTTGTCGCTATTTCGACCTGCTCCTTGAAGGCAAACGCCGGACAAGAAAGTCAATTCAATATTCAAATTCCATCGCTCACAGGTAACATTGAGGTAGATGGTGAATTTAATGAGCCACAGTGGAAAAATGCTGTGTCGACTCAAATAACAATCGAAACCAGCCCTGGGGAAAACATTACCGCCCCCGTAAAAACGGAGGTTAAGCTCTACTCAACCGATACCAGCCTATTTCTAGCATTTACTGCCTATGACTCCAACCCCTCTCAGATCAGAGCCAATCTGAGTGATCGTGACAATGTTTGGGGTGATGATTTAGTCGGTATAAAGCTCGATACTTTTAATGATGCTCGATTGGCTTATCAGTTCTTTGTTAACGCCTACGGTGTGCAAATCGACTCGATTGAGAATGAACTCACCGGAGATGAAAGTGATGCTTGGGATGGCATTTGGTATTCTGCTGCAACACGAACAGCAACCGGCTACCAAGTTGAAATTGAACTGCCCTTTAGAGTTCTCAATTTTGATAATACCGACCAGAAAAAGTGGGGCATCGAACTGGTTAGATTTTACCCACGAAATGAGCAGCATCGAATATCAAGCCACAAAATTGACCGAAACAACAGTTGTCAGCTGTGTCAATTTGGGGTGATGAGCGGCATGACGAATCTAGAGCAAGGCAACGATTTACAGATCACTCCATCCGTCGTTTTTAATCGAAATAGCCTGCGTCCACATGCATTAAATAGTGATTGGGACAGTGAAAACAACGTTGAACCTAGTCTAGATATTCGCTGGGGGATCACCCCAAGTACCTTATTAAGTGCAACCATAAACCCTGATTTTTCCCAAGTAGAAGCAGATGCTGGTCAGCTCGATATTAACAGCACTTTTGCACTATTTTATCCAGAGAAGCGTGCCTTTTTCCTCGATAATAAAGATTACTTTGATACGCAATTAAACCTGCTGCATACCCGCAATATTGTCTCCCCCGATTATGGACTCAAACTCACGAGTAGAGTCGGTGACCATACCTTTGCCACACTGGCGACCAACGACAGCACCACTAATTTTCTGGTACCAGGCAACTTAAGCTCTGATATCGCCACTATTGATGAAAAAAGTCAGAACTTTGCAGGCCGTTACCGTTATGACGTCGGTAAGGAGCTGTCAATGGGCGCCTTGGTCACTGCCAAAACCAGTGATAACTATCATAACTATGTCACCAGTGTTGACGTTAAGTACCAACCCACAGATCAAGATACATTTACCGGACAATATGTAGTTTCTGATACTCAGTATCCACTGGGGTTGTCACAAACCTTATGCAGTAACAGCGACTGTTTACCGGAAACCGATTGTGATTTAAATGACTGCGGTATTAATGAGCGAGTTTTGCGCACAAATAGTGCCGATGCCATTAATGGTGATATGTATTTAGCAAAGTATGAGCATGAAACCCGCAATTGGAACACTGTAGCGCAGTATCAGTCAGTGGCTGAGGACTTTAGAGCTGACTTAGGCTTTATTGAAAAAGTCGATTTTAGTAAACTAGTCATTGGGGGGGGCTACACCTGGTATCCACAAGACAGCAGCTTCAACAAAATTAGACTCAGTGGAGATTGGGACATTAGCCATAATCAAGCGGGTGAGAAACTAGAACAAGAAGCCGAAGGAAAGCTTGAATTTGAGGGGTTATGGCAAAGCTACACTGCGTTTGGGTTAACGAATCGTCAACGTGTGGGGAGACGCCATGATAGCGCCAGTCTAGCGGTCAATAATAACAGCCAGATGTTTGACGAAACAATGGGCTGGTTCTACGCCAATATGAAACCCACTCGCACATTGTTTCTAGAAGTGGACATTGATTACGGTGATAGTATCGATTTTGCTAATGACCAATTGGGGACTAAGTTCCTGCTTAATCCAGGCGTTAGTTGGAATGTAACCGATTCGATAGAACTCGATGTGTCGCATGTCTACCGCACCATGGATGTGGATGACGCACGCTTGTTCACCGCCAATTTAAGTGACCTAAGATTGAGCTGGTATATCGATATTCACAACTTTATTCGACTATCTAGCGTTTACACCCATATTGAAAGAGATCCGAGCCTTTACCTGTACAGCTCACCGAATAAGGTGCAGCAAGACTTGGGTAACGAGATCCTTTATGGCTACAAGCTTAACCCACAGAGCGTATTTTATGTAGGCTACTCTGATGGCTTAAAATCTAACGATTCTATTGACTCATTAATGAAAACTGAAGAAACCTATTTCATGAAAATGAGTTATGCCTGGATCCTCTAGAACTTTAAATAATAACATTATAAATCAGTATTTTGAAAATATAAAGCAGCCAACAAAAAGGGCTTAAACAAAATCGTTAAGCCCTTAATCATTTTAATCACGTGGTTAATATTACGCTATACACACCAAATTACGTCCACTCGATTTTGCTTCATATAATGCGACATCAGCGCGTTGTAGCATGTCGTCAACGCTCTCACCCACAATAAAACTTGCGACTCCAGTGCTGACAGTAATCGTCAAGTCTCCTTTGCTGGTCGTTACAGGTTTGCTCTCCAGCTGCATTCTAAATCGGTCTAACAATGCAAATGTTTTCTCGACACTAAGTCCTTTAAAACCAATAACAAACTCTTCACCGCCGAATCTAGCTACGGTAAAGTGCTGTGAAAAAGACTGCTTTAATCGCGCCGCGAATTCTATAAGAACTTCATCACCGACATCATGGCCATAGGTATCATTCACTTTTTTGAAAAAGTCGATATCCATTAACCCTAAAGACAGCATCCTTTGATTTCGAACGATTACAGGTAACTTGTCTTCATATAAACTAAAGAAATAACGTCGATTAAATACATTGGTAAGATAATCTAAATTGGCTTGTTCCCAAAGTTTTGCCATCATGTCTAAGGCATCAAGCGTGTTGAGCACCCGACAATGGAACTCTTCATGAACAAAGGGCTTTTGTAAGAAGTCATTCGCGCCATTTTTAATAAATCGAGCCGACAGACTTTCATCACTGTCACTCGACAAACCAATAATCGCCATATCTTCTCGACTGAACTGCTCTCTAACTTTAATGATCAGTCCAAAACCATCTAATCGTGGCATGTTGTAATCGGTAATAAGCAGTTTAATATCGGCGTTACCTTTGAGAATATCGAGCGCGGCTAAGCCGTCATCGGCTTCGATAACCTGAAACAGATGCTGCTCTAATAAACTGCGAATAAACTTACGACTCACTAATGAATCGTCTGCTACCAGTACTTTAACGCTTTGGTTACGCTGTAAACGCTTTACCAACTTGGCCGTATATTCATAGCTAAAGCGGTTCTCTTTTAGCACATAATCGACGATACCCAATTGCAAAAGTCGTGAACGTTCTTGAGGGTTCCAGCTCCCCGTTAATACGATACAAGGGAGTTGCTGCGCAAGCACCAGCTTTACTATCTCTCCGTCTTGCGCGTCTGGAAGATTGAGATCCGTTACCGCGACAAAGTAATCATTTTCTAATAATAGCTTTTTCGCACTCGCCATATCGGGAGCGACATCGACCACACAATCTAATTCTTGGGTTATTAAATGACGCATTACCCTTGATACAACTTGGCTATCTTCAACCACTAAGATCCGCAACTTCACTCTCCTTAAATCCCTTACAGCTTCTCTACGTCCCTTAATCGGCCTTTATAAAAGACTCTTTAATGATTAAGTTTCCATATCGAAAGGGAAAACTACATCTGTAATACCAATTCCATTAAATAGTTGATCATACGAAACATGTTGTCTCTTTTCGTATTCAGCTTAACGTTTACTTGCCTGAAACGGTATACATAATACTACTTAGCTGCAACTTTTGTATGAGTGGGTGCATTTAGCGTGTTAACCGTTATTTTGTCCTCTGGATGTTCAAGTGGGATCTTTCTTAAATCAATAACAACGGTGGCAGAAATCTTATCTTGTATCGCTTGTCTGTTAGCGTCCCAAAATATTTGGATGAAACCTAATAAGCCAGTAGTAAAACCAGCGGCATAACCGCCATATCGCCCAAAGGCCGCCCATAAGGTAATTTTGGAACCATCGAGCTGAATAACACTGATCCCCAACAGCTTCTTACCCAGTGTTTGTCCATCAAACCACGCCGTAAACACCGTGAAGTAAAAAGCAGCCCAACCAAAGCCTAATCCCAGATCATTGAGTGAACCGATTAACCAAGCTAATGGGCTTGATTTGGGGTCTTCAGCGCTGTTCGAACCTGAGTCACTATCATCAGCCTCTGCCTGCCAATCGTCTTGATCAACCTTCGCTGGTGCATCTGTTACGCTGTCTCCGATGAAGGCTTCAGCGGCGATAGACTCATCATTGCTCTTTATCGGCAATTCTTTGATGGCTGTTTCTATTAACTGAGCATTCAATGCATTATTTTCTTGCTCAGATAAAGGCAGATCATTGATAAGTTCTTGTAATATTCGGGTTTGCTCAATTGCCGATAGGTTGGAATGTGATAACGCATCTTTAACAGAAACTAAACGTTGTTGAGCGCATTCATAGTCTTGGCACTGACTAGCAAAAATTATCTCAGGCAAGTAATTGCTTAATTCTGTCAATGTTTGCAACGTTTCAGAACCAGAACCTCCTTGAGGGTTTATCGTTTGGACTTCTCCGCTCTGTTGTATGCTATCGCGGTTTTCCTCTTGGTAATTTACCAGCGCAAATATCATTCCAACCAACATCAAAGCGTAAAGTGCCCACTTTACAGCCTTCCCCATAGTGCGGCTTCTTTTTTGGACCACCACAGTGATAGCGACCATTAATACAAAGACCCAACCCGCATTTTCGGCCAAAGCAGCAACAAGCAAACCGTCGACAATAATTGCTAATATACGTTTTAAAGGGCTAGCTAACGGTTTGTAAAGTACATTTGGGGCTATTTTAAAGGCATAAGGAGTGACTAATGATTTAGGATCTATCGCATTATCGGTGTGTGATTTATTCATCTATACTTTCCAGTCACTAGGGCGGATTGTTTACTCAAAAGCGTATACTACCACCGCGTTAACGTTAGGTTAACAATTGAATCCAATAGAAATACTATTGAATACATATAACAGTAATACCTTTAATAACCAAAAAGCATAACGAAGAACAAACAATCACTTCTATTGCCGCGAAAGACGATTATGCTTTACCCATGCATATTAAGGAGCAAGCAGCCCATGAGCAAAATTTTTGAAGATAATTCATACACAATCGGTAACACCCCACTGGTCCGTTTAAACCGTGTTAGCAATGGTAATGTTCTTGCCAAGATTGAAGCGCGCAACCCAAGTTTTAGCATTAAGTGCCGTATTGGCGCGAATATGATTTGGGACGCAGAGAAAAAAGGCATATTGACCCAAGACAAAGAGCTTATCGAACCCACATCAGGTAACACAGGTATCGCGCTTGCTTACGTTGCAGCAGCAAGAGGTTATAAGCTGACATTAACCATGCCTAACACCATGAGTTTAGAACGCCGTAAATTGCTTAAAGCATTAGGTGCAAATGTTGTGCTGACTGAGGGCGCTAAGGGAATGAAGGGCGCCATCGACAAAGCAGAAGAAATTCGTCAGTCGGCACCTGAAAAATTCGTGCTATTGCAGCAGTTTAATAACCCTGCAAACCCGGAAATTCACGAGAAAACGACCGGCCCTGAAATTTGGAATGATACTGACGGCGAAGTTGATGTCATTGTCGCTGGCGTAGGTACTGGTGGCACAATTACCGGTATTAGCCGCTATATAAAGAACACCCAAGGCAAAGCGATTACCTCAGTAGCGGTTGAGCCGATTGATTCACCGGTCATCGCGCAAACGCTCGCGGGTCAAACGATTCAACCTGGACCACATAAAATTCAAGGTATCGGCGCCGGATTCATTCCAGGTAACTTAGATCTTGACCTTATTGATCGTGTTGAAGCGGTTTCTAATGAAGATTCGATTGAGATGGCGCATCGTCTTATGCAAGAAGAAGGGATTTTAGTTGGGATCTCATCGGGAGCTGCTGTAGTTGCTGCTAACCGCATTGCCGCATTACCAGAGTTTGAAGGTAAGAATATTGTGGTTATATTACCATCAGCTGCAGAGCGCTACCTTTCTTCAGCTCTGTTCCAAGGCGAATTTAGTGATGCTGAAAACCTTCAGTAAACAATAAGCCTATAGACTAAAACCCAAGCATCAGAGCTGATCATTTATCGTTCAGCCTACTGCTCTTCTAGATGCTTCAGAATCCGAGTCCTATTTCTAGGTCTCGGTTTTTTTATTCCAGCTTTCAAGCTATTGAGGCTATCAACAACGCAAATCTCATCAAATTAAGACCTAACTAACTGGCGCCCTCTTATAATCGAAAAAACAAATGTATTCAGACTCCAACCACCTCGCTGATAAAAATAGATATTACGATTATAGTTAACAACTTTACATCTAGCATAACGATCTAATATATAAGGATAAATTGGCGTTTAATGTTGTTACTATAATCTACATAGACGATAGAGAAAACGAACGATTTGTTGCTCCAAGCACATTAAGTTAATGACAAAAAACCGCTAGAAGTGGCAGTTAACGCGCTAAAGGGACTATCTACCGTATCCGTTGAGTTTTAGCTCATATTATGAGGCTGTAAGTCGGTTTGCCCTTATTGACACCTTAAATCATTCTTAAACATGGCTCGGAGCTGGCTCCTAGAACCTCGATGAACTCGGTCTTTCCTCCGGCAATCAGGCGTAACCCTTTGAGAAAAGTGAATATGCTTAATCTATCGGCATTAGCGTACTTGGATCCTTTTTATTATTACATTTGTTAAACTTTAACCCTCGAAAATCTCGTATATTCCATTCCGACATATCTTAATACTTTTTATTCAGACTGCATTTCTAGTTACATTCAATCTAGACAACATCAAATAAACAGCCTTTCCCATTCCCCCTGAATAACTGCCATTCACTTTACTGGACGGCGGCTACTGATTGTTTTTAACAATGCATTTCATCAAACGCTTATATTTCACCAACAAATAGCCATTGCATAATCACTCCATTTTTACGCATAAAAACAAACGCAAAGGAATACAATATATTGCATGCAAAATACAATATGTGCTACTAATGTTGCAGCCATGTTCTTTAGTTGTGTTTTTTTGGTCTTTACCATCAAAGTTGACTGAACATTGGACTTATAAAAAATATATTATTGGAGATGGAAGTATGAAATTTAATAAAGTGGCTAAGCTAGTTAGCTTGGTATGTGGTGGTGTTGTAGCCCTGTCTACACCTGTTTATGCTGCAGAAAGTGATGATACTGTAGAACGCATTGAAGTTACTGGTTCACGCCTAAAGCGTGTTGATATGGAAGGCGCAAGCCCTATAACAACCATTACCGCTGAAGATATGGCCGTTGCGGGTTTCTCTACTGTAGGTGATGCACTTAGAGCATCAACGCTGAACTCATTTGGTTCATACGGCGGCACATCAAACAACAGTTGGTCATCTCAAGCGACAATTCAGCTTAAAGGTGCATCTGCTAGCCACACTCTTACTTTGCTTGATGGCAAGCGTATGGCTAAGTCTCCAGTCTTAGGTGGCGGTGCCACTAACATCAATACCATTCCAACTGCAGCCGTTGAACGTATTGAGATTTTATCTGATGGTGCCTCTGCGATTTATGGTACTGATGCTATCGCAGGTGTGATCAACATCATCTTGAAAAAAGATTTTGAAGGTGTCGAAGTTAAGCTTCGCGCAGAAGAACCTTCTGCCGACGGTGGTGGTGATAATCACTCAGCATCATTTACCGGTGGTCTGAGCTCAGAGAAAGGCAACTTGATGTTCACTATTGAGCATTTCAAGAAAACAGGTATTACCTTTGCTGATCGCCCATATACAGCAGCTCATGTAAAAGATGGAGAAGATCCAAGCGACTACAGAAGCTGGATTGGCCTAAGCCAAACAGGCCGTACAATTGACATGGGGCCTAATGGCGGCTGGGAATACCAAACTCCATTTACTAATACAGATTTAAACTGTGCAGATGTGTATGGTGATAACTTCACAGGCCCACTAACAGATAGTAAATATGCAGGTGAAACCTCTTGCGCCTACGATTATACTAAGGCTGCGTATAACGATGTTGATCAAGAGCGTACTTCAACGCTGCTAAATTACTCATACAACATCAGTGATGATATTGAGCTAACAGCGCGTGCCTATTGGGCGTCAAATACCACAACTGACGTGTCTGCTCCTATTCCTGGTTATGTTAGCTTCCCACAAGCAATGCCTGCGTATACAACGGCTGAAGGGCTAGATCTTCGTGCAGTACCTGAAGGCGGTGCAATGTTGTACCGTTTTGATACTGCGGGTAATCGTATTCGTGAAAGTACCGATAATATCTATGATTTCTTAGTGGGTCTTGATGGCACAACAGACAGTTTCGATTGGAACGCGTCCGTGTCATACAACAAGTATGATGTATTTAAGTGGGGAACGGGTTATCAATTGATTGGTGCAACAACCGATCTTGTCGGTGCTTGGGATGATACTAGTAACTCATTTGAAGGTTGGGATCCACGCGATCCAAACTCAGAGATGCCAGGTGGCGCAACAGCCAACTCAGATGCTCGCCTAACAAGTAGCGCATTAGAAGTTGATGGCGGCCTAAGTTTCGAACTGTTCGAACTCTCTGGCGGCGCTACAGGTTTGTATGTTGGCGCATCGTATCGTGAAGAAAAGCTCGACTCACAAGTTGATGCGCTTGATGAAGCAGGATTAATCGCCGGTGGTAGCGGCGGTGCTGGTGGCAGTGGTGAGCGTGATGTTAAAGCTATATTTATGGAAATGGCTTTCCCTATTCTCGACAATTTAGAACTAAACCTTGCTGCTCGTTATGATGATTACTCTGATTTTGGTGGTACGTTTAACCCACAAGTATCTGTCCGCTATAACGTATTAGAGCCGTTGTTACTTCGTGCTTCATGGGGAACTGGCTTTAGAGCACCGACGCTGGAAGATCTGAATCAATCGACCAGTGTTGGCTATAATGATGTAACTAACTATCTTAAGTGCTATGAAGATGGCTTAGGCATTGATGGTTGTGATATTGAAGACAATGTTCCTGTTTCAATTGAGCGCAATGAAAACTTAGGCCCTGAAGAGTCAGAAAGCTATAACGTCGGTGTGGTGTGGGATATCACTGATAACTTCAATATGTCAGTGGATTACTGGTCACTAGAAACTGATGGTTTGATTAGTTCTTTGAATAATAGTGAGATCACCCGTACTCAAGCTGAATTATGGAAAGCTGCTGATGATGCTGGTCAACCGCGATCAGATGTCAGTGCTATCTACCCTGGTACATCAGTGAGCCAGAATGGTGCTGGTAAGCTAACGGCAATCAGTAATGTTTTACAAAATATTGGTCTTAGTGAGCGTCAAGGTGTTGATACTAAGTTTGCGTCTACCTTTGAAACTGAAATGGGTGATTTTAAACTCGATCTTGCTTGGTCGCATTATGTTAAGTATACCGATTCAAGCCCTGAAGGTGGCGTACAAACTATCTCTCGTAACTGGAGCGGTACTCAAGACTACCCCGATGATCGCGTCAACTTTACCGCTAACTACTTAGTCGGGGATCATAGTTTATTCTATCAAGCAGATTATATTGATCATCAATCAACGACAGATGACAACGAAGATGGCAGCAGCTATCAAATTGATTCTATTGTGTACCATACGGTGAGCTACACATACAATATGCCTTGGAACAACAGTGTGTCGGCTGGTGTTAATAACTTAACCGACGAAGACCCAAGATTTGATGCTAGTGGTGATTATGATCACAATACTTATGACCTTATTGGTCGTTCTTACTGGGTATCATTCACTCAAGCTTTCTAAGTTTGTTTAGCTAAACAGAGATATAAAAAGACATTCATCGAGTTAATGCCGATCATTTATATTTTTCAAGCAGTTAACTGAATTTCTAAATATTGCAAAATCCGAGTCCTATTTTCAGGTCTCGGATTTTTTATGTCCGCTTCCCAATCTGTTGACATTATCAACCAACTCAAACCTGATCAATGTTCCCTCTCACGACGCCCTATAGAATTGATAGAGAGGGGTATACGATCACTAAAATCAGACTTATAAAACAGAAATGGAAAAATACCAGAAAGCTTTTATTTTCAATATTAACGCACTAGAGTGGGGGTTTTATTGCGCTAATGATATGACTAACCGTAGTTTCTACCACACTTTTCAGTACCACTTCATCTACCCTTTTTCTGAGTAAAAATTGATATTCAAGTAACCGAATAATAGCCAAAATTTGATGTGCATCCTCGTAAGCAGTTTTAGAGCCCAAAGCACTAAAAAATGTTTTTATGCTTTGCAGTAACGTTTCATCAAGTAAGGTAATCGACGTAGCAAGTTGTGGATTACGTAATGCTTCTTCATGAAAAGCATTCTCCAAAATACGATCATCAGGATGCGTTAGCTGCTCTCTTATATGCCCACATACAAATTCAGCTAAACCTTCAACGATCAATGCCTGTAATGCCTCTTTAGACAAGCTTTGACTCACTTGAGCCATGTTATTGAGTAACTCATAACATTGCTCTTCTAGTGCCTTGTTCATCCACAAGGTTTTTTCAGCAAAAAAAGTGAGGGCATCACTAATCAAGTCTTTAATGTCTTTAAAGTAATAGGTGGTTGATGCTAAAGGAACCCCTGCTTCTGCTGCTACAGCCCTATGACGCACACCACGAACGCCCTCAGCGACGATTAACCTTAATGTTGCCTCCAATATCTCAATGCGCCTTGACTGGCCATCACTTCGACTGGCTTGTCGACCTACGTAGGTCAAAGGTACAAGCATGATTGCTTCCTTTAAACTAATAAACACACGGTTCTAAAATGGCTAATCCAGTGATTAGCCCTATTAAACTAGCCCTAAACAGCCTGAAGCAAGATCCAGTTCAAACAATGTTCAGACTGTAACATGTAAGATACCTCTCCACTAATTCTGTAGAAGCCTTGCCAGGTTTAACTTATGCCTTTTTATCGTTCCCCTCTTTCAATCAGTGCTTTTGACGCCAAGTTTGAAGCGCAAAAAATTGCTTTCGCTCCAATCAGCTTTCAGGTGGCACGATGCCTACTAAAATTTAACGTATTACAGCTTATTTCTGATTGTGGTGTAAAAGGCTGTAGCGTAAACGCTTTAGCAAGGCAGTCCGAATTGTCTGAGTATGCCGTTGGTGTGTTAGTTGATATGGGACTAAGCATGGGTCTGTTATACCTCAACGATGAGGCATATGTGCTCGATAAGATTGGTCACTTTCTACTGCATGACGATATGGCGAAAACCAACTTAAACTTTACCCATGATGTGTGCTATCAAGGTCTTTTTGAGTTGGAAGCTTCTCTTCTAGAGGGTAAACCTAAAGGGTTAGCCTCGCTGGGCGAATGGCAAACTATCTATCCCGGTTTGAGTCTGTTGCCCGACGAAATAAAAAAGAGTTGGTTTGAGTTTGATCATTACTACTCAGATCACGCATTTGAATCTCTATTACCTCTGATTTTTAAAGCAGAACCAAAGCATATCGTCGATGTCGGTGGCAACACCGGTAAATGGGCATTAGCGTGTACAGGTTTCAATAGCCAAGTAAAAATCACCATCATGGATCTGCCAGGCCAACTAAAAGTGGCAATGGAGAATGCTCACCGTGCTGGTGTTGCTGAGCGCGTAAAAGGCTATGCAACTGATCTGCTCGATGAAGCTAAGCCATTTTGTGAACATGGCGACCTGTATTGGATGAGCCAGTTTTTAGATTGCTTTTCCGAAACTGAAATTCTCAGTATTTTGCAACGGGCAGCATCTGTTATGCATAGAGACAGTGAGCTGTGTATTTTAGAGACTTTCTGGGATCGCCAACCCTTCGAAGCTGGCGCATTTTGTGTTAATGCAACCTCTCTCTATTTTACTGCTATTGCTAACGGTAATAGTCGTATGTACCACAGTAAGACCTTACTAAAGCTCATCAGCCAGGCCGGACTTTTTGTCGATGAGGATATTGATAATATCGGCCTAGGACACACTTTGCTGCGTTGTAAACTAAAGCCTTAGTGTTTGTCTTTTTAAGATTAGTTCAATTTTATTGATTATGACATTAAGTTAAGTTCAATATTAATTATTAGAGGGGTATTCTAAAATACGTCCAAAGATATTGGATTTTGGAGACGAATAATGACGGTAACAAATAACAAGCTAAGGCACAGAGTGTCCCGCTTACCGAGCCCAATGGCAGGGCTTGCATTAGCAATAGCGAGCCTCGGTTGGGCTTGGGAAAGCATGTTGCCTAGCCTTGATGGTATTGCACAGCTTATTGGGTCAGCGATCGCTGCAGTTCTTTTACTGATGCTAGTAGCCAAGTTTACCCTGCACCCAAAAGTACTCATCGCAGAATTATCTCATCCTGTCATTGGTAGCGTAGTCCCAACCTTTGCCATGGGACTTATGGTGGTTTCTGCTGCTATCGGACGGTATAGCCATGGCTTTGCTTTAATATTATGGTTTACAGCGATAGTGATTCATCTCATCTTCCTTTCTATGTTTATCTATAATAGAGCGGTCGACTTTAAACTTAGCCATATGGTGCCAAGTTGGTTTGTCCCCTCAGTAGGAATCATTGTCGCTGCAGTCTCTTTTCCACATGGTGAACTACTCCAGGTTCAAAACCATTGGATTGCCAACGCAATTCTTAACTTTGGCATGCTAAGTTACCTCATCATGTTGCCCATTATGCTTTACAGACTTATTTTCTGTGAGCCTATACCTGACGCAGCAAAGCCAACAATTGCCATTATGGCCGCACCAGCAAGTCTGTCTTTAGCAGGTTACCTCACTATATCAGAGCATCCATCAATCATTATCGTTGGCGTATTACTGACTCTAGCATTATTGATGACCAGTATTATTTACCTTGCCTTCTTTAATCTATTAAAGTTGCCTTTCAGCCCAGGTTACGCTGCATTCACATTCCCTCTGGTTATTGGTGCAACGGCTTTATTCAAAACTGTGACATGGATAATTACGACTTACGGTGAAAATAGCATTTCTATTAACTTATTATTAACAGCTAAATTTGAATTAATAGTGGCAACCATCATTGTGACTTACGTAGCTATAAGGTATTTAAGTCACTACAAGTCAAATATATTCAAGGGGAATGCAGCTTAGTGCAGCAAAAGAAAAAGCTATAGTCACATCGAATATGTGACTATAGTTTTTTAAATAAAGCCGAGACATCCCCTATAAACATCACAGCAACGTAACAAAGCAGGCTTTAACACTGCAAATCAAGCGTGACTCAAGTCACGCTTTTCGTTATTTATTAATTATTAAAAAAATATTTCAAGCCTTTCATGTTACCCAATCGTTAATTACCACCTCCTCCGACCAGTATAAAGGCCAACATAAATACAACAAGCGGGCTACATTAAAGCCCTTTGCCGATTGATAATCCGCCAAACAACTTGACGACTATTACCTTACGCTATCATATGTAAATAAAATGATGCCGAGTTGATAATAAGATAATATCAAAGACGCTAATAACAAAGAAAAACACCTGTAACTAGATTGTTGCCACGGTTAATTAATTATGGTTCTATTCCGCTGAGAAATATATTTTTATTTACATTTGAAACACCTTAAAAAGATATTTCTAATTAAAATAAAACAAATAATTATTATAAGTTTCCAGGGAGTAATGATATGCAAGTTAATTCAAGATTGGCCAAAGCAGTTCGCTTTGCGTTAGTAAGTGGTGCAGCAGCAGCGCTTAGCTCGCCAGTTGTTCTTGCGGCCGAAGCTGAAAGTGCAGAAAATGTTGAACGTATCCAAGTTACCGGTTCTCGTATCAAGCGTACTGATATGGAAACTGCGACACCCGTTACAGTGCTAAGTGCTGATGACATGGCAAAGCAAGGCTTTACAAGTATTCAAGACGCACTACAAAGCCTGACATCTACAACGGGTGCAATGACAACCCAATCAGTTCACGGTTTTACTCCTGCAGCATCTTCTATCAGTCTTCGTAATGCTGGTGCTAACCGCACACTAACGCTTATCGATGGCAAACGCCTTAACCAGTACCCAAAACCTGCTGGCGGAACGGATAACTTCGTTGATACCGCGAACCTTCCAATGGAAGCTGTAGCAAGAATTGAAGTACTACAATCTGGTGGTTCTGCCATTTATGGTGCTGATGCTGTTGGTGGTGTAATCAACATCATCCTGAAAAAAGATTTTGACGGTGCCGCGCTTAAGTATCGCCATGGTGATACCACTAATGGTGGCGGAATGAACGATAGAATCGCATTCTCTATCGGTTCATCTTCAGATAAAGGAAATGTGTCAACCTTTATTGAATACACCAACAATGAAGTACTAAGAGCAACTGACCGTGAAAACTTTGGTCTAAATACCGATAAAGTACCTCACAGTGCATTCTCGCAATATAGCTCGTATGGAGCACGCATTGCAGGTTCAAGTAAAGGTGCAGAAGGCGCGCGTCAGCTATCAGCCGAAGAATGTACTGCTGGCGGTTTCTTCTGGGATTCAGCGCGTAGCATTTGTGGCTATGACCGTTCAAAGCAACGTGATCTTGAGCCTGAAAGCTATCGATTCATCAGCACAACTAACTTCAACTATGAGTTAGCCGAAGATATCACTTTCTTAGGTCGTCTAGATGTATCTCAAGCTAAATCATCCACAAACATTGAGCCAATGGCTATCAATGACTACGACATTAAAGTTGCAGGTAATGATGTAACAGTTTCTGGTGCAGGTGGGTTAAGCAAAACATTCACAGACGGTAAATCAACTGCTCTAGGAGGTGATTTTGCTAATGCTACCGATGGCGATTACTACTACGTTCGTCGTTTACATGAGTTTGGCAACCGTACTGGCGAAACGAATACTCGTAACTATTTCTTTAGCGGTGGTCTTGAAGGTCTAATTGCTGACGAGTATAGCTGGGATGCTTCAGTGAACTATGGCCGCACAAACGTTGATGTATTCCGCAGTGGGTATGCAACCATTGCTGGCATGTTCGATTACATTACAAAAGACGGTGAAAATGGTGAACAAGGTAATTCACTGCTAAAGAACATGTCTAATGCAGATGTAGATGCAGCTTCTTATACGCCATTTGAAAATGCTCAATCAACACAAAAGAACATCCAAGCAAACATTACAGGGCTGGCGTTTGAATTGCCTGCAGGTGATGTTATGTTCGCATTTGGTGCTGAATATACAGAACAAGATTACCAAACAGATTCTGATTCAGAATCTAAGAAAGGAAATATCTTAACTACGGGTGGTTCATCAGGTAAAGGTGAGCGTAATTTCTGGGCTACTTATGCAGAAATGAGCATTCCTGTGTTAGAGCAGCTAACCATTGACGTTGCTCTACGTTACGATGATTACAGCGATGTTGGCGGCAACTTATCTCCACAAGTTACTGTTGAATATCGTCCACTTGATGAATTACTTGTTCGTGGTTCTATCAGCAGCGTATTCCGAGCTCCTGATATGCATCGTGTATACGGTGACCCAACTCAAGGCTTCACTCAAGTTATCGACTTCAAGCAGTGTGCTGCTATGGGTGGAACACCTGGTGAGACAAGCTCGAACCCTACTATCAATGAGGTTTGTAATGAACTGCATATCGATAGTACAACTGGTGCAAACAAAGACCTAGAAGCAGAAACAGGTTACACAGCTAACATTGGTGCAGTATGGGGCGGCGATTCGCTAAACGCTTCTGTTGACTTATGGGAGTGGAAACTTGATGACATGGTGAGTGACATCAGTGCTTCAAAAGCTGCACGTGAGTATGATTTATATGAAGATATGATCACTCGTGATGCGGATGGCACTATCACACACATCAACTCAGTTGCACAAAATCTTGCATACCAGAAAGTACGCGGTCTTGATGTTACCGCAGGTTACGGCTGGGATCTTGAAGCGATTGGTGAGTTCAAGCTAAATTTCAATGGTACATATATTCTGGTTTCAGAAGGGCAATTAGATCCGACTGCTGACATTGATGATGATATCTACAATGGTGGTTTACCTCAGTACCGTGCGAACCTAGTACTGGGTTACTTCCTAGAAGACTTTGAAACGACTTTAGGCGCTTATCACACAGCACGTATGCATGGTACCGCTTATAAGTCTTTTGCTGAATCAGGTGACGGAGAAGAGAGCGATTATGAAGTTGCTTCTCTAACTAAGTGGAACTTAACTGCTGGTTATAACTTTACTGACAACATTAAAGTATCTACCGGTCTAGTTAATATGTTTGATGCTGGTCCTAACTTTGACCCAACAAACACTTCATGGCCACATTACCCACGTAGCGTTTACAACGCGCGTGGACGTGAATGGTTTGTTGAAGGTGAAATCACGTTCTAAATAATGTAGAAATTAAGCGTTATGATTTAACGCTTATTTAGACATAAAAATGGCATCCTCGGATGCCATTTTTTATATCAGTTTAAACATACACACTGCATTCAATGCATTTATGGACATTTCTGCGTTACCTGCGCTGACACTTTATCTGGATTTAACTAAACCCTAAGTAGTGAGCTGCGATAACAATCACACTAGACACACAAAACAGTGCGACCATGAAACGCCAAATAAATTTAAGCCACTGTCCCCAATCAACTCGGCACACCCCTAATGTTGCCATCAAGGATGCTGACGTTGGCACCAATACATTGGTAAAGCCATCCCCCAATTGAAATGCTAGCACCGCCACTTGCCGCGTAACTCCAACAATATCAGCTAAAGGTGCCATCAATGGCATCGTCAGAGCAGCTTGGCCAGAACCTGAAGTCACAAAAAAGTTAAACACAGATTGAAACACCAACATAAACCACGCCGACATCACACTGGGCAAATGACCGATAAACTCACCTGACACACTCAAAATAGTGTTCAAGACACTTGGATTAGCTGCATTACTGCCGCCTAACAACAGTAAAATGCCTGACGCGCACCCAACGAGCACCGCGGGTTCCAACATTGTCGCTGCGCCTTGTTTAAAGCTAGCCGCAACCTTATTAACGCTCATGTTGTTGAGTTTAAACACCACGCCAATGATCCCTACGATGATCCCCATCGTAAAAAACTGACTGGCGATCTCAGGAATAAACCACGCATTGGCAATAACGCCCCAGATTATCCACGCAATCGTCGCCACAATTGTGAATAGCACCAATATATCGCCTACGTTAAAGCGGCTATCAAGCTTAGACTCGCTCGCATTATCACGAAAGTATTGGTCACTGCTGTAACTGTAAGAAAATGCCGGTTTCGCTTTGACTTTAGCGGCATAACGCATAGTGAAAACCAAGCCCATTAATGTGAACCCGAGCCACATCACCACTCGCATGCTTGAGCCCGACAGCACAGGTACGTCCGCGATACCTTGTGCAATCGCAACGCTAAAAGGGTTCATCCAGGAACTGGCAAAGCCTATTTGGGTCGCCACATACGTCACCATCACGGTTGTAATGCCGTCATAGCCAAGCCTTATCATTAATGGGCAAATAATTATTGCGAACGCTATCGCCTCCTCCCCCATTCCAAAAACGGCGCCGCCTAAAGAAAACAAGATGAATATTACTGGAATGAACAGGGTTTCATTGCCGCGGGTTTTGTCGATCAACTTTAGTATGCCGTTATCAATCGTGCCCGTTGCCATCACAATGCCAAAAGCACCGCCTATGACTAACATGAACATGATGACGCCAATCGCGCTACCCCACTTGGAACCTGAGACTAGACCTTCAAATGCAAAATTAAAAAAACCTGCGCCGCCTCCCCCTTCAAATAAACTCACAGGGTTAAGTATAGGCTCACCATTGGCATCTTTTTCATAAGAAAATGAGCTGGGGTCGATAACACTACGACTCTTCTCAACGCCATCAATGACGTAACTAACCTCTTGTGTTTCAAACGAACCAACGGGGATGAAATAGGTCATTAATGCCGCGCCCAGTGCGACAAAGAAAATGATGACTAGCGTGTCTGGCATCTGCCAAGTATTGCTCTGCACATCAACACTATTGTTAGCGAGCGCGGGGGCCTGTTCGTTCGAGGAAGGAGCTTGATTCATTTTACAGCCATATTATTGTTATTTGGCTGCAAATATAAACCAATGTGGAGCCTTTATCTATGCATCATCCGCGCGGTAAGCAGCATTTGGTAGCATTATCATGCAACCGATTGCTTTCGCGCAAAATAGCATGTCAGTTGTTGTACCATTAACATGAAAATCAGTGAACATAATAACGCAGGCACAATGGGGTGGATCTGATAAGGCAAAGGCGTTTGATTTTGTAATAGCAGATAACTCAACATGCCACTTACCATTGCCGCCAGCGCACTATTTCCAGTAATAGAAGGCCAATAAAGCCCAGCCACAATCGGCCATAAGAATACCGCTTGCAAGGCGCCAAAGGCCGCCAAGTTAATCCAAACAATCATATCGGGTGGGCTCAATGCCCAGTAACAAGCACTGAGGGTAATTAACAGCATCACAAAGCGAGTCAACCAGACTTGCTTTGCCGCTGATAGGTTTGGCATCACTTTAACCATTCCATCTCGAACAATACTGGTCGCTGATTGCAGTAACATCGAGTCAACCGACGACATCACTGCCGCAATAGGGGCTGCCAGTAATGTGCCCGCGATTAATGGCGGTAACAAACCTGACATGAGTGTCGGCATAATATTGTCTGGCACACTCAAATCAGGAAATAAAGCCCGGCCAAGCACGCCACATAAATGTGGAATTAACGTCATAAAGAAGCAAATGATGGTGCCCCAAATGATCCCGGTTTTTAATGAGGCTTTATCTTTTACCGCCAACAAACGCACAACGGTATGTGGCAAGCCCATGGTGCCAAAACAGATCAACAACCAAAACGACAACATCATTGGCCAAGATAAAAAGTCATCGATACTGTGGGGACTAAACAAGGCTGGGGTTTGCTGAGTGAGTAGCTGCATTTTTTCCGGTAGTTGCGGCTGCGACAATATCACCAGCAACAGGATAAACAGCCCTAACAACATGACAATACCTTGCAAGGCATCGGTTAATACCACCGCCCTAAAGCCCCCTGTTAAGGTATAAGCTAATACCGTACAAACGAAAATAACTAAGCCAAGCTCATAGCTTATTCCCGTAACGCCTGAGAGTAACCTAGCGCCACCAATAAACTGCACCGAAATCATGGCAATAAAACCAACCACTAAGCTGACCATTGCAAAAGTACTTAAATAAGGGTTTTGAAAACGTTCATCCAACCACTCAATGAGGGTCACATGTTGATGTCGCCTCATCGCCAAAAATCGACTGCCCAGCACGCCTAAGGTTAATAGTGCGACAGGCACTTGGATAAGGGCTAACCACACCCATCCAAGTCCATATTTATAAGCAGCACCAGAACCGCCGATAAATGAACTCGCACTGGTATAAGTGGCCACTAAGGTTAATGCGAGTAATGGTCCACTGAGAAATGCGCCGCCGATAAAAAATCGCTTTGCCTTATCAGTATAGAGTCCACTGTCCTCATCAGTTCTACGTGACTGACGAGCACTCCAAAAGCGTGTCACTAACAGGCTCATGACTAAGTAAAGCAAAACCGGTAATAAACTAGTCATTGGTTTTCCCTAGTGTTCTCACCAAAAAAATGATTAGCATCAGTGGCGCCAAAATGCAGGAAAACCAGAACCAAATAGGTAAGCCGTACCAGTAGCCATACTCCGTTAGTAACAAAGGCCCTAGGCACCATAAAACAAAATAACCAAGGGTTAATAACAATGCAGTGGTTGATAACGATCTCATGAAAGCACACAGCCTGAGTTAAATATAAGAAGCGGGATGACGACACTAAAGTCGTGCGATGGCCGATTCTAATCAATATTTACAATCGGCACCAGCCAGAGTAACCAGTTACTTAACTCATATCTTGATAAATGTTTAAACCGTTACTTTACACGCTGTAAAAAACGCCACTATTGGCGACATAAGATAACTTACTGATTTACTGATGAAGCTTTCATACTAACAAGCAAGGCACTGGCTATTCCCCCATCTCAGTGCTCACCTTGAAAAGCAGTCAACACACAGACATTTAATCAGATGGTACTATTTGGGTGCACACTATATTTAGAAGAGTGAGCCGTCTCTAAGTTTTTCAAACCGTTACCCAACTTAGCTTGTGTCCCTAAAGATCCCCCCCTAAAATCAGGCTTTATAGATCATCAATAAAATTGATAGTTTCCATTTGGCAAATTTTCAGTTAGGGAAAACAATATACATAATGAAGTACTCTCTTAAGCAAATCATGGTTTTTGATGCTGTTGCCAGTTTAGAAAGCGTCAGCGCGGCGGCAAGAAAATTGTCTATGACACAGTCAGCAGTAAGTATGTCACTAGGACAGTTAGAAAATTTGCTAGGTCGACCACTCTTCATTCGCCAAGGGAACAGACTCACCCTAAGCCACTGGGGCAACTGGCTTAGGCCAAAAGCCAGACGCTTGCTACAAGATGCGCAACAGATTCAATTAGGCCTTCACGAACAACACCTTATAAGTGGAAGATTTAGGATTTGTTCAAGTCAAACCGCCGCAGAGCATCTGCTTCCTGAACTTATAAGTAAAATTGATACCGATTTTCCAGAACTACGAATTGACTTGATGGTGGAGAACACCGAAAACGTGATCGAAGGCTTACTTAATTATGAATACGACTTTGGCATAATCGAAGGACGAAACGACGACAGTCGTCTTCACCAAGAGCAATGGTTAGATGATCACCTTGTGGTGGTTTCATCACCGCATCACCCTTATGCCAAGTCAAAATCAGCAAGCTTAGCGCAGCTAGAACAAGCCAAATGGGTACTGCGCGAACAAGGTGCCGGAACCCGGCGTATTTTTGAGGGTGCTATTCATGGGATCATTGAAAAGCTGCATGTGTGGAAGGAGTATGAATATGTCTCGGTACTCAAAGCGCTTGTGAAAAATGGCCCTTATTTAAGTAGCCTGCCCTACTTAGATGTAGAAAAAGAGATAGCGAGTGGCGAGTTAGTTGTTTTATTAACACCGCAACTCAATATGCAGCGTCACCTTTCATTTGTTTGGCGCAATGATTCAGGTGAAAACCCACTAAGAGATTGCGTGATCACAGAAGCTAGGCGTCTTAGCCGCCACAAGCTGTCATCAAAAAGCCCCCGTTAACGACGAAAGAGACAAAGAGGTGCAATGGTTCATCGCACCTCTATACCCATTCTACTTGAAGATGCTCGTTTCAGAGGCGGTGTGCGAGTTCAATTCTAGACGCATTAATATAGAAATGGTTATTCCCTTTTAAGTTAGTGCAACAACGAAGTGGGCTTGCACAACGCCTCTGAATCCTGCATCTTCAGGTAGGACGGGTATATATATCAAACAAACTTAAAACTTGTAAAGATCACACACTTTTTGTGCGATATCTTCTCGGGTGATAACGCCACATAACACGCCCTCATCGACCACAGGGAAGACACTTGGCTTGCTAGCATTCGCCCCGCGTAGCCGCTCTTCATAGCTTTTAAACGTATTGCCTATCAACATAGCACTATCATTGACTGGGAATAGCTTGCTTCTATCGACCACCATTAACTCAATCAAGTCAGCAACAGCATCTAAAGGCGAGACTGTTAATACTTGGGTTTGCATCAAGTCACCGACTTTAAAGCTAATACCACGGACAAATTCTTCAGACCATAAACTACGTAACAGATCCTGCTGTGAGATAAACCCAAGTAGCTGCTTTTTTTCGTTGACTACGGGAGCGCCACGACTAGCGCTGTCTGATAGTTGTTTAAGCCCTTCATACACAGAAAGATCCGCGGTGAGAGTGAATGGCGTAGGGTTCATAAGATCGCTTACATTTAGTCTTTGAATTGTTTTTGGCATTATTTTTACTCCGGGGAATAGATGAGAATGGCTGTTACTCTCAATCAGTGAAGACTCTGCTTCTGCTTGTTTTGCTAATGGGGTTTCGATTTGAGTATCAAAAGCCGCTAACGCAATAACTTCCGCTAAGCAGGCTTGTTTATTTGAAGACGTAGTTCTTTGATTTGCTATTGGATCGGCCTTTTCTATTAACCAATATCCCAAACCAACAAATAGGCCACCGCCGACAATGTTGCCCAAAGTCACTGGTATTAAATTATTGATAATAAAATGATTTATAGTAAGGTCTGCAAATTGACTTTGCGTCACATTGAGTGCTTCGAACCAACTTGGATCAGAAAATTGGGCTATAACGATACCGAGAGGGACCATAAACAGATTTGCAATGCTGTGTTCAAAGCCACTACTCACAAACATGGCGACAGGTAGCATCAAAAGAATTGCTTTAGTTAATGCATCTTTACTGGCGAATGTCATCCACACACCTAGACACACCAACATGTTACACAACATACCCAATACAAATGCTTGCCACCAACCATGGTGTAGCTTGTGTTGCGCGATATTAAGTGCGTTGAGACCCCATTGTCCGTCGTTCAAATTTTGCATGCCTGCGATAACGATCATGCACAACATCAGCATCGCACCCACAAAATTTCCTGCGTAGACTCGTGCCCAACATTTAAGCAAGTCCGTACTTGATACTTTTTTCTGTGCCCAAGCCACGCTGCTCAATACAGTGCTTGTAAATAGCTCTCCACCACAGATCACAACCAACATTAAGCCAAGACTAAAAGCCAGTCCTCCCGCTAGTCGAATGAGCCCCCAGGGCCCGCTGCTGCCTGTTGTGACCGTAATATAGAACACAAAAGCCAATGCGATAAATGCACCAGCAAATATTGCTAAACCAAAGGATTCCCATTTGGCTTTAATCACTTTATCTGTACCGTACCCTTCAGCTTGCTGGTATAAACTTGGCGTTGCAGCATTCACCGGGCTCGTTGTCGTCTCCGTTTGGTGCGTTAAAGGAATGAGGTTTGGTTGACTATGTGCAGTCATGCTTCCCCCTCGCCTTTACGTCACTAAACTTAATATGCGCTACATTCATTAAATTCTCCTGTTAATCCATCGCTTCGCTCGGTCTGAGAACAAAATTAACCTAATAACACGCCCAATAAAATTGGGTAATAATGATGGTCGCTATCATTATTATTGATATGGAAAGTCAATAAAATAGAGTTGTTAAAATTGTAAAAAACAGCAACAACCAACATAAGTCATTGTATGTAATTATAATTTATTTATTGCTCTGTATTATTTCGGAGGATATAAAAAACAACAACAAAGAAGAAAGGATCATCAATCGCTGATTAAAGGTTAACAAGAGTGATAAGTGACGTGTATAAACAGTGCTATCTATTCAGTTGATTTGAGTCAATTTCAAGCACATGAATAAGCCATTTTACGGTTATCGATAGATCTCGAGAATTCCTCAATCAACACCAAAGCGGGCATAGATCACGCTAAGCTTTAAATCTGGTGTGACAAACGTCCAATTATTGTGACTATGATTGCTCCGTAGCAAGATAACTTTACTGACGGTTATAATTTAAGCGTTTTTGTCGCGTTTATTGATCTAGACACTAAGGCAAATTACATGCCTATTATTCGATTGTTTAGTGATCACTTTATAAGTTGTTAAGTTGCTCTCAAATTACCCAAACAGCACATTCAATAACTTTGATACTTGATGTTGTACCTTGGTGGCTATGTTAATATTTGCGAGGTAAATTGGTCAGACCAATTTACATTGTGTAATGGATTATCACTGTAACCCCCATTTAGCAGCAACAATGCCTAATATTTGGTCGTTACAGAAGCGTTAACAAAGGCTTGAAGTCGACTACACTTATTGCGACACAAGTTGTTAATTCACAGGGAATACCCAAAAGCAGTTACGAATCCCGATGAATCACCTAAATTCTTCTCGGAGAATGAGAAATTATGCCTGAATCAGTAAAGAATGAAGCAGTAGATGGCTCTGAACAGAGCTACCAAGCACTTCACAGACCAGCATCAGAGTTCAATACCCGCGAAGAGTATTTGGATAATGAACTAAAAATCATGAAGCCAAAGCGTTGGGGGCTTAATCTCCCAGGTAGAGACTTTAGGTTCGAATGGGAAGACTTAGTCCCTGCCATTGCAGGTACTATAGGTATCACTGTAATGTACTCAGCGGTTATGGCGGCATGGGCCTCAGGTCTGTCAGCTCGTTGGGAACACGTCAACTTGGGAGCTGAATTTGCTATCCAAGTCGTGCGGGTTGAAATGCTTATTCCGGCCCTACTCTTTTGTATTATTAGCTCAGGATTTATTAATCCCCGAGCCAATCTCGGCGGTAATCATGGACCAATGATCCCTTTGATTGGTGCTATCGCGTTAGCAGGAGCTCATCCACTGGCATTAGCCATTTTGCTCGGTGTATTTGGCCTCATTCTTAGTTACTTTAAAGGCGGGTCTAAGTTAGTTAACTTGACCAGCAGTGGCGTGGCAGGTGGCTTGCTCGTTTTCTTAGGTTTTATGGGTGCTAAAAGTCAAATAACCTCATTATTTGATTGGGCTGGCGGACTTGAGGCTAAACATGCTTTAGATTACAGCCTAGGCTATGTCGCTTTCTTTATTTTATTAGCCAACGTCATCCTCTACTCCTACCTCGCTAAAATAGGTAAACGCTGGCTAGCCATTCCACTGTGTTCAATTGCCGCAATAATACTGGCTTTTGCACTTGGCGCTGGGCTAGACCTTCAGTTTGTAACTGAACCAGGCATCCCAAATTTAAACCCTATGTATTGGTGGGGCTCAACTGAATATGGCTGGCAGTTAGGCTTACCTAACCTCCAACATTTCATCGCGTCATTACCGTTTGCCATTCTCGCTGTGGCGATGTGGTCACCAGATTTTCTGGGACACCGAATTTTCCAAGAGCTCAACTATCCAAAGGGTTCTGAGAAAGTATTGATGGATGTTGATGACACAATGACAACCTGTTCTCTACGTCAAATTGTCGGAACTGCAGTCGGTGGCGGTAATATCACCTCATCGTGGGGGACCTACATGATCCCTGCTGCGATTGCTAAGCGTCCTATTCCAGCGGGTGCTATTTTGCTCGGCATTATGTGTATCGCTGTCGCAGTCATTGGTTATCCGATGGATATCACCGTCTGGCGTCCTGTCATGTCGATTGCACTTTTAGTTGGCGTGTTTTTACCATTACTTGAAGCGGGTATGCAGATGGTGAAAAACACCAAAAACAGCCAAGCCGCGGGTATATGTATCTTTGCCGCCTTTGTGGCAAACCCAGTATTAGCATGGGCATTGACCATGTTCTTAGACAACAATGGTCTAATCGGTGATAAAGAACGCGCCAAATCACTGTCGGTAACTGACCGTATCGTTATCCCAGGGTTAGCGTTTATTATCTGTCTGGCTGCGATGCTAGCGGTTGGTATGATCACAGGTATACCGGCACTGCTTTAAATTATAATAAGGAAGAGAGTCCTCCGCTCTCTTCCTCATTTTCTCATCTATAATCCTTATCAACATCTTTGATACTCATCATTAGTTTTATCAACCAGTAGTATCAAAGCAAATATTGATAATACAAATCTACTTGCGAAAATCGGACCAACTCTCGAATACCTGACATCGTAAAAGGATGCAAACATTAAATTGTTCAGAAAATGCTGCCTTGTTAACACTTTTAGTATTTATGAACGATTTCCACTTTGATAAAGGTGCAGCATACTGACTGCCATGCTAATATACGAATGGTTAATTGGTCTTACCAATTTATAAAGTTAACATCCAAAGCATTACGATGTTACTGATGAAGACAACCAAACAGATTTCAGAGGAGTGTGCTCACTTCCGCGCGCTTCTTAGCGATAGAGTTAAAGAGGCGTTTTAAAATAGCTATTGGTGTATTAAGGCAAAGCCGATACCCAATACCCTTTATCCCAAACAAAAGGTAACAGTACGATGACCGAAAAAACTGAACAGTTTGCAAACGCGTGGGAAGGTTTCACGTCAGGCGATTGGAAAACTGAAGTCAATGTGCGTGATTTTATTCAAGCTAACTACACTCCTTACGAGGGCGATGAGTCTTTCTTAGCAGAAGCGACTGCAGCCACGACCGAACTTTGGGATAAAGTGATGGTTGGTGTTAAGCAAGAAAACAGCACTCACGCTCCTGTTGATTTTGATACCGATAAAGTATCAACAATTACCTCTCACGAAGCGGGTTACATCACTAAAGATTTAGAAACCATTGTTGGTTTACAAACAGAAGCACCGCTTAAGCGTGCAATGTTGCCTAACGGTGGTATCCGCATGGTAGAAAGCTCTTGTGCTGCTTATGGCCGTGAGCTGGACTCAAACATCAAGTATGTTTACTCAGAGTTACGTAAAACACACAACCAAGGTGTTTTCGACATTTATACTCCTGAAATCATGGGCTGTCGTAAGTCTGGGATTTTAACTGGTTTACCTGATGCTTACGGTCGTGGCCGTATCATTGGTGACTACCGTCGTATCGCGCTATATGGTATCGACTATTTAATGCAAGATAAGTTTGCTCAATTCGGTTCGCTTCAAGCTGACTTCGAAACTGGCGAGAACTTGTCTTACACTATGCAACTTCGTGAAGAGATTGCAGAGCAGCATAAAGCGCTTGGCCAGATGAAGAAGATGGCTGCAAGCTATGGCTTCGATATCTCTTTGCCAGCCACTAATGCTAAAGAAGCTATTCAGTGGACTTACTTTGGTTACCTTGCAGCTGTTAAGAGCCAAAATGGCGCGGCAATGTCACTTGGTCGTACTTCAAGCTTCCTCGATATCTTTATCGAACGTGATATCGAAGCGGGTGTACTAACAGAGCAAGCAGCACAGGAAATGGTTGACCATTTCGTGATGAAGCTACGTATGGTACGTTTCCTACGTACGCCAGAATACGACGAGCTATTCTCTGGTGACCCAATCTGGGCTACAGAGTCAATCGCGGGTATGGGTCTTGACGGCCGTACACTAGTGACTCGCTCTAGCTTCCGTTTCTTACACACATTGTACAACATGGGCCCTAGCCCAGAGCCAAACATTACGGTTCTATGGTCAGAGGCGTTACCGCTTAACTTCAAGAAGTACTCGGCTAAAGTATCGATTGATACTAGCGCTATCCAATATGAAAACGATGACCTAATGCGTCCAGATTTTGCATCTGACGATTATGCTATCGCATGTTGTGTAAGCCCTATGGTTGTTGGTAAGCACATGCAGTTCTTCGGTGCTCGTGCCAACCTTGCTAAGACAATGCTTTATGCAATCAACGGTGGTGTTGATGAAAAACTTAAGACTCAAATCGGTCCTAAGTACGCGCCTATCACTGATGAAGTTTTAGACTTTGATGATGTTATGGGTCGTTTAGACACCATGATGGACTGGCTTGCAACGCAATATGTATCTGCATTGAACGCTATTCACTTCATGCACGACAAGTACTCTTATGAAGCTGCACTTATGGCCCTTCATGACAGAGATGTTCGTCGTACTATGGCGTGTGGTATTGCGGGTCTATCAATTGCTGCTGATTCACTTTCAGCCATTAAATTCGGTACTGTTAAACCAATTCGTGACGAAAACGGCATTGCTGTCGATTTTGACATCAGTGGTGACTATCCTAAATTTGGTAACAACGATGCACGCGTTGATGATTTAGCAACCGACCTTGTTGAACGCTTTATGGCTAAGATCCGTAGCATGAAGATGTACCGCAATGCGATCCCGACTCAGTCTATCTTAACCATTACCTCTAACGTGGTTTACGGTAAGAAGACAGGTAACACACCTGATGGACGTCCAGCAGGCGCACCTTTTGCTCCAGGCGCAAACCCAATGCACGGTCGTGATGAAAAAGGCGCTATCGCTTCTTTAACATCAGTTGCTAAACTACCATTTGCTCATGCACAAGACGGGATCTCTTACACTTTCTCTATCGTACCTAATGCGTTAGGTAAAGATGAAGATGGTCGTAAAGCCAACCTTGCTGCACTAATGGATGGTTACTTTGCCCATAACGATAGCCGTGAAGGTGGTCAACACCTCAACGTTAACGTGATGAACCGTGAAATGCTTGAAGATGCCGTGGTTAATCCAGATAAGTATCCTCAACTAACCATCCGTGTTTCTGGTTACGCAGTGCGCTTTAACTCGCTAACCCCTGAGCAACAGCAAGACGTTATCACACGTACCTTTACTAAAGGTCTGTAAGCAGATTTAGTGTCGATTAGGCTGGCGTAGCACAATGTTGCACCAGCCTTACAAGGAGCAGAAATGGCAGTAATAGGTCGAATTCATTCCCTAGAGTCCTTTGGTACTGTTGACGGACCCGGCATAAGATTTATCACCTTTATGCAAGGTTGTTTAATGCGTTGCCAATACTGTCATAACCGCGATACTTGGGATCTACACGGCGGTAATGAAATTAAAGTCGATGAGCTAATGAGCCAAATCATTAGCTATCGACCTTTTCTTGAAGCCAGTGGTGGTGGAGTCACGGCGAGTGGCGGTGAAGCTGTATTACAAGCTGAGTTCGTTGCTGAGCTTTTTCAAGCCTGTAAAAAAGAAGGTATTCATACCTGCTTAGACACCAATGGATTCGTGCGTAAATATACGCCAGTCATTGATGAGTTACTCGATAATACCGATCTGGTGTTACTTGATATAAAACAGATGAACGACAAAAAGCACATCGACCTCACAAAAGTGAGTAATCAACGTACGTTGCAGTTTGCCGAGTATTTGCACAAACGTGGTAAAAAAACCTGGATTCGATATGTAGTTGTCGGTGGATTTACAGACGACATTCCATCTGCACAAGCGCTGGCTGAGTTTATTAAGCCAATGAGCAATGTTGAGAAAGTAGAATTACTGCCCTACCACGAGTTAGGTAAACATAAATGGGAAGCGATGGGTGAAGAGTATGAACTCAGCCAGATCTCGCCTCCAAGTTCTGAAACAATGGAACAGATAAAGCAAGTCTTCATCGATATGGGTATTAATGCCATTTACTAAATGTTCTTACGTTCAGCAATAAAAGCAAACAAAAGCTAAAGCTCTTCCCAATAACTTGCATCCAAACACTCGAATGCCGCTTTTAGAATAAGCGCCATATCGAAGTAGCAAGCTTTAGCTCCTAAGGGTCGACAATTAACCCCCATTTGCAGCAGTTTTGTTGATAACTGATTACCCCAGTCAAATAAAGATAACGGCAAGGGATGGCGAGAGCGCCAACCTAACCAAAGCAGACCTTGAATAGGTAAGCTAATAAAGAACAAAGCAATGGTGATTGCCTGAGGTAGGTAATCCCAACCGTGCAGGTATAACTGACTTGCACCCGCCAATATGGCCAAAAACGGCATTAATGGCAAAGCAATTTGAGTGGCGCGCATAACGCGATACTCAGGAAAGTAAAAACTCAGTTGTCTAACCATAGGCCAAGTCTTCATATAACGACGGCCTTCACCTAGGGTTTTGAGAACATAAATGCTCAAAAATGGCTCCTATAAGAATCAATAACAAGCCTAACTCTAGCACAAACACTCAGCTTGCCCCAAGGCTCTATGCCGGGTAAGCAACAGATTTTAGCTCTTTTTACAGGGCACATTTTACGACTTCGGCCTATAGTTGCCATAGAAGTTATTATTAAACAGTGAATCAAACGATTTCATTACTTATTGCGAAAGGTTTAAACATGTCAAATAAACTGGTATTAGTGCTTAACTGTGGTAGTTCATCTCTTAAGTTTGCGGTTATTGATGCGCTAACTGGTGATGACCAAATTTCTGGTCTGGCCGAGTGTTTTGGGCTAGAAGATTCTCGAATCAAATGGAAAGTAAGCGGTGAGAAACACGAAGCTAACCTAGGTGCATTTACCGCACACAGAGAAGCTGTCGAGTATATTGTCAAAAACATTTTGGGTGAATATCCACAAATTGCCGAAAAAATCCAAGTGATTGGTCACCGTATCGTTCACGGGGGTGAAAAATACACTCAATCGGTGATCATTGACGAAACCGTAATAAAAGGTATCGAAGAAAGTGCTGTATTCGCACCTCTTCATAACCCTGCTCACTTAATTGGTATTCGTGCCTCTCTGGCTTCTTTTCCTGAGCTTCCACAGGTGGCAGTATTTGATACGGCTTTTCATCAAACGATGCCAGAACATGCTTACATTTATGCTCTGCCATACAAACTGTATCGTGAACACGGTATACGCCGCTACGGCGCTCATGGCACAAGTCATTTATTCATCAGCCGTGAAGCGGCTAAAGCACTCGGCAAAGAGATCTCTGATACTAATATTATCTGTGCCCACCTCGGTAATGGTGCATCTGTTACTGCGATTAAAGGTGGTAAGAGTGTAGATACTTCTATGGGCCTAACACCTCTAGAAGGTCTGGTCATGGGCACCCGTTGTGGTGATATTGATCCTTCTATCGTATATCATCTGATCAATAAATTGGGCTATACGCCTGACGAAGTGAACAACTTGATGAACAAGCAAAGTGGCCTTTTGGGTATATCTGAGCTGACTAACGATTGCCGCGGCATTGAAGAAGGATATGAGTCAGGCCATAAAGGCGCCACACTTGCGCTTGAGATTTTCTGCTATCGCTTAGCTAAGTATATCGCTTCTTACACCGTGCCTTTAGGGCGTCTTGACGCACTGGTATTTACTGGCGGCATTGGTGAAAACTCTGATCTCATTCGTGAGAAAGTGCTTAGCTTATTGGCTATTTTCAATTTTAAAGTCGACAACGAGCGTAACACCGCAGCCCGTTTTGGTAAGCAAGGTAAAATAACCACAGATGAAGGTCCTGTCGCGATGGTGATCCCAACAAATGAAGAGTGGGTTATCGCACAAGATTCTGTTGCGCTAATTAAATAGTACCGACCTATCTATTTTCATCTTGAGCTGCAAGCTAGATAGCTTCGCAGCTCAAAACAACATTTCTAATGCCATACTTTTGTGGCGTTCTCGAGTTTCAAGAGGTATTTATGTCTCGCAACATTATGCTCATCCCTATAGGGACTGGTGTAGGGTTAACATCTATTAGTTTAGGTATGGTTCGTGCGCTTGAGCGTCACGGTGTTAAGGTTCGCTTTTTTAAGCCAATAGCCCAACAACGTCCAATGGATCGTGGGCCCGAACGTTCAACCACCATCTTAAGCAAGTCACCCACGGTTAATCCACTCGAACCATTCGATATGGCTCATGCTGAAAACCTCATTCGTGCTGATAAAATAGACGTATTAATGGAGCAGATTATCGCTCGTGCAACTGAATGCACAGACGATACTGAGACCATTATTGTCGAAGGCTTAGTGCAAACTCGTAACCACCCTTTCTCAAGTGACGTGAACCATGCGATTGCTAAAGCATTAGATGCTGATGTGATTTTTGTCGCCACTCCTGGTAATGAAAGTGCGACTGCGCTGATGAACCGCCTAGAGATCTCACATAATTCATGGGGTGGGAATAAAAATAAACGTCTCATTGGTGCCATTATCAACAAAATTGGCGCCCCCGTTGATGACGAAGGTCGTGCTCGCCCAGACTTATCTGAAGTCTTTACCAACGATGATATTCAGCGCGCTGATGCAGCAAGCATGTTTCAACTTCCAGGTAAGAGCAAAATTCGAATTTTAGGCAGTGTGCCTTACAACCTTGATCTCGTCGCACCTCGCGCATCAGATCTTGCAAAGCACTTAAGCGCCAAAATCATCAATGCGGGTGAAATGCACACCCGCCGTATGCGTAAAGTGACCTTTTGTGCCCGCAGTATTCCAAATATGGTTACCCATATTAAAACCGATTCGTTGCTCGTCACTTCAGGCGATCGTAGTGATGTTATCGTTTCAGCATGTCTTGCTTCAATGAACGGTGTCAAAGTTGGCGCACTCTTGCTAACGGGCGGATATGAGCCAGAACCGCAAATTATGGAGCTTTGTGAGCAAGCGTTCGAAACAGGCTTACCTGTATTCCTGATTGACACCAATACTTGGCAAACATCGCTTAACATACAGCGTTTCGATCACGAAGTGCCCGTTGATGATGCCGTCCGTATTGAACAGGTTCAAGAGTTTGTTGCCGGGCATATAGACCAAAGCTGGGTAGAAAGCGTAACGAAGAACTCACCACGTGAGCACCGTTTATCGCCACCTGCGTTCCGTTACAAGTTAACAGAGCTTGCTCGTGCTGCAGGTAAAACAGTTGTTTTACCTGAAGGTGATGAACCTAGAACAATTGAAGCTGCCAGCATTTGTGCTGAACGTGGTATTGCACGTTGTGTCCTACTGGGTAATCGCGAAGAGATTGAGCGTATTGCCACTCAGCAAGGCGTAACCTTAGGTGAAGGTGTCGAGATCATTGAACCTGAGTCAGCACGTAGCCGCTATGTCGAGCCTATGGTTGAACTTCGACGTAATAAAGGTTTGACTGAGGTCGTTGCTAAAGAGCAATTAGAAGACAACATGGTGCTCGGTACTATGATGTTGGCGCAAGGCGAAGTTGATGGCATTGTATCTGGTGCCGTGAACACTACCGCTAATACCATACGTCCGCCGCTACAGTTAATCAAAACAGCACCGGGTTCAAACTTAGTCTCTTCTATCTTCTTTATGTTGATGCCAGATCAAGTCTTCGTTTATGGTGACTGCGCGATCAATCCTGATCCTAGTGCCGAGCAATTGGCTGATATTGCAATTCAGTCTGCTGAATCAGCAATTGCATTCGGTATTGAGCCTCGCGTTGCGATGATCAGCTACTCAACGGGAAGTTCAGGAACCGGTTCAGATGTTGATAAGGTACGTGAAGCAACACGTATTGCCAAAGAAAAACGTCCAGACTTAGTGATTGATGGACCTTTACAGTATGACGCTGCAGTGATGCCGAATGTTGCTCGTTCTAAAGCACCAAACAGCCCTGTAGCAGGTCAAGCAACCGTATTTGTATTCCCAGACCTCAACACAGGTAATACGACGTATAAAGCGGTTCAACGAAGTGCAGACCTGATATCAATTGGTCCTATGCTGCAAGGTATGCGAAAGCCAGTAAACGATCTATCACGCGGCGCACTCGTCGATGATATTGTTTACACTATTGCTTTAACCGCAATTCAAGCTGCGCAAAACGAAAGCTAATACTACAATACTAAAAAAGCCTGCTGATGCAGGCTTTTTTTTGGTTTGAAATCAACCGAATTAGGATCGATGCGATCGTATTAGCTGTTGTCTGGCAGTGCAAAGCGAGAATTTGGAGACTGAATTGTGAACACAGCAGAAATGCGTCAAAAAATGACCAGTCTGTTTTTGATAGATATATTAAAGACTTAAGTAAACAAAAAATAGTCTTCAACACACTTGTCCACAGATTCTGTGGATAACCTTTATAAGTTATCTATACAGATATGCCTGAGATCTTTATCTAGGTCAAGCTTTGACTGCGATCTAATACCAATTACATGGAAATGTGGTCTATTTAGAAATACTCAAGCTTTCAATGCAAAAGCAGAAGTGAGATCTCGAACGCTGTCCCTAAATTGAAGTTCAAACCATTACTTGCCACACAGAGAATGTTTGATATCGCATTGAACAGTCTATTTTGTTCATTTATAGCCAACGACTGGGGTCTAAATAAACATATCCAATATCTATTGAGGTCTGATAAAGGATGTCGCATGTACAGGGAAGAATGACTGAATATTTTTCAAACCGGAGGTGCCATAGATAAGCGAAGCTAGAATAACAATACCGCGAGTAACATATGAAGCTATTACCTGAATGCCAGAGCCGAGGATAACGATTAGCGTTGAGTTCCCAGCGGGTCTCCAGAGCTTTGAATAGCCACTGAATGAACACATCCTTAATGCAAGGAGTATCGCACTAAAATCTTGCGTTAAGGCTGGAGAATCGTGATACTGCTAGAAATACTAATAATAGCTATCTATGTTGAAATACTTTCTTGTTATCATTGCGCTGTTCGCTGTTTCTGCTTGTGACTATACGGATAGCGATTCTATCCTAGCCGATGCATCCGTCCCCTCTATGCGCACACCTGAGCTGTCTTCTC
The DNA here is from genome assembly GCF_002836135.1 of Shewanella sp. GutCb. Taxonomy (NCBI): domain Bacteria; kingdom Pseudomonadati; phylum Pseudomonadota; class Gammaproteobacteria; order Alteromonadales; family Shewanellaceae; genus Shewanella; species Shewanella sp. GutCb. The sequence goes on along the minus strand of NZ_PJBL01000023.1, from coordinate 34,374 downwards.
TTGGATTCTTAAATGCTATCTACGTCGAACGTGACGTCGAAAAAGCAAAACTGTTTGTTGATGATCCAATGAAAGAGATCCTTACCCACTATTATATTGCCGCCTCAGTGCAACGGCATGTACTCAATCTATCATTGACTGACGTCAGAATGGAAGTCGATGAAGTCGATATCGATTTCTTTCGTAAAACCACTGAAGATGTCACTGTCATCGTCAAGATCACAGGGCTGCGTGGCGGGGAATTTTGGGTTGATGACAGAACCTTACGTTTGAATAAGCGCAAAGGAAAATGGATTATTACCGAAGTGGTGCCAGAAAAGAGAAACGTTAACGGCTAGGTGCTAGCATCTTAGAGAACGGCCTACGGCCATACGGGACGTAACTGCGTCACTACGGAACGCTTCGCTTACGGTAAAATTAGAAAAGAGCAAAGCGACGGCATAAAATCAACATCAAAAGCCAAAGGGTGTTTTCTGTTGATTTCCTAGCAGGACGTAGTCCGTCCTAGCAGTGAGCAAGCGAACGTCCTAGTACCTAGGGCCTTCTCAGCTTTCAAATAGGTGCTAAAAGTGTAAGATCTGCAAACAAAAATAGCAACCCACTGGTTGCTATTTCATCTTGATAAAACCTATAACGGATAGGCTTATTCAGTGATTTTTCCTAATCCAAAAATGCTTCTTCGTCCATTTTAACAGGTAAAGACTCTAACATCTCGTCTTGTAGTTGATAATATGCGCCTTCATATTCTTGAACTTCCATAACAACTCCGGATCTTTGATTTAGGTGTAGGGTACAAAAGCATGTCATCAATAGTGTGACATTTTGCCTTTCTTAAAACATGCCAACTATGCCGTGTTTCTGATGCTGATTGTAACAGCATTCAACCATCACTTACAGAAAACTTTCAGTTTGAGCGGTAAGATCTACTTAATTAGCCCTAAAGTCGCCATAAATACGCCAATTCCCGTTACTAAAGGTGAAAGTCTTTCACTTTTTTATTCCTTACAGCACTAAAAACCATTTTTAACGTGAATAAAAAATATACTTAAAGTTCACAACTACTGCTATCAATTAGTACATGGCATCGCAGATGCTATCCAGTCAAGAGGTTGATTATAATGAATGCATTAATTGACTATGAAGCAGGAAAGCTAGTCGAGTTATTTGATCAAGATGATGATTTGTCGATATATATCCCCATCCCACTTAAAGATGCTCGTTTCAGAGGCATTGTGCCAGTTCAATTCTAGGCGCATTAACATAGAAATGGTTATTCCCTTTTAAGTGAGTGCAACAACGAAGTGAGCTTGCACAACGCCTTCTACGATGGGTTTTAATGGGCTTTACTCTGTGTTATTGATTTTACTAAGGGAACGACCATTAGTGGTAATCAATGCCTTGATTAAAGCCCATTAAACTCCCACTGAATCCTGCATCTTCAGGTAGGATGGGTATATGTTTATGGAAAAAATGAGCATCCCTTTAGATGTACAAGGTACGCTTATCAATGAGATATCGGTACTCAAGCATAGAGGACGACATAATATCGCCAAGATCATTGAGTCTCATGGGCAATCAGCACTGAGTGATCGACTCAATTATTAGGCTCAGCCATAAAAAAGGCCAAACACATGTTTGGCCTGTTTACTTTATTTTCTTCTATCCTGACAACTAGAAATAAATGGTTATTCTTGTTGTCTATACCGCAATACTTTTAGTGCTTTATCAGGATTAATATCTTCAAAGACAGCAGGGTTAGCCATCTGTTCACAAAACTGCAGACTCGGGCTGTAGCTAGCGACTTGTTCTTTCAAAAAATCAATACTCAGCTCAGGCGCATTTAAACATAATAGAATGTCGCCATCAGGTGCCAACAGATCAGGCAAACGTTTTAACAGGCGTGCATAATCTTTTGTCGCGACAAAACTGCCCTTTTGATTACTGGGAGGATCCGCAATAATAATATCGTAAGGTCCAAGCTTGGTTAACTTTCCCCAGGACTTAAAAATATCATGTCCAAGAAAGCGCGCCCCAGCACCAAAATTATTTAGCATGTGATTTTGCTTACCTATCGATAGTGAGCCTTTGCTCATATCAATGTTAACCACCTCCGTTGCTTTGCCTTGCAGCGCCGCAATAGAAAAACCACAGGTATAAGCAAACAAATTCAGAACTTTTTTGCCTGCGCTATGTTCACGAACCCATTGGCGGCCATTGCACATATCCAAAAATAAACCATGATTTTGGCCACGTAGCAGATGGACTTGAAACTGAGCGCCATTTTCAACAACAATGTGCTTTTCAGGCACCTCACCTTTAAGGATATCGGTGTGCGTTTCACCGCCACTACGGTACTGAAAAACCAGATTTATTGGTTCAACACTTTTTAGCTCACACCAACGTTGCTCAATAGCCTCTGTGAGGACTGAGAGTTCATCCTCATTGAGTGGCTTAAAACTGGTCAGCAGTACCACTGGCGCATACCAATCTAAGCAAAGGTGTTCAGCTCCTTGATAACGCCCACCACGGCCATGAAATAACCGGCTCACATCATTACCAAAGGTAACGTCTTTTATTGCTTCAATAAATAACTGCATCTAACTCACTTCTTACTAGTTTCAATCTTTAAATCGGTTTCGGGATCATCGTTATTTTCAGCAATATCATCACCGATTAATACTGCTAACCAACGTCCGCCTTGACTAGACTCTAAGGCAATTTTTACAATCATGGTCAGCGGGACGGATAACAACATGCCGGCAGAGCCTAACAACCAGCCCCAAAATATTAATGATAAAAAAACGACCAAAGTCGACAGGCCAAGACCGCGTCCCATGTATCGGGGTTCAACTAAGTTGCCCATAACCGCGTTAGTCCCTAAATACAGCAAAGCAACGGCGCCTGCAGCACCTGGGCCGATTTGTATAAAGGCTAGCAATACGGAAGGAATGGCGGCAATAATAGAACCAATATTTGGAATATAGTTGAACAGAAAAGCAATCACGCCCCACAACAATGCGTAATCGACACCAATGATGTATAAGCCCACGCCAACAATGAGTCCAGTTGCTAAACTCACCAAGGTTTTAATCACCATGTATTGATTGACTGAATTCAAAAAACGATCAACTTGCTGTAAACGCATATCGGGATCATCAAGTGCAAAATGCATCTTTTTTGAAAACCCATTAGATTCAAACAACATAAACACAACGGTTAAGATGATTAAGAACAGATTAGCCATGACGCTGCCAACACCAGTCAGCATATTGGTGGTCATTGACAATGCTACACCAGGATCAAAGTAAGCCAGTATTTGTTCTTTAGAGATCTGAATATTGAGCGTGGCCAATTTGTCGACAATCCAAGAAAATTGCTCAATTAACTGATCACGATAAAAAGGTAATTGTGTGGAAAACTCATTGATAGAGGTCCCGACTATAGACGCCAACCACAAACCCATCAGGACAATAAATGCCATTAGCATTAATACCGCGACCCCTCTTGGGACACGATGACGGGTAAGCCAACTAATCATCGGGTTACAGATCACGGCAATAAATACCGATAATACAAACGGAACAACAATCGGACTTGCCGTCTTGATCCCCGCGAGGATCACCACAATAAATGCAGAGATGGCAAACCCTTTAAATGCAACGCCTTGATTCTCAAATCGGGTCATTAAAAAATCCTTGTTGATTAATAATATCGCGGCTTTTGTATTTCAAATGTAAAAAACCATAACGCGACTAAACAGTAACTATAAAAATGTGCCATGTATCACCAACAACTCAACGCTTTTAGGCGAGTTAATAATACGAGCAACAGTAACAAGATAAATTATTTTCTGAATTATCGCATGCTTTTATAAAAATCACCGCTTTAGTTTAAGGCACTGGAGTTTAAGAGGTTATGGTTATTCATTACCTGAACAAACGGCATTAATACGCAGCAATAGAACTATTTTTGGCTAAGAAGACAAAACGATAGATCCTATTTGCCTTAACTAACGTAAACTCTATTAAGAGCCCTTAAAAAACAAAAGCCTATGAATATATTGATTACTGGTGCCAGTGGATTTGTTGGTACTCAGCTTGTAAAACGGTTAAGTCATCATCAACTGACGTTGCTGACAAGGCACCCTGAGCAGGCCGCTAAGCGTCTAGGGACGCATCATCACTACCTTAGTTCTCTAGATGGATTAGCGAACCTAGACAGTTTTGATGCGCTGATTAATCTCGCAGGCGAACCCATCGCGGGAAAAAGGTGGTCTGACACGCAAAAAAAATCAATATGCCATAGCCGATGGTCAATAACAGCCAAGCTGGCCCAATTGATCCTCGCAAGTAATAACCCACCAAGCACATTCGTTACCGCTTCAGCCGTTGGATACTATGGTAGTCAGGGCTCACGACATATTGATGAAACACTGCAACTGAGCTCAGAAAGTCGTGCAGAGTTTACTCATAAAGTGTGTCACAAGTGGGAACAAGAAGCGCAAAATGCGGCAACTGAAGCCACTCGAGTTTGCATTGTTCGCATTGGCTTAGTACTTGGTTCCCAAGGTGGTGCGTTAGCAAAAATGTTACCTGCTTTTAAACTTGGTCTAGGCGGGCCTATCGCCAATGGCAAACAGGGGATGAGTTGGATACATCAAGATGACTTAATTGGCTTAATTGAATTCTTACTTAACAACCCACAAACCAGTGGGGTATTCAATGGTTGCGCCCCCATGCCTGTCAGTAATAAAGATTTCACCAAGGCATTAGGCGCCGCATTAAACCGCCCTGCCTGTATTCCAGTGCCAGCATTTGGACTGAAACTGGCGCTAGGTGAAATGTCGACCTTGTTAATCGAAGGACAATATGTGGTGCCTAAACGGGCGTTAGCAGCGGGCTTTGAATTTAAATACCCTACAATTGATAGTGCATTAAACGCACTGTTTAAATAACTTTTAGTTTGCTTTGGCTTAATTCAACAGAAAAAGCGGGAAGATAATCAACAATCTCCCCGCCATTAATCACTGAGCTTTAATGCCCTTTAAGCAGTTCACTGCATGATTTGTTTAACAGCTGTCGACAGCTCCAAAGCCCGAGTAAAGCAACCACCAAACCACCACACAATGGCGCTATCCCCCACCAAGGCCAATGCATATAAACATTGAGTTCAAACACCTGAGTTTTCAATAAGTACAAGGTAAACTCAGCAACGATAACCGCTAACACTCCCGCAATCGTCCCTAGTAGCGCAAATTCAAGTCCTGTGGCAGCTCTAAGTAACCAACCAGATGCTCCAAATGTCCTTAGTACCGCCAGTTCACGTTGTCGGGTTGCCATTCCCGCTTCAGTCTGGGCTATCATCACCAGTGCGCTTGCAAGTAACACCAATACCAGCACTAAGGTCAGTGATAAAGAAACTTGATCGATGATTTCGCGTAACTGCTTCACCATTGCGCCAACATCGATAATCGACACTGTTGGAAACTGCTTTATCAAAGATAAAATAACGCCACGTTGTGACTCTTCTAAGTGAAAGCTCGACATGGAGGTATAGGCAAACGGCGCCAATGCTTCTTTTGTGAAGATCATAAAGAAGTTTGGCTGCAATGTTTCCCAATGCACAGCTCGAATACTTGCCACTTTCACCGTCAAAGATTGGTTATCAATGGTGTAAGTTAAACTATCACCTAAGGCTAATTCCAAACGTTCAGCAACACCGGATTCAACAGAGACATCAAAAATATCCTGATTAAAGCGACCAGAAAGAATTTCATTATTGTCTGGCATGCTGTCGCGAAAGGTGAGATTCAACTCTCGCGAGATCCCAACCCTTCCCTCACCACCCGCTTCCTTCTGCTCAGAAGAGATCAGTAGCTCATCATTAATCGCGGTTAAGCGTCCTCTGATCACCGGGTAAATAACCGGCGGGACTTTTACATGTGGTTTTAAGAAATCTGCAATAGTGGCTGTTTCTTCTGGCGCTATATTGACCAAAAAGTAATTGGGCGCATTTTCGGGTAACTGTTTTTGCCACTCGTTTAGTAGATCTTGTCTCAATGCAAAAATGGTTAACAATAAAACTAATGCGCTACTGAACCCCACTAGTTGCACTGCATTTTGCCGTGCACGCCTGCGCAGCCCCGCTAATGCTAACTGCAATGGGTTAGTGGTTTTCATGCCGACACTATGACCCAAGCGGATCATAAAGAAGCCTAAAACACTCAGTAAAGTTCCTAACAATAATACTGCGGCAACTACCGTTAACGTTAATGGCAGACTCTGTGAGTACAAGTAACCGAGCAACGCCATTGCACTTAAGCTCAATAAGAGGTGCAACCACATCCCTAATTGCAAACCTTCAAGTTGGCGCTGCAGCACTCTCAATGGCGGAATAGACAATAGTCGCATTAGAGGATATGCCGAAAACATAAAGGCACTGATAAAACCGGTACCGATCCCGAGCAGTAATGGTCTGCTCATCGGCGGATTGTATGCGGCTATCTCTACTGGTAAAAATGCTGTGATCGTGCGATCAAGCCCAACGCCACCGATTAAGCCAAGAACAACACCCACAACAGTCACTAGCAGTAGATGGGTGCCAAATAAAATTCTTATTTGCTTTGCTGAAGCGCCAAATGTCTTCAACATGGCCACCACGTCATAGTGGCGCTGACAATATCGTTGCGCCGCAATACCAATGGCAGCACAAGCAAGCGCGATACCGAGTAAGCTTGCGAGTAATAAAAAGCGCTCAGCACGTTTAACGGCACTGGCAATTGGCGAGTCACCGGACTGAACATCAACCCAGCGCTGACTGGTATTGAGTAGCGGTTTAGCTTGCACCTCAAATGCTTCTAGCTTTGCAGCATCTCCTGCAAATTGGTAAAGGTATGTCACGCGACTACCCGGCTGGATAACTTGTGTTTTAGCCACATCTTCAATCCGCATCAACACCACAGGAGAGGATGCAAAAGGGTTAAATCCTGCATCGGGTAGACGGATAATCTCATTGGATAAGTTAAAATTAGCATTACCAATTTCAATCTGTTGCGGGTACCCAAGTAAACCGCCTAATCGAGTTTCAAACCAAATATCGTCTGCGCTCGGCAGCCCTTGAGCTATCCCAGTGCTGAGCTCAATATTGCCTTTGAGTGGATAGCCTTGTTCAACGGCTCTTACCGTCACCAGTTGGAATTCATCCCCAGCATATACCATGGAGTTAAACTGCATGCTGGTAACACGAGCAAGGCCTATCTTGTCAGCGATAGCTAAAACCGCGGGATCGATCTCTTTGGGTGAGTTAATAATCCTGTCAGCAGCAATGAATTTTGAAGCTTGCCCATTAATCGCGAGCTGCAATCGTTCACTGACAGAAGCTAATCCGGTTACCGATAGCACCGCTAGGGTGATAGCAAGAATGATCAGCAACAGTTGTCCTTGAGACAATTCTCGCTTAAACAGCCTCCATGCCAGTTTTAGCTCCATGAACTTGCCTCTTCATTCACAGCATTCTTTGCCGTTTCTAGTTCAGTATCTTCTGCTCGTTTATCCGTTGGTTTTTCACTTATCTTTTCGCTTAAGTTACCTGAATCCATAATGAACTGTCGCTGACATCGACTTGCCAAAATCATATCGTGAGTCACCAGCACGAGTGTGGTGTCACTCTCACGGTTGAGTTCAAACAACATATCAGCGATTTTATCACTGTTGGCTGAATCCAAGTTCCCCGTTGGCTCATCTGCAAATAATACTTTTGGCTCACAGATAAATGCACGGGCGATTGCCACACGCTGCTGCTCACCGCCAGATAGCTGATTAGGGAAATGATTAAGTCTGTGGCTCAATCCAACACGTTCTAGCATCGCCTGAGACTTTTCTTTGGCATTAGCAATCCCGGCCAACTCTGCAGGTAACATGACGTTTTCCAGCGCGTTTAAGGTATCGACCAACATAAAGGATTGGAAGATAAAGCTCACTTTCTGCTTACGAAGTGCCGCTTTAGATTCTTCATTTAACGTTTCAAGCGCCACGCCATCAAGTAGAATGGATCCTTGGCTGGGAGAATCCAGCGCAGCAAGTAATCCAAGCAACGTTGACTTACCGGAACCCGACGGCCCAAGTATCGCAACACTCTCCCCCTGCTTGACATCCATATTAATGCCGTTGAGGATAGTCAACTCTCCCTCTTGAGTATTAACCGATTTAATTAGGTGGCTTACTGTTATGGCGCTATTTTCAGACATAAAACCCTTCTTTAACCTTAAAAACCGACTATGTGGTTTTGTCATATTATTTATATTCAGCAGTTTTCCACTGAGTGCTGCCCCTATATTAATCCTAGGTGACAGCCTAAGTGCAAGCTATGGTATGCCAGAAAATGAAGGATGGGTGCATCTATTACGAACAAATATGCCTCAACATACCATCATTAACGGCTCTGTAAGTGGTGAAACTTCAGCTGGCGGATTGCGTAGACTGCCCGCCCTGCTTGAATCTGCAAGCCCTGACGTTATTTTAATTGAGCTAGGTGGCAATGACGGACTGCGTGGTTTTCCTCCTAAACAATTGAAAGATAATCTTACAAAAATCATAGAACTTGCAAAGACAAAACAGATAAAAGTGCTGTTAAGCGAGATAATGGTGCCGCCTAACTACGGTCCCCGCTATGCATCACAAATTAGCAATGTCTATAAAGAACTCGCAGCAGAGCACGAAATCACCCTGATGCCATTCTTTATGGAATCCATTGTCATAGACAGTACGTTGATGCAAAGAGATGGGATCCATCCAAATGCAAAAGCACAGCCACAAATTGCTGAATTTATGCTGCCTTGGATCCAACAAGCGCTTTAAAAAAGTGCTAAAAACAAACATAGTTCTTGAAGCTTGCTTGCCAACTTTGTAGATTATTAAGCTATTAGGTCAAAAATTAGTAATCGATTGAATTTCAGGACAAGTAAGCTTCAGGGAGAAGGTAATGATAACAAGATGTAGCTACTGCATATTAATTGCAGGCAGCGTTACTGTCGGCTGTTTTAGTCCCTCGATTTTAGCCGCAGAGACAGTCACTCACTTAACGCCGGCTCGAATCACACCTGAACAAATATTTCCGCCTGAAGACAGTAAATATGATTGGCTACAACTCACCTCATTGGAGTTACTCAAAGGCGAAATCGTTAACCTTTACGACGACAAACTCGAATTCGATAGTGATGAGCTCGACAGCGTATTTATCGATTGGGAAGATGTGAAAGTGCTACAAAGTCGTCATATTATGAGTATCGGCTTTACTGATCTCAGCACTAAAACGGGTCGACTACTCGTCAAAGATGGCAAGTCCTATATCAATGGTGAGGAGTTTGATAGTCACCAAATAATGACGATTATCGCGGGAGAGCAAACCGAAGCTAACTATTGGTCGAGTAAAATTACCTTAGGGGCAAACTTTCGAAAAGGTAACACTGACCAGATAGACTACAGTGCACTTGCCAAGACGAAGCGACGCACGACAGAATCACGATTCAATCTCGACTACATCGGCAACTACTCAGAAACAGATGGTGAAAACCGCATAAATAACCACCGAATTAACAGTAACTTTGACTGGTTCATCTCCAAACAATTTTACCTTAGACCGGTATTCGGTGAAATCTATATTGACCCATTTTTGAACATAGATTATCGAGTGACGCTGGGTTCTGGTCTTGGTTACAACATCATTGATAATGCGAAAACAGAGTGGAGTGTCAGTGGTGGCCCCGCTTATACCTATACTCGATTTGATACTGTCGAAATGAATAAAAATAAAGGTGATGGCAGCGCAGCATTGGTTATTGAAAGCTTATACGATACTGAAATTACAGGAGACATAGATTTTAACGCGCTATATCGCTTGCAGTACGGGAATGAAACTTCTGGTGGTTATACCCACCATGCGATTGCGACGTTAGAGATTGAGCTAACCGATATGTTTGATCTTGACCTGTCATTCGTTTGGGACAGAACCAACAACCCTCAACCCGATTCAAACGGGCTAACACCAGAACCAAATGATTATCAGTTTATTATTGGTTTTGGTATCGATATCTAATCTAAAAATATCATTATCACAGCTTAATAGGGCAGACTTATCACGTAGGGCAACAGCTTTACCCTCTTAACAGGGTAATAGTCCAGATGACGAGTGCAAATGAGTGGATATTTCTTGGTTTGATGAGAGCCCCTCTAAACCAAGAAATATCCAACGACATCGTTATCCACGGCAAAGGTTTAACTCAATTCCTTTTCAAAAGATCAGCAACCTCACCTTTATTGCGCTGTGATCAATAATACGACCCTGTCAACATTACTGGCTAACGTATTGTTTATATGAAATTTAACAAGATATTGCACGGTAAAGTATTTCAAATAAAAATCAAACTGAATTAAAATAATACACTCGTTTGAATTCCAACCTCTTCGCTATTCTTTTCAATAACTAACAACAACCATCGTGTTTAACAGTCTGCATCAGCTTATTTGATAACAATATGTTGCAAGCTTGTTGTCCTGATTTCACATTGCTTATCTGGTACGTCAGTGCAATCTAGAGCGCGAATAATAAAAATAAATCTGGAGACGCTATGCTCAACAAGAAACCTTCTTGGCTAATGCCAACATTAATCGCTACCGCAGTTGCAATAAGCTTGGGGGCTTGTTCTTCTGACGATGACGACACTACAACAAAAATAGAGACGCCACCCGTTGTCACTCCTGAACCAGAAGGGCCTACGTTCCCTGAAGGCGCGATAATGATTGAAGACGGTGAAAACCTCACTCTGCGTATACAAGAAGCATTGATTGATGCTCAAAGTAACGATGTCATCGTCCTGCCTAAAGGCACATTTGAAATTGAATCAACGTTATTATTTGATGGTGATGTCGACGGCGATGGTAGCTATGCTAAAAATATAACCATCATGGGTTACGGTCAGGATGAAACCATTCTTGATTTCTCAAAGGCGAACTCTGGCGATGGTATATTCGTCCAGAATGCGGTCAATATTATCATTCAAGATCTGTCAGTGAATGAAGCTAAAAATAACGGTATTAAACTAAAAAATACAAACGGTATTATCTTGCGTCGCCTCGCAACGGTTTGGGAAGGCGAGCTTGATGAGGATAATGGCGCATACGGTCTCTACCCGGTGGAATGTGAAAACATTCTTATTGAAGACACCTACGTGCGCGGCAGTGCTGACGCGGGTATTTATGTCGGTCAATCGCAATACATCGTAGTTAGACGTAACATTGCAAAAGAAAACGTGGCAGGTATTGAGATAGAAAACTCAAAATATGCTGATGTTTACGACAACGAAGCCATGGGTAATACCGGTGGAATTCTCATTTTCGACCTGCCGATCAACAACCATAGATACGGCTCAAGCGTCAGGGTTTTCAATAACAAAGTCTACGATAACAATACTAAAAACTTTGCGAACGCTTCAGCAAACCCTGCAGGGGTTCACATTGTGCCACCCGGCACAGGTATGATTATTCTGTCGACTGATGACGTTGAGATTTTTAACAACGAGATCACGGGTCACGACACCATGGGCGTGGCAATCACCAGTTTCTTTATTGCTGAGCCTGACATGTCAGCCTTTGTCGGTAACTATGGTCAAGCAGGACAACCTATTGAAGATGGGTGGCGCCCAACTCCGCGCAACATTTACCTGCATGACAACGTGATCACCGGTTATGGCCAAAAGCCTAACGGTTACTTAATTGATGACATAATTAAAGCGTACTTATTTACCCATGGCGCCTTCCCTGGCGTGCTCTATGACGGTTTAGGTGAAATGCTATCGAGTAACGGCACCGCCGCTTACCTAGGTTTACAAGAATTGCCGTTTGCTGCCGATGGCAGTGACAATATCTGTGCCAGCGACAACGGTGATGTTTCGTTTGGCCGCTTATATGCTAACGATAATACTGACCCAAGTATTGCGAATGTCTTATATGAAAAAACGCAAGACCAGTTATTGAACTGTGCTCAGGTAAGTTTACCCGTTCATACCGTGACCTTTGGTGATCAGATCTTCGGTTGTGGCGTTGATGATGATACCGAGGGCTGTGATGGTGGTAACCTTATTGGTGGCGGCGGTACTATTGGTGAAGGTGAAGGCGGCCTAGTTGGTAATGGAGATCTAAGCCTGTGTAAAGCCGAAGGCACTAACGCTTCTTGGGATGCATTGCTAAAAGCCAACTGCCCTAGCCTCTCTGACTACAACTTGTTTGCCGATGCAAAAAATCCGGCTAACGCACCCAATTCTGGTGGCTTACCTTATGACTTAAATACACCGTTATTTACTGATTACTCAAGTAAATATCGTTACGTATTTGTACCAGAGGGCCAAAAAGCCGATTTTTCAGCTATGGAATCAATGGACTTTCCTGTCGGAACCGTCTTAGTGAAGACATTTGCACTCCCAGCAGATACCAGTAAGCGCGGCATAACGAATGAAGATTTAGTTGAAACACGATTATTAATCCATCGTGAAAGTGGCTGGACTGCGCTGCCTTATGTGTGGAACGCTGAAAAAGCTGATGCTGTACTCGCTAAAGCGGGCGCAATTCAAGCTAAAAAGGTGATCCATAATGGCGAAACGATGGACTTTGATTATGTCGTGCCGAGCATGAATCAGTGTAAACAGTGTCACCAATTTAAGCCTGACGCTGATAGCCCTGCAAAGTTTGTCCCTATCGGGCCAAAGGCACGCCAACTTAACAAAGATTATGCCTACAGTGATGGCAGCATGAATCAGCTGTTAAAGTGGCAAGCAGCAGGCATTTTACAAGGTGTTCCAGAGGTCGCTACGATTGACACTGTGCCAGCCTACAATGATGGTGATGAAGCAAACGTGAGTAGCCTTAGCGATGCCGCACTGATGAAAACAGCCAAAGGTTATTTGGACATCAACTGTGCTCATTGTCATCGCCCTGAAGGTAATGCCTCTAATACAGGACTAAAACTCGAGTATTGGAGAGAATATGCCGAAGATGCTGGTTATTCACATGGTACATGTAAGTCACCAGTTGCCTATGGTGGTGGCTCTCTTGGCTATGACGTTGTTCCAGGAAGCCCAGAAGAATCTATTCTACACTTCCGTATGGACACGAATAACCCAGGTGACAGAATGCCAGAGATTGGTCGCAGCCTCTCACACGCTGAAGGTGTTGCCTTAATCAACGAATGGATTAAGCGCCTACCGAGTGCATCTTGCTCAAAATGAGTTAAGTGAATAAAAAGGCCGGGAATATCCCGGCCTTTTTCTAACTACAACACTCCAATACCAAGACTTAACACTCAACACTCAACACTCAACAATCCATTACTATGTAGGTGACTTATGCATAATCTAGTTATCCTCAGTTTTATTTTACTTCTTAGCGCCTGTGGCGGTGCAAGTGAATCAACAGCACTCGCAAGTGAAGTCGCACCAATCATCCCCACAGAACCCAACACAGATCCAGCCCCATCGCTGTCAGCCTGTGACGCCACAACAAGTGAAGTGAACTGGGATGCTTTAATGACTGAAGATTGTCAGCAATTGTCGCAGTATGGGTTATTTATAGACTCCAGTATTCCGACATCCGATCCTATAGCACCGGGGATCGCCTATCAGCTTTCTAGCCAGTTATTTTCTAACTATGCCAGTAAACACCGCTTCATTTTTGTTCCTCAAGGGGAAAAATTAGCCTATCACCCAAACGATACCTTTGAGATGCCAATAGGCACTGTTTTAGTCAAAACGTTCTCGTTACCCTTCGATACACAAGTTATCGGCGCGCGTAATGAAGACCTTATTGAAACTCGGTTACTTATTCATAGAGAAGCAGGCTGGACCACTCTGCCCTATATTTGGCAGAATAATGAGGCCAGGCTACAACAAGCAGGCATGGATATTCCTCACAGTTTAAACCATCAAGGCAACCAAGAAGTCTTCAATTACCATGTACCCAGTCGCGCAGAATGTAAGATATGTCATCAATCTACGTTTGCCAATGACGATCAAACAGTTCGCATTCGCCCTATCGGCATTAAAGCGCATCTGCTCAATCGCAATGTTAATCATCAAGGACAACCTACCAATCAACTACTACTTTGGCAGCGCCTCAATATACTCACTGGAGTACCCGAGCTTAGTGAAATAGGTAAAACGGCTGACATCCTTGACCAAAGCGCTTCACTGACCACGAGGGCGAAAGGATATTTGGATATCAACTGTGCTCATTGTCATAATCCCGACGGCTTTGCCAGTATTTCAGGACTGCGTCTTGGTTTTTATGTCGACCATACCAGTTATCAATATGGTATCTGCAAACAACCCCCTGGCTGGGATGGCGGGGCAAAAGGATTATCTTACGACATCATTCCAAGCGATGGTGAACACTCAATCTTGGTATATCGTCAACAGCTCAATCAGCCCAAGGATAGAATGCCACCGATTGGAAGATCCATTGCCCACACTGAAGCCGTAACGGTAATTAAAGACTGGATTGATGCTATGGCACCAGAACTAGGCAGTTGCCATCAATAAGCCTGTATGAAGTAGTTGAAAGGTTTTATGAGGTTCAAAAACTCAGTTTTAACCTTTATGTAAACGTAAGAAATGACCTGGAGGATGCCCTATCCAATGCTTAAAACTCTGCCTGAAATGGCTTACATCACCAAAGCCCATTAAGTCTGAGATTGCTTCGATAGAATGCTCACTGCTTAGAATTAGATTAATCGCCATTTGGCACCTTACTTGATCAATTAGCTTTTGGTAGTGAGTACCAGCAGCCGAGAGTCGGCGCCTCAATGTACGAGTACTGATCTTTTGCGTTAACGCCATCGCCTCCATACTCGGTAATTCAGGAGCACAATCTCTTAGCAGGTCAAGAATCTCTGTAATATAAGACTGTCCGCTTTCTATAACTGGACTTAATGCTATATCTGTAAATTTAAAGGTTATCGGTAAGCTCAAATATTTATGATCTATCGACCATTCAAAAAACTCTCCATCAAATTGGATATCCGCCCCTGTTCGAGCAGCTAAGAATGGCGTTTTTCGTTTGGGTTCAGCTAAGATAATGTCTTTGACTTGAACTGTTTCACCCGTCAACTCCTCTGCAAAAGTCATCAGTGAACCAATACTGTGCAGAAACTGACAACTGTATTTATCTGTCTCTAGCTTATTAGTATTAAGCCATCTGACTTTCAAAATACCCTCTTCATTCCTAAGAAATATATCAGAAAAGCTACCCACCAATTCGGGATGGGCAATAACAAAGGCGAGGCATTCACCTAAGGTATTAAATTTAGCTAAATAACCGAGTAAAAATCCCAAATCAGCGAGTTTATAGTCACTAGCAGCCTTAACTCCAACTTCTGCATCCTTACTCACATTACGCAAGTATGTCATTGCATAATCAACTTGCCATACATAGACAAATTGACTGTGGGCTAACTCTGTTTCTCCTACGCCAATATCCTTGCACAATTGCGCTGCAGCTGAGGAGCCAAAGTGTTTTTTTAAGTAATGGAGTAAATTCCTTAATTCATAGGCTGGGTAAGATTGATCGCCAACCATAAGATGAGGTTTATAACTGCAGATTTGGTGCATTTCACTCGACTAAATAATGACTGGTTAGTCATATTGTTAGCGGATCTAAATACGAATTCATAGCTTTAAGATTAAATTAACGAAAAAAAACCTGCATCAGCAGGTTTTTAATCAACTTACTATCAGCATAAACTACTTAAGCGGCTGATTCTTCTCTGCTAATCTATTAAAAATTGCGTTAAATGATAGAGAAGCGCCATGCGCTATTTTATCTGAAAGCTTTTTCTTAAGCTGGTAAGTCACTTTAACCACAGTGCGCTCATTGGCAAGCTTCATAATCACGTCGTCGCTGGTAGCCACTTCATCGATTAAGCCAAGTTCAATGGCTTGCTGACCATACCAATGCTCACCCGTTGCCACTTTGGCAATATCAAGGTCAGGACGGTACTTAGAGATAAACTCTTTAAACAGCACATGTGTCTCTTCCAGCTCTTGTTGAAACTTCTCGCGACCTTCATCGGTATTCTCACCAAAGATGGTCAACGTGCGTTTAAAGTTTCCTGCAGTATGCTGTTCGTAATCAATATCATGCTTTTTAAGCAGACGATTAAAGTTAGGCACCTGAGCAACGACCCCAATAGATCCGACGATAGCGAAAGGAGCTGCATATACCTTATTAGCCACACAGGCCATCATATAGCCGCCACTAGCAGCCACTTTATCGACACAAATAGACAATGGAATTTGTGCTTGTCTCAAACGATCAAGCTGGCTTGAAGCAAGGCCATAACCATGAACCATACCACCGCCACTTTCAACATTAACAATAACCTCATCACCTTTGTCGGCGATGGTTATAATCGCGCTAATTTCTTCACGCAATGATGCCACTTCACTCGCATCGATACTGCCTTTAAAATCGATAACATAGACCTTGGGATCTATCTCTGGCTCTTTATTATTTTTTTGCGCTTTTTCTTTGGCTTTGTCGTCAGCTTTTATCTGCTTCTCATAAGCCTTAAATGCCTTTTTAGACAACAACTCTTCTTTAAGATCATGCTTCAACGATTTTAAGTCATCGCTGATGTTAGTGATTTTAAGCTCACCTTTATCGGTCTTGTGCTTAATAGTTGATGCCAATACCACGATCACAACGGCCAGAATCGATACTACAATCGTTACTGCTTTTGCAAAAAACAACCCATACTCGTACAGAAATTCCAAAATATTCTCCAGCCCAATCGATTTTTAATTTCATTAATTACCGCTATTCTAACAGCCTATTTAATAATAAAAAATGCCCATAAAAAAACCCAGCATCAGCTGGGCTTTTATTCGATTAAAAATCAATCTTATTCAGGACAAGTTTGAATCACTGATGAATCCTGTACCAAGATAGTAGCAGTACCTTTACCTGCCGTAAGTGCAAATGCTGCAACTTGCTGCTGCATTTCAACTGTTGCTGCTGCGGCTTTTCCGTCCGTAACACCTTCAATTTCATTTGGACTCACAATTGAACTGTGATGACCTTTACTAAAGCGAACTGCACCAGAACCTGCATTTGTACTAGAAACACATTTCAAGCCAAGGTTCGCGATTAGTGGCTCGGTACCCGATAGAGGGAAGTTGGCCACAGCGTTTGGTAACACTTGATCAGGCTTGTTAGTCGCATCCCCTACCACTTCAATGACATGAACGGGTAATTTGGTTGCTGCTAATGATGCTGCATGGTTAATTGGGTCTGCACTGTCAAATGCTGTTTGCACTGCGAATGCGAATGTTGGAATAAACCCAGCATAAACTTCCTGTACTAATGCCGTGTACTCGTCACTTCCCGGCTCATAACCACCTGTATTAGCAGCGTCAACCAACGCTTGGAAAGTATCGCTAGCCGTTACCGTTTGGAATAGAACTGGACCAAATGTCGGTGAACCTGCAAATGCCCCTGCTAATCCACCAGCTGGAGCCACTAAAGAGCTCGCGTTAATACCATATACATTCGGCAGTTCAGTGCCACTAGCAGGATCTCTTAAGCCTGTAGATGCATAGTTTGAAAATGTTGTGCCGACAATGCCACCAAGGCTTAACCCTTGTGCACTAATCTTACTGATATCGAAAATCTGCTGACCATTTTGTTGAGCAATCCCTAGATACAAGCCCGTAAGTGCTGCACGAAGTGCTAGGTGATCAACTGTCGCTTGACGGAAGTTATCACGCACAGTCAAAGTACTGGCAATGTTTACGAAGACTAATGGGTTACCATTTTTAAACGCGTCAGGTGTACCAACTACATCACCAAAACTTGGGTCAGTTGCTGATATTTCATAAATTCCGTCACCATTTGCATCAAATGAACGTGCACCATGTAAAGGCATATCAATCGCAATAGTCGCAATACCCGATGCGGCATAAGTGCCCGCATAAGCTAACGCCATCTCTTTACCACCACCTAAGCCATGCATAGCAATCGTTGTTGGCCAGCCATTGGTTGGAGGGGTAAATGGTAAGCCTTGCTGCTGATAAAAACCGGCTAATTTAGCAGCGTTTGGTAATGTTATTTGAACTGAAATGTTCTCATAACCTTTGATTGCAGGGATTGGGTTAAACTTCGTGAGGTGCTTAGTGCTATCTGTTGGCGTAACGCCATCATTCAAGAACCAAGCTTTACCCACTAACAATGCTGGATTTGCAACGCCTGCAGCGGGATCAATACCATAAGCAACAGCTTGCATGCCATAATTCGTCTGGCTCAATGTACCGTTACTCATCGCAAGTAATACAGAAACGGGGCTGTCGCCAAGTGCTTTCCAGCTACCGTTAATGGTCGGATTAAAGTCTGCATCTAAGCAACCAGCAGATGAACAATCACCGTAGATTGGTACTTTTAATTCCGCTTTAAATACATCCGCTAAATCTGACACTACATAAGCAAGACCATCTGCTGGTGTTAAGCCTGCAGCCATAGCCACGGTGTAACCCGCAGGGGCTGGCATAGCCGTTAACGCAGGCGCATAAGGATTACCAGGCGTTGGGTCAATCATTAGCAACTTGGTGGTTTCATACACATTGCTAATCGATTGTGTCGTAAATAAACCTGAGTAAGTCACGGTATCTGCATCTGGGCCACCCGCAGCGGCCATGCCTTTCTCGTAGCTATTGACCAATGTTTGCAGCATTAACTGATCAGGTGTTTCTAAAGGTTTGGTTTCGATATCTAGCTTTAGCAGTCCATAGGTCGAAGAAGGTGCTATTGCACGCCCTGCAGAATCTTGAATCAAAGTCGTCGTAGCATAAATATAAGACTGACCATGTTTAAGAGGCTTAAGTGGAACGATTGCGATTGAGTTGCCCGAAGCCGTCGAGACAAAGTCGACTCCGAACTGCAGCTCAGCGCCTACTTTACACGCTGAAACTGAAACTGCAGCTTTACACTCAGGATCTGAAGATAGTGCACCACCAACGGTGGCTTCAAACATCCTAACCGCACCTGGTTGTGCTACCGAAGCGCCATCAATAGTCAGGACATTGCCCTCACTATCTGTAGATGGTGCAACCTTAATACTAATTGGAGATGATGTAGACCAACCATCAAGTGCACCAAGAGCTATTTGTGGATCAGTATAGTCACCACTGTCCTCACCTGGGATCTCTAAAGTGCCATCAAGCGTGCCACTAAAGAGTAAGTCGTTAGGCAAAGGGACCTCTTTATTCGCGGGATCGAAAACGAGAACAGACTGAGGGACCAGTGGTTCCGTTTTATCTACTAATTCGTTGTAACTGTCTTCACTACAGCCAGTGAGACCTAATGCAGATGCGATTGCGACACCCAAAAAGAGCTTTTTCATCTTTTTTCCCCAAATCTTGTTGTAATAATTTTGTTTTCACTTGGAAATTGGTCACAATAGCCAGCAAAGTATGACCAATAGGGCTTATTGTTAGCCCTTAACTCAACTCAAGTTAACGCAAAAGTATTGACTTAGCTACATTTTTGTCACAAACGGTTAGCGAATAGCAGAGTAAAAATTAATCGTTTGTTTTAAACGGCTGTTTATCATATCAGCGACTCTAGAAGTGACGGGCGTTTGAGCTCAGAGGAAGTATTAACTCATGTTGGAATATCAAGCTGCAAAAGATTTACTCAATGGTAAAGTTATATTAGTAACAGGTGCTGGTGACGGCATAGGAAAAACAGCAGCACTGACTTACGCGCAGCACGGCGCCACTGTCATTCTATTGGGTAAAACGGTAAAAAAACTAGAAGCCGTATATGACCTAATTGAACAAGCAGGCTATCCAAAACCGGCCATTGTTCCGCTCGATTTAAAGGGAGCCACCGAGCAAAACTATGTCGACATGGCTGAAACTATCGAAGAGCAATTTGGTTGTTTAGACGGGTTATTACACAATGCCAGCATGTTAGGTGTGCTAGGCCCGTTTGAACACATCACCATGAGTTCAGTGGAAGAAGTGTTCAAAGTGAATGTGATTGCTGAGATTATGTTAACAAAAGCCCTACTGCCAGTCATGCGTAAATCAGCAAGCGCATCGCTTATCTTCACCTCGAGCAGTGTTGGTCGCCAAGCTCGCTCATTTTGGGGAGAGTATGCTATGTCGAAATTTGCAACCGAGGGCATGATGCAAGCAATCGCTCATGAATACGAAGGCAGTAACATTCGTAGCAACAGTATTAACCCAGGTGCCACTCGCACCGGTATGCGGGCAAATGCTTACCCTGCTGAAAACCCACAATCACTTAAGAAGCCAGAAGAGATAATGCCTACTTACCTGTATTTGATGGGTAAAGACTCAGCCGACATTAACGGTCAACAACTTAATGCACAGTAATCGCTAAATCAAAAAATGATCAAAAAAGGCCGCTAAATAGCGGCCTTTTTAATCCCAATCACAGTCTTATACCAATTCCACTAAAGATGTACTCAATTCAGAGCTTTCTCAGGGCTTTCAATTCTAGGCGCATTGTCGAAGAAATGGTTATCCCCTTTTGAGACAATGCAACGTAGCAGTGAAGGTCCTGAGACGCTCACGTTGTGCGGGTTTAAAATCACTTAATACAGCGCATGTGGCTTTCGATATAGAATAACTATAAGCGACAAGCCACTTGCTTGTCTAAAGTGATTTAAATTCCCGCTGAATGAGCAACTCTTTAATGGAACTGGTATTATTTAAGTACGACTGCGGGTAGGTTTATTCGGTGTAGCCGTCACTTTGTGCTTTCGCACTGCACGACGGATCTTAGCACCACGTACTTTAGCACGCGCAACACTGTGTTTATCTGTACCGAGCAAGCTACGAGTTTCATCTTGCATACCCGCAGTTTTACGCAAGTAGTTAACGTCTTCCATCGCTAACTCAATCCAACCGCCACGCGGCAGTGATTTAGGTAACTCAATCATGCCATAGCGAATTCGAATAAGTCTGCTGACCTGAACCTCTTGAGATTCCCATAAGCGACGCACTTCGCGGTTACGGCCTTCAGCTAAACTGACATGCCACCACTTGTTCATTCCTTCGCCGCCAGCGGCTTTGACTTTGTCAAAGCTCGCAGGACCATCTTCCAAAGTGACACCCATGCGTAAACGCTGGATACAAGCATCGTTAACTTCACCAAATGTGCGCACCGCGTATTCACGCTCAACTTCATTTGATGGGTGCATAAGGCGGTTAGCTAATTCACCGTCAGAGGTAAATAGTAATAAACCAGAGGTGTTAATATCCAAACGTCCAACCGCAACCCAGCGTGAGTCGCGAGTTTTTGGTAAGCGGTCGAAAACAGTAGGGCGACCTTCTGGGTCTTTACGGCTACATATTTCACCTTCGGGTTTGTGATAAGCAATCACGCGGCAAATCACATCTTCTTCAGATCTGATTGAAATGGCACGGCCATCAATACGCACTTTAGCATCAGATTCAATGCGATCACCTAGGGTTGCTATTTCACCGTCAATACTAACTCGGCCTGCAGCAATCCATACCTCCATCTCACGACGGGAGCCATGGCCTGCTCGGGCCAAGACTTTCTGCAATTTTTCACTCATTAGTAGACTCTTCTGTTTTTTCGGCAACACTTTTCACTGTCGAGAAAAGTGCGTCCAATGATTCGGGATCTGACAACGACGGAAGTTCCGTGATGCTGTCCAAACCGAAGTATGATAGAAATTCTATTGTTGTAGCATAAAGCGCTGGTCTACCCGGCACCTCTTTATGGCCCACAACTTTAATCCAATTTCTATCGTTTAAACTCTTAATTATATGGCTGCTAATCGCAACGCCTCGAACAAACTCAATATCACCACGGGTAACAGGTTGTCGATATGCAATAACGGCCAAGGTTTCAATTGTTGCCCGAGAATATTTAGGGGCTTTCTCTTGCCATAGAGGCTGCAAATAAGGACTCAGTTCTACAAGAGTTTGAAATCGATACCCTCCTGCAACTTTGACTAACTGCACGCCTCGTCCTTCGTAATCAAGCTGCAGTGCATCAATTGAAGCCTGTACCTTTGCTCTAGAAACACTGAACTCAGAAAGTACGGTTTCTTTAAGCGCTTTAATCGTCATCGGCTTCGCCAACACGAAAAGACTCGCCTCAATTAACTGTTTTAGCTGCTCTGGGTTAATCTGTGACAACGAAGTAGATCCTTAGGGTCTGTTGATCTTTCATGGTTTTTTTTGCTGTAGCTTATTGAGCATTTTGACAAGACAAAGGTTATGCCGTGTAATTATTCTCCACAAATAGCCTTTAACGCAGAAAAAATGTTCAATAAGCACAGCCCTTTGGGTTCGTTTCAATGTTCTTACTACTGCGTTATGCGCTTTTCACTTAGCCAGCTAAGTGTCATCGCTCAAGCCTTGTACTAAAAACATTGAATTCGAACAAAAACTAAGCTCGAAAGATCAACAAACCCTAGTACGCTCTAACATGTATAGTCGAAAATGGTTCAGCTTGTACCAGTTCAACCAACAACTCTTTCACCAGTTCCATTAACGCCAAAAAGCTCACAACAACCCCACTCCGACCTTCTTCAAAATCGAATAAAGCTTCGAAAGGCAGGTAGGTTTGTGCGTTTAACTTTGCCAAAATTTGAGTCATACGTTCTCGAGTAGATAACACTTCTCGAACAACATGGTGGTTTTCAGTCGCTTCAATACGCTTGAGCACTGATGTAAACGCACGTGCAACTTCGGTGAGTGACACTTCAGGCGGTAATAACTCAGGTTTTATATTGGCAGCTGGAACCGCTTTCGCTTGAAATACGTCGCGCTCCATTCTCGGAAGAACGTCTAACTTTTCTTGCGCGTCTTTTATCACTTCATACGCTTTTAATTGGCGTATTAGCTGGGCACGAGGATCTTCTTCATCCTCAAACTCAACATCAGGCTTTGGCAGTAAAAGTCGAGATTTAATCTCGGCTAATGTCGCCGCCATAACCAAATAATCTGCCGCTAATTCGACTTTGGCACCTTGTAGCAGATCCACATACTCTAAATATTGCTGCGTTACCGCAAATATGGGTAAATCAACCACATCGAGCTTTTGCTTACGAATAAGGTACAGTAAGAGATCCAGCGGCCCTTCAAAGGATTCAAGAAACACTTCAAGGGCTTCAGGTGGAATAAATAGGTCCTTTGGCATCACCTTAAAAGGCTTACCTCGCACCTTGGCTAAAGGCAATTTTTGTACAATTCCCTCCATCCGTAACACCCACTCTTTCGCAAACGCGCGATTATACCCGTAAATCACGACAGTTTAAAGCAATACTCGCCTTACATCACCGCCGAATACAACTTAAAGGAATGGAGTCACATCTCCAGCGCCTTCACGTATAATTTCAATCTCACCTTCTGACATATCAATCACCGTCGTTGGCTTTTCACCTAAATATCCACCATGAATAATCAAGTCAACCTGATGCTCAAGAATGTCGCGAATATGCTCAGGGTCTGACTCGGTAAACTCTTCGCCCGGTAATATCAAACTTGTAGACATCAAAGGCGCATCGAGAGCTTCTAACAACGCCAACGCAATGACGTTGTCAGGCACACGAATACCAATCGTTTTCTTCTTTGGATTCTGAAGACGTTTAGGCACTTCTTTTGACGCTTTAAAGATAAATGTATACGGCCCAGGCGTATTATGTTTTAACACACGATAAGCTTGGTTATCAACGCGAGCATAGGTGGCAAGCTCAGACTGATCTCGACACATCAATGAAAAATTATGGTCGTTATCGATCTGCCTAATGCGTGCAATTCGGCTCATTGCATCTTTATCGCCTAATAAGCAGCCCAGCGCGTAGCCGGAATCCGTTGGATAGACAATGACGCCACCCTTTTGAATCACGTTCACGGCTTGGCTGATTAGGCGTACTTGAGGATTTTCCTCATGCACATAAAAAAACTGACTCATGGTGAATCCTTCCATTTTTCTGACTGCCAAACCCAACTAACGCCTTGGGGTTGGAACATATTTTTACCAAGTTCTATCCAACTTCCTGGAAAATGAAAATCACTGCCTAGTGAACACATCAGGTTATTGAGTACACTTAATGCAATTAAGTTACTGCGATCATCGATTGTCTGTTGACCCAATACCACTTCGATTGCGTCGCCGTTCGCGGCTTTAAATTCTCGTACTAACCGCTTTAGCCATTTAGCTGATAATTTATAGCCACTGGGATGGGCTAAAACGGCAACGCCGCCCGCCTGATGAATAATGGCAATCGCACTGGCCATATCATCCCAATTATTAGGCGCGTAACCTGTTTTGCCACGAGCCAAGTACTTTTTAAATACATTCGCAGTCGTCGTGGCATAACCTTTTTCAGCTAACCAACGAGCATAATGGCCGCGACTAATCGCAGCGTCACCCGCATAGAACTTAGCACCTTCATAGGCACCTTCTATGCCTGCTTTAGTGAGTCGGTCTCCAATCTCAAATGCTCGAGCAGCTCTTAGTTCACGTTGATGTGCTAAAAACTCAATCATGACAGCATTCTCAATATCAATATTGAGTGCAACAATGTGAATATCGAAGCTGTTCCAACACGTTGAAATCTCGACACCATTGATTAACTCCAATGGCGTTTCATGATTGTTGTTGTATTGGTGTGCTTCTTTTAAGCCATCGGTAGTGTCATGATCAGTAATAGCAAACACTTGCACGCCTTTACTGATAGCACGCTCTATTAATTCTGAAGGGGTAAGTTGACCATCTGATGCCGTCGTATGACTGTGCAGATCAACCAATTTTATTTCATTAATGTTTTCATCTTTCATCCCCATATAATACTTGAGTTTACAAATGAAAGGGGATTTAAATAACTAAAATGTAATCAATTTGGTTATTCCAGCGAGTCAGCTAGTTTAGAAACACAACTCTGGCTTGTTAGGTATTCGTGAAGTACTCCACATTAGCGACCACAAGATAACACTGATACCCGATGGTGATGGCTATGCGTTTTACTGAGCCATGCAACGGTTTTAGGATCACGACGATAGCCATTGATTGGTTCAACGATTGAGTGTATCGAGTGGTACTAAAGATACGGCTCATAAATGGATTGAAGTTAACGGAGTCATACCTTAAGCCACACTAATTGATTTTCAATACTACTCACTTAATCCCAGCATAAGGCTAACCGCAACATCAATGATGATATTGAAGCATTTACCCAGCATATTGCTAAACAGCCTATTTATAACGATATGCTTTTAGCCGCGGCCTTATAATGACAGTGGCTAGCACGGGCTTTAGCCCTTCGCTTCGCTGTAACATTGGTACACAGCTTATTAAATAGGTGGGGATCTCTTTACAAAGCCAGCAGAACCACACCCGTTTCGCCTTCAACTGCGCTTTATCCCCACCTTTTCACTATCTTTTCTCAAAAAGAGAAATATTCAATTGACAGCCTTTGTCTGCAAATGTTTTTATATAGTCACGACAACAAACGAGATTGAATATTTAATGACACAGTTTACAACTTTCCAAAACATTAATTGGTGGTGGCACTTCCCAAATTAGCGGGTGGTGTGAAATTCTGTGCTCAATCAGTTTGAGACAAAATTAAACAAGAAAGCCCGCACAATTGCGGGCTTTCTTGTATCTAAACGATAGCAATACCATTAGATACAGTTCCCCAAGCGGCAGGCTCTTGATTTCTCATTATGAAAAATAACCTTAAAAGAGATATTACAATGAACAACGCATTATCCACCAAGGCAGGAACATAAGCATGGCACAAAACACAATGGCCAAAGTGGTGACTCAAAAGGAAGCACTCGCTTATCATAACGACCCATTACGCTTATACCAGCATGTGACCAACGATGCGCCGCATACTATGTTGCTTGAGTCCGCAGAGATTGAGAGTAAGGATCACCTTAAAAGTATTATATTGACTCATGCGGCAATGAAGATCCGTTGTGATGGCTACACCCTATTGTTTCAGGCATTGACCGAAAATGGTCAAACGTTACTTGACCCCATTAAGTGCTTTTTCACCGCAAACTTTCCCGCAACGGAGTTTATCGAATCATCTAGCCGCACGTTAACCGTCAAACTACAAAAAAATAGCAAACAGCTTGATGAAGATGCACGCTTAAAGTCAACATCGCCGCTTGATGGCTTAAGAATGCTGGTCAAGCATATTCGCTGCGACGAAGCCCCTGCTTTTGAAGACCTCTTTTTGGGCGGCGTACTCTCTTACGACTTGATTGATACTGTTGAACCATTACCTCAAGTACCAGAAGGCGACAATAGCTGCCCAGACTATCTATTCTATCTCGCAGAGACCTTAATTCTGGTCGATCATCAGCAGCAAAGCGCTGATATCATTACCCATCAGTTTGATACGTTCACCGAGCCACGCAATGTAGAGATCCAAGCCACATTAGCGAGTCGCATGGCTGAACTGCAACAAACCTGTCAATCACTCCCTCCGGTTGCTGCGTTAAATGTGGTCAATGCCGAGACGCAGGTCAATATCTCCGATAGCGAGTTTAAACAAACGGTCAACGACTTAAAGCAGCACATTATCGCCGGTGATATTTTCCAAGTGGTGCCATCTCGTAGCTTTAGCTTACCCTGCCCTAATACGCTCGGTGCCTATCGCGCCCTTAGACTCACTAACCCAAGTCCCTACATGTTTTACTTTAGAGGCGAAGGCTTCACACTCTTTGGCGCCTCACCTGAAAGTGCGCTTAAATATGAAGCCAGTACCAATCAAGTTGAGATCTATCCTATTGCAGGTACGCGTAAGCGCGGTAAGACAGCCGATGGTGAAATCGATTTTGATCTTGATAGCCGTAATGAACTAGAACTGCGTCTCGATAAAAAAGAGCTATCAGAACACATTATGTTGGTTGATTTAGCCCGTAACGATGTGGCTCGAATAAGTCAAAGTGGCACGCGTAAAGTCCCCGAGCTATTGAAAGTTGACCGTTATTCGCATGTCATGCACCTCGTTAGCCGAGTCACAGGGCAATTAAGAACCGACCTTGACGCCTTACATGCATATCAAGCGTGTATGAATATGGGCACCTTAACGGGTGCGCCCAAAGTCAGTGCCGCGCAGCTTATTCGCGGCGCAGAAAAAACACGACGTGGTAGTTACGGCGGCGCCGTGGGCTACCTAAACGGACTCGGCGATATGGATACCTGTATTGTGATCCGCTCCGCCTTTGTCAAAGACGGAACCGCATATATCCAAGCCGGTGCTGGCGTGGTGTACGATTCAGATCCACAAGCCGAAGCGGATGAAACAAGACAAAAAGCACAAGCCGTAATTTCAGCCATCAAGATGGGAGGTGGACGATGAAAATCTATCTACTCGATAACTTCGACTCATTCACTTATAACCTAGTGGACCAATTTAGAAGCCTTGGCTATGAGGTTATTATTTATCGAAATGACGTCGATGCTGACTTTATCGCCGATAAGTTACTCAATGAAACACAACCGGCGGCATTAGTGTTGTCTCCAGGTCCTGGCGCCCCCCATGAAGCGGGTTCATTAATGGCACTGATTGCCAATGTTGCAGGTAAAGTGCCTATGCTTGGGATCTGCTTAGGTCACCAAGCGCTGATTGAACATTATGGCGGCAAAGTCGAGCGAGCAAAACAAGTTGTACACGGTAAAGCCAGTCCAACAGAGCATAATGGTAAAGGCATCTTTGCCAACCTGCCCTCGCCTCTGCCAGTTGCCCGATACCACAGCCTTGTGGCGACTCAGGTACCCGACTGCCTAGAGATTATTGCCACCACAGAAGACATGCCAATGGCGATTATTCATCAACAAGATAACGCGGTGGGTTTTCAGTTTCATCCCGAATCAATACTCACCACGCTTGGCAGCCAGTTGTTAGTGCAATCATTAGATTACCTTGCACAATCATTAACCTTAACCCATGCCAAACTTGACGATAAAGGATAACAAAGTAATGAGCCAAACTAACAACAATGCCCCACTGCTCGAATCTCTTTATCGTGGTGAAAGCCTCAATCGTCAAGATGCTAAAAAGTTGTTTAGCAGTATCATTCAAGGCGAAATGAATGAAGTCACCATGGCAGGTATGCTGGTCGCGATGAAAATGCGCGGCGAAACAATTGATGAAATATCTGGCGCAGCTGATGCGTTAAGAGCAGCCGCAAAACGATTCCCAACCCCAAATGAACGTACGGTAGCGCAAGGGATTGTTGATATTGTGGGCACTGGCGGCGATGGCCACAACACCATCAACATCTCCACTACCGCCGCTTTTGTGGCCGCGGCAGCAGGCGCAAAAGTCGCCAAACATGGTAACCGCAGTGTTTCCAGTAAGTCGGGTTCATCGGATCTATTAGCCCAATTTGGCATTGATTTAACCATGGCACCTGAAACCGCACGAGACTGTTTAGATAACCTAGGCCTCTGCTTTTTGTTTGCGCCGCATTATCACGGCGGTGTTGCTCATGCAGTGCCTGTTCGCCAAGCGCTTAAAACCCGTACCCTGTTTAATGTCCTTGGGCCGTTAATTAACCCGTCGCACCCTGACTTTATGTTACTTGGGGTGTATAGCGCAGAACTTGTCGCGCCAATCGCGCAAGTGGTCAAAGCCCTGGGGATTAAGCGGGCGATGGTGGTTCACGGTAGCGGTCTTGATGAAGTCGCAATACATGGTAAAACCTTGGTGCATGAACTTAATGAAGGCACCATTACTGAGTATTACCTCACCCCGAGTGAACTTGGCGTAGAAACCGCACAATTGACCGATCTTGAGGGCGGTGCGCCGGAAGAAAATGCTGCTTTTACCCGAGCTATCCTACAAGGTAAAGGCAAAACAGCCCATATGAATGCGGTAGCCGTTAACGCTGGTTGCGCCTTATATGTCGCTGGAGTGGCGGATTCAGTCAAAGTCGGTACTGCGCTTGCGTTAGCGACCATTGAAAGTGGCAAAGCGTATGAACTACTCACTGAGCTTGCCAATGCAAGCCAAGCGGGAAAAGGAGCTTAGTGTGAGCCACAAAATTAATATCAGCACTCATATAAAAACCGATAGCGATTTAAGAGAAACATCAATGGCCAATGATACGACAACTAAAGTAAGCAATGTATTAACCAAAATTGTTGATACTAAACCTGCCCATATTGCCGCATTAAAACTGCGTTTCCCTGAGGCAAGCTTAATGCCTAAGCAGTCAGACCGCAGTCTGTTTGATGCACTTAAAGCACCTAATGCTGGCTTTATCTTAGAGTGTAAAAAAGCCAGTCCGTCGAAAGGTCTTATTCGCGACGTATTTGACGTGGATGCTATAGCCGATGTTTACAACCACTACGCTGCTGGGATCTCAGTACTAACCGATGAACAGTTTTTCCAAGGCGACATGGATTACATCCCTAGAGTCCGTGCGCGTGTTCGCCAACCTATTTTGTGTAAAGACTTTTTCGTTGACGAATACCAAATAAAACTCGCCGCCCATCAAGGTGCTGATGCCATATTGTTAATGCTCTCGGTGCTCAATGATGAGCGATATCAAGCACTGGCTAGCGAAGCTGCAAAGTATCAATTAGACATTTTAACCGAGGTCAGCAACGAAGTAGAATTGAGCCGCGCCATTGCACTTAACTCCGCCATTATCGGGATTAATAACCGCAATCTACGTGACTTATCAACGGATTTAGCCACCACCGAAGCGTTAGCGCCACATGTTCCGGCTGATCGCGTCGTTATCAGTGAGTCAGGGATCTACAATCAAGCACAGGTACGTCGTTTAGCGCCCTTGGTTGATGGTTTTCTCGTTGGCAGCTCATTAATGGCAGCTGATGACTTAGACTTAGCCTGCAGAACCTTAACCTTTGGCCACAATAAAGTCTGCGGCTTAACCCGTATTGAAGATCTGCTTGAGGTGGCAAAAAAAGGCGCAGTTTATGGCGGATTAATTTTTGCTGAAAAATCGCCCCGAGCCGTGACCAAAGCGCAAGCAATTGAACTTGTCCGTCAGCTCGATGCATCGGGCCACAGGCTTAACCTTGTGGGTGTTTTTGTCAACGAAAGCAGCAATGTTATCGCCTCACTTGCAAGTCAACTAGGGCTATATGCGGTGCAATTGCATGGACAAGAAACCTCGCTTGAAATAGACGACCTTCGCAGCGCATTAGCCACGCTAAAGGCTGATTGTCAGATTTGGAAAGCGGTCGCAGTGAAAAACGACAGTATCGATACCGAATTAGATATTCCGACCAATGTCGATCGTATTTTGTTCGACAGTAAGAATGACGGTCAGTTTGGCGGCACTGGGCAAGTATTTGATTGGCAACAAGCTATCCCTAATCGCAGCGAGGCACTTTTAGCAGGGGGCTTAACGGGTGATAACGCCAAGCTTGCCGCTAACCAAGGCTTTTATGGACTCGATTTTAACAGTGGCCTAGAACAAAGCCCTGGCGTTAAAGATCATGACAAGATAGCCCAAACATTTAACCATCTACGTCAGTACTAGATGAAGAACACATAAAGCGCGAATAGTGCGTTACAACAGCTCCCTCTGCATGCCGGCATAACACGTGTCGGCCTGCAGACAGAAATGAACGATAAAGGAACAGATTATGAGTAAATTAAACCCCTATTTCGGGGAATATGGCGGAATGTACGTCCCGCAAATTTTAATGCCTGCCCTCAAGCAGCTAGAAACCGCCTTTATCGAAGCGCAAGAAGATGAAGCGTTTCAAAAAGAATTTACCGATCTGCTCAAGAACTATGCTGGCCGCCCAACAGCGCTAACGCTAACCAAAAATCTTAGCCCTAACCCATTGGTTAAAATTTACCTAAAGCGTGAAGACTTACTTCACGGCGGCGCACACAAGACTAACCAAGTATTAGGCCAAGCACTGCTGGCAAAACGCATGGGTAAAAAAGAGATCATTGCAGAAACGGGCGCGGGTCAGCACGGCGTAGCAACGGCGCTTGCCTGTGCATTGCTTAATTTGAAATGCAAAGTCTACATGGGTGCTAAAGACATTGAACGTCAATCGCCAAACGTCTTTAGAATGAAACTGATGGGCGCCGAAGTTATTCCGGTCACTTCAGGTTCTGGCACCTTAAAAGATGCCTGTAATGAAGCGATGCGCGACTGGTCTGGTAGTTACGAAAAAGCGCACTATTTATTAGGTACGGCGGCAGGTCCACATCCCTTCCCTACCATAGTGCGCGAATTTCAGCGCATGATAGGCGCTGAGACTAAAAAGCAAATTCTTGAGCGTGAGGGACGCCTACCCGATGCGGTTATCGCCTGTGTCGGCGGAGGCTCCAATGCTATTGGTATGTTTGCCGACTTTATCGATGATGAAGAAGTCGCACTTATCGGTGTTGAACCTGCAGGAAAAGGGATTGATACCCCCATGCATGGCGCACCGTTAAAGCACGGTAAAACGGGCATTTTCTTCGGTATGAAAGCCCCATTGATGCAAGACAGTGAAGGTCAAATAGAAGAGTCATACTCGGTATCAGCCGGGCTTGATTTCCCATCGGTTGGCCCACAGCACGCACATCTTGCTGCCATTGGCCGTGCAACATACGAGTCTGCGACTGATGATGAAGCATTAGAAATGTTCCAGTTATTAGCCCGTAGCGAAGGTATTATTCCGGCACTTGAATCAGCCCATGCGATAGCCTATGCCGTCAAGCTTGCAAAAGAAGCGACCAAAGAGACCCTGCTAGTGGTGAACCTTTCAGGTCGTGGCGACAAAGATATCTTTACCGTGGCTGACATATTAGAAACCCAAGCAAAAGAAAAATCAGCACAGGAGAGTGGCAATGAGTAATCGTTATCAGGCAGCGTTTGCGGCCCTAGATAAGAAGAATCAAGGCGCATTCGTCCCCTTTGTGACCTTAGGCGACCCCTCTCCTGAGTTGTCACTGAAGATTATTGATACCTTAGTTGAAAACGGCGCAGATGCACTTGAACTGGGGTTCCCATTTTCAGACCCACTTGCAGATGGCCCAGTGATCCAAGGGGCTAATCTACGTTCATTAGCCGCAGGCACTACGCCAACACAGTGCTTCGAGATGCTTAGCGCTATTCGCGCTAAATACCCAGACTTGCCTATTGGCTTACTACTTTACGCCAACCTTGTATTCGCTAATGGCATTGATGCTTTCTATGCTAAAGCCCAAGCCGCCGGTGTTGACTCAGTGTTGATTGCTGATGTGCCCGTTGAGGAAGCTGACCCTTTTATTGCTTCAGCTAAGGCTCATGGCGTGGCGCCAATTTTTATTGCACCACCCAATGCCGACAGTGAAACATTGCAACTTGTGAGCGATAAAGGCGAAGGTTACACCTATTTGCTGTCACGTTCAGGCGTAACAGGCACTGAATCAAAAGCGGGGATGCCAATCACCGATATTCTTAACCGTTTAAAAGAGTTTAATGGTGCACCACCACTGCTTGGATTTGGTATTGCTGAGCCCGCTCAAGTTAAAGCGGCGATTGATGCTGGTGCAGCAGGCGCCATTTCGGGCTCTGCCGTGGTAAAAATTATCGACGCCAATAAAGACAATGAAGCGAACTTGCTCAACGCATTGGCTGAGTTTACCCGTAATATGAAAGCCGCCACGGCTAGGTAATGTTGCAAATGAATGGTTAGCTTAAGCGTTAAACGCCCGCGATGAGCCAGTCATGAAAAAGCGCGCTATTCCTATGAGTAGCGCGCTTTTTCTGTTTTACAGATGTAAATCGCTTTAATTAACTAGAGATTATCCATAGGGCTAATTGTTCCTGCATAGTGCAGCCCTAAAACATGCGTGTAAATTTGAGTCGTATTGAGGTCGTTATGCCCTAGTAACTCCTGCACTGTACGTATATCTGTGCCTGTTTGAAGTAAATGAGTGGCGAACGAGTGCCTAAATGTATGGCAATTTATTTTTTTCATGATATTACTCACTCTAACCGATTTTTGAAGCGATTTTCTTATAGAGCTATCATGGCGGTGATGCCTACAAGGAATTCTCGTCACTGGATGTTCGCAGATATGGGTTGATGGAAACAAAAACATCCATGCTGATTGACGAAATGCATTCGGGTATTTTTTTCCTAAAGAATAAGGTAGTGATGGCCCGAAGCCACTTTTGTTATCCTGTTTCTGTAATTGAATGGATTGTTCAATATGATTAGTAAGTTTGCTACAGCAAGATTGACTCAATAGTGTCTGTCTGTCCTTGTTGCCTTTTCCGTCTCGAATGGTCAAAGAGAGATTATCTATATTGATATCTTGTAGTCTTAACCTCAAACATTCATTAACACGCATACCACTACCGTAGAGCATCTCTACCACCAATTTTGCAGTTCCATCCATATTCTTCAATATCAGAGAAACCTCTTTGGGTGATAACACGATGGGGAGCGTCCGTTGCTTTGTAGCCAAACTAAAACCTAAATCTCCTAGCTCAACTTTAAGATACTTTTGGTATAGAAAGGCCAATGAATTTAGCGCAACCTTCTGAGTATTAACCGCTACATTCTGACTATTTGCTAACCAACTTAAAAAGTTTTTAACATCGACAGAGTTGAGGGTTGTAGGGTGAGCTTTTTGATGAAAAAGTATGTAACGTTTAATCCAGTAAAGATAGGCTTTTTCGGTCCGTAAGCTATATCCTCGCAAGCGTATATCTTGTCTGATTGATTCCAAAAAAGGACTTGAGGACTGCATTGTTATACCTTACAAGGTCACTGTACTTATATACAGTATTATTGCTTTTTCTAAAAAATCAAGACAACCCATAAGGTCGAATTCACGGTTTACTATTGCAGGTTGCAATAAAGATGTGTAAATTCAGTCACATAAAAGTGTGCGTTCTTGAAATGTTGAGATAACCGGAAAGCAAAGTGTGCAACTAACTTTTGTCAGAAAGAGTATTGGATACAATTCTTCACTTTTATTAGTAATTGGTTGCTTTAAAAGGGTTTTCAAGCTTACATTCAGTGCACGCTTTCCCAGAATGGTTTGGCAAAACGCGCCAGCCGTATATACAAATGTTAGTTGGCTATCAAAAAATATTCCCTAAGAGCTAAATAATTCAGTTTCACCAATTCACTGTTTTGTGCTTTACCACGAATAAGTTATTCACTTTTTGTGTGTTTCTGCAACGTGTATTAGCGTAACTATTCGCTCTAAATATTACGTACAATGGCTCAAGTTCACGGTTTGGTATTTTCATTACGGTGCGTTTAAGTTATTGTTACACTTAGGTTAAACAGTGTTGCAACTAATCGGGTAGCCAAGGGTATCTAACCCT
>NZ_PJBL01000022.1:0-116774 GCF_002836135.1 Shewanella sp. GutCb | reverse complement strand
GAGGCTAGATACCTCCGGCTACCCGATTATGTCATGTATTGCTGAAAACTACCAAAATATGGTTTTAAAGCAGTTTTTATAGACTCTTTACAATCACCTTTAATCAGTCTTACTACGGTCTCAGGTAAGCTACCGTTGGATAAACCCAATGATGTGCTAGCTTGAGTACAAAGTGATTTACGGTTATATAAAGCTAGCAATTGTTTATAATCTTTACTCTCCAATACATCAGTAAATCGTTGATGTGTATCTGAATATATTTGGTCAACGTCGATGCTTGTGACTAAATTTTGTAGCACTGTATTAATCTTAGCGGCGCCTTTTTGTTTAACATCAAATATATTCAGCTTAAACTTTACTTCACTTGATACGTGTAGTGACACTTGTGTATCAAGTTCAGATTGCAATCGACAAAATATTGTATTCGAAACAGCTGAGAAATCAGCCGATGGATCTCGAGCAAGTCTTCCACTAACTATTTTCAAAACGTCTTCTGTGCAAAATAAATTTTCAACTTCAGCAACCTCTAAAACATATATAGAGTCTTTCTCTAGTTTGGTTATTTCAGCTTGAAGGCGTCTATCTCTATCTATTACTCCAAACACATCTAGATGATGAATTTGAGAATTAGCTTTTAGCGCCTTTACCGATTGAATTACTTCTGAACAACTTCCGTGAGGAATGACAAGGAAATTAGATAATAATTCACGATAAAGACTGCTATCGAAGCTACCACTTTCACCTTCGACAAAGACAACAGGTTTTCGGCTCCCCAATACTTCAATAATTAATTCATTAGGTATGTTTTCATCTTCATTTATAAGTGACCAATCCCAGTTTTTACCATCAAACGATTTCAACCATATACTTTTTGATGCTTCTTTTGCAGCCGCAAAATCTACATCATGCGTTAAGTATACAAAGACGCAATCCTGACGTAATTTTTCAATGGCATCCCAAAGAGGAACTTGAACTGACTTATGCAGATGCAATTCTGGTTCGTCAATTACGACAACTCCATTTATAGGTGCAGCTAAACACTGCCCAATTAAGTAAAATATAACTCGTTCACCATCACTCATTTCAGACGATTTATAGATTTTATCTACTTGCCCTTTAACCTGAGTTTGAATATTCAACCCACCTACGACCAATTCCCTATGTGGGAGGATCTCTTCCCATAACGCCTTTACAAGGTCTATTTTGGTTTTTGGCGGCTCTACCCGTGTTTCTATAGTTTTACAATCTTGTTTAAATTTTGCATTTGCCTCTGTTTCTTCAGAAAACAAATATACGAGTAATTTATCGAAGTCATTTGATGCTGATGTCGGATTTGCGCTTCTAAAAAAAGAGTCATGGCTATCATGACCATTTAATAATGAATTTTCAGCATTTTCAATTGACTTAATATTCGTTGAATCCGGAAAAGATAGAGATTTTTGTGCAGAAATCCTATGGACTAGATCTTTATTTTGAGCGTTATTGATTATCCACACTCCCAACCTTGTTTTTCCTGAACCATTTGCACCAATAACGATAACACTTTGGTCTATCTCAATTACTTCAGTTGAATTACCTTGGGGAAGTGTAAGTTTTTTCATTGCCAAAATCAGTTACTCCATTTGAATGACATAACGCCCGTCTCAACTGCCGGAGGCTACTGGCGCCTTTTGTGCGTTTTCTGCACAAAAAGTGACAGTAGCTGGAGGTCAGATTGCAGGCGCTTGTTATGTTTCCATTACCCTTTCAGTAACAGGTGAAAGTAATTCCCTTAACATATCAAAGGCGGCTACATCCTCAATAACCATTTTTCTTACAGCTTGCTCATATTTTTCTTTGGAAGCAAAAAGAGCACCTCGAGAAATTCCTTCTAACGCAGGGGTTTCTCGGATTGGGTATCTGGAAATTAGACCTACAATATTTCTTGCTTCCAGTAATGAGTCTATCAACTGCAACTCTTCGCTAAATATAGTTGCCGTTGAAAATTCAATATTTACATTTCCCGCCATTATTGCTCGATAATCTGGAGCTTGGCGAGAAAGGTTATCTTTGACTTTTCTTTGTACAAGCCTTGCTGCCATTCGAGTTTTGTGTGGTGCTATTGAATTTATCACTGCTTCAATGATTTCTTCGTAGATTACATCAGGGTCAATATCATTTACTGTCGAGACTCTACGTAAAATAGTTTTGATAACTAGCGGGTGGTAATAGAGTGACTCTATCGAGTATTGATCTAAAGGAATAATCCCCTCGCTACATAACTGACGACACTCATCATCCGATCTATTGTCACGATCAATTATTCCAATTGCTGTTACCCAATGGCTCTCTCCTGACTCCCTTATTCCTTTGACTACTCGCTCAACATCCACGCAACTACCCAAAGGTTTTATTGTTATTGTAGGGTAAAGTATTTGATAGAGTTGAATATCTAAGCTGGATACTTGTCCTTCAACAAAAAGTAGAGTTCTTCGTGAACCCAAAACTGATTTTGCAACTTCTTCATCCATTCCTTCAACAGATGGAATAAAATCTACATTCCATGATTTAGGCTGATGATTGTATTTCCTTAGTAGCAAAGCAGAACTTTTTTCCTGATCGTGCGGGAGAGATACATCATGAGTTGAGATAACAAAAGCACAGTCACCTCTATACGACAGTAATGTACTTATCAAAGGCGATACAATAGAGCGATGCAAATGCCTTTCTGGCTCATCGAGTAATATTAAAGTACTTTCCTTAGCCGTTAAAACATTGGAAATGATGAGAAGAGCATTCCTTTCTCCATCAGATAATTGCGCGATACTGAAAGGAGGATAGCCTTCTCTAATCGCAATTAATTTACTCGCGCTGTCAATTGATATTTTGAAGTGTAAATTTGAAATTCTCAATATATCATTCATGGTTGCCACAGGAGCTTGAAGTAATGCAAGCTCTGCAACATCTTCCATTCGTCCATCTCTTGCCGCTTCAGCTATTTTCCTTGCTTCTATATTCTCCGAATCTATCAAATCAAAAATGGTAGCTTGAGAACGTTGATGAGCATAATCATCTTTCCATCTTGATTGCTCCTGCTGATCATTGTTTACCATTTGCCGTTCAGTTTGTAGCCTTGAAGCAGGTGTAATATCAACAGAGTCTGAATTAAACCAAACTTGTCTATGTGCAGTTATTCTCCGGACATTACCTGTGTTTTGAGTGGTAAATGTATGCATTAATGTTGATTTACCAGTCCCATTGGGACCAACCATAAACATTATTTCACCAGACTCAATGGTTAGCATTTTTTGACCCTCATCTTGATGAGGGTAATTTAAATTGAATGATGCCATCTATTTTTTAATCTCCATATTCTGATGAATCTACAGGTAGCTCAGGAACATAACGCCCTAATAACAGGCTAAAAATAGTTTGCTAAAATGTTGAGGAACGAAACAGCAAACTGTTTTTTGTCCTTGTTAATTAGCTTGTTAGCATTTTGGCCATGCGCTCAAGATCACTTGCAACATCATTAAAACCAAAATAATTAGTTGGATGTTCGTATGCAGAATCACGATGCCTATCTTGAGGAGCATAATCAGGCAACCTAGATCGAAGTTCATCTCTTAGAAGCATAGTGTCTACTCTGAAACGACGATCATACTCGGCGTTCATTTCACTGCTAAGACGCATCATGTTATTTGTTTGTTTATTCCATTCAATATTACGTTGTTCTTCAGATTGTTGCCCTGATGATGTGTGGCGTTCCATCATGTTTACTTGATCTTCACGCTTATACCTCTCTATGTATTCACGAAGATTCTTAACAACTTCAAGTGTTTTATCTTTCAGTGCCACTTCATCTGAATCAACAACAGAATGTACCTTTTCATCATACTTTAAAGCACGATCTTTGTAAGATTCAGCTTGTTCACTTTTCAAATGTAGTCGTTCTTTTAATGTTTCATTGGCAGACTTAGTTTGTTCAACAACTGCTGTATATCTCCACTTAGCGGCAAGATAGGCCAAGCCAAACATAATTGCACCTAGAATTAGGAAGGCAAATGGGGCTTGAGAAACAACCCCCCATTCTTTAGCTATATATTCGAGTAACTTGTCCACGTGATTTCCTTGTGAATGCTAACATTTGTATATACGGCTTGCGCGTTTTGCCAAACCATGTTGAGAAAGCGTGCACAGTAAAAAGTCTGAAAAAAACATTAATAACAGCTTATTAAACATTTACGCTGAAGATTGTAACCAATACACCTAGGGAGAAAAGTGAGTCGCACACTTTGCTTTCCGGTTATCTGAACTTTTCATGAACGCACACTTACATCTTACTGAATTTACGCCTCTTTTTCTTTTCACTCAATAGCAAACCGCGAACTGATTGCGCATAATTTGATGATTATCCGCACAAAGCCAATAATACTGTATAAAAACACTAACACTGTACTTTCCGACTGATGAGAAAAAATATTGCAAAGAGGTCTGTGCTGTATTGGACGAATTGCTGACGTAAACTCGTTTTGGGGCATAACTGAGCCACCCTCCTCCCTTTTAACCACCGTGCAGGCAATAAAAAGCCCATCAATTGATGGGCTATATATCTAAAGAGCAAAAGCTACTGCAATAATAGAATTAACTTGCTGCTTTGTCTTTACGCGCTTGATGCAATTTCTTATAGCTTTCAATCAATCTTAAGTGTGGCTCTATGCCTTCAAGCTTCATGCTGGTCTGCGTCAGGCCAAAGAACTTCACTTCACCGGTAACAGAACCGACTACGTTTTGCATGTTCTCTTTACCAAACATTCTATTGAAGTTACCAATAAAGTGTTCGAGCTCGAGTTCGTCGTCCATGGTGACTTCAAGGACTGCATTAACCGCTTGATAGAACAAACCACGCTCTACGGTATTGTCGTTGTACTGTAGGAATTCAGCGACAAGCTCCATCGCATTTTCTAACTCGCCCATTGCTAGATAGATAAGGATTTTAAGCTCGATGATAGTGAGCTGGCCCCAAACAGTGTTCTCGTCAAACACAATGCCAATTAATGTCGGAATATCCGTTTGGTTATCGAGTTGACTCTCTTCGAGTCGCTCAACTAAGCCTGCCAGTTGGTCATCATCTAGAGAATGAAGATTTAAGATATCTTCGCGATAATGCAGCGACTTATTGGTGTTGTCCCAAATCAAATCTTCGACGGGATAAACTTCTGAGTAATCCGGCACGAGTATACGGCACACTGACGCGCCTAACTGATCAAACTCAGCTATATAAGCTTCTTTGCCAATATCAGCTAATATGCCAAAGAGGCTCTGAGATTCTTCTTCATTGGTGCCTGAGAAATCCCACTCACAAAAATCATAGTCATGCTTGCTGCTGAAGAAGCGCCATGAAATAACACCGGTAGAATCGATAAAGTGCTCAACAAAGTTCTCAGGTTCAGTCACTGTCATGCTATCGAACGTCGGCTTAGGGACATCGTTTAAGCCCTCAAAGCTACGACCTTGTAGTAGCTCAGTCAAACTACGCTCAACGGCGACTTCAAAACTTGGGTGTGCACCAAAAGAGGCAAATACACCGCCCGTTCTTGGGTTCATCAAGGTGACACACATAACAGGAAATTGGCCACCCAGTGAGGCGTCTTTTACTACAACAGGGAATCCGCGTTCTTCTAAGCCTTGAATACCCGCTAAAATACTTGGGTACTTTTCAAGTACCGCCATAGGGACATCTGGCAGAACGATTTCTTGCTCAATGATTTGTCTTTTAACGGCGCGCTCAAATATTTCTGATAAGCATTGCACCTTCGCTTCAGCTAGGTTATTACCCGCGCTCATGCCGTTACTTAAAAATAAGTTTTCAATTAGGTTAGACGGAAAGTAAACCGTTTCACCATCAGAGTGACGCACATAAGGGATAGAACAAATGCCACGTTCAGTCATACCTGAGTTAGTGTCGATAAGATTAGAACCCGCCAGCTCTTCGTCTGGATTGTAAATGTCTAAACAATGCTGGTCCAAAATGCCTGCAGGTAGTGAGTCATCCTCTTCTAACGCAAACCATTTTTCATTCGGGTAATGAACAAACTCACTGTTGGCGATCTCTTCACCGAAGAATTGATCGTTATAAAAGAAATTACAGTTTAAGCGTTCAATAAACTCGCCCAGAGCTGAACAAAGTGCACTCTCTTTCGTTGCGCCCTTACCGTTGGTAAAACACATTGGAGATGCAGCATCACGGATGTGCAAAGACCAAACATTAGGCACAATATTACGCCATGACGATATTTCTATCTTCATCCCTAAATCAGCTAGCATGCTGGTCATATTGGTAATCGTTTGCTCAAGCGGCAAGTCTTTACCTAAGATGTAGGTGCTAGCATCGCCATCGGCTTGTCCCATCAACATCGCGTTAGCGTCTTCGTCGAGGTTTTCAACCGTTTCGATTTTAAACTCAGGCCCCGTCTGAACAACCTTTTTTACAGTACAGCGGTCGATCGAACGAAGAATCCCCGTTCTGTCTTTCTCTGAAATATCTGCTGGTAGCTCAACTTGGATTTGAAATATTTGGTTATAGCGATCTTCAGGGTCAACAATGTTGTTTTGCGACAGTCTGATGTTTTCCGTTGGAATATCTCTAGCCTTACAGTACACCTTGATAAAATAGGCGGCGCATAGCGCTGACGAAGCTAAGAAATAGTCAAAAGGGCTAGGGGCTGAACCGTCGCCTTTGTAACGAATAGGCTGATCTGCAGTGACGGTAAAGTCATCAAACTTTGCTTCAAGTCTGAGGTTGTCGAGAAAGTTAACTTTGATTTCCATTGAATAGTGTCCAGAGTCGTGCGTTGTCAATCGGCTAGCGTGCCTTAATGGTGAGAATTATCGGTGTTTTTGAGGCAATAGTCTTGGGTTAATTACGTAATTTGCTTAATTAGGCTCGTTAAGTGTTAGAACGATAGTGCTCACGGTCAGTTTTAGCGCTCTCAGTATCACCAACCGGTACACTAGGATAAAATATGCCCATTAACAGCTTTAGATAAGCTACTTTTTTATCACCTTGAGTCTCAATGTGAAGCTGGCAAATCCTCTTGATACTGCCATTGATTAAGTTCGTAAAAACAAACCACCAATGCAATTAGTGCCTCTAAATCACTATTCTCAGGCCTACTCTCTGAATTATTTAGCTGACGCAAATATCGGCTAGCCTCCTCAGAGCTATCATATTGTTCTAATAAAGCAGCCATATTGAGATCGAACTCAACGAGTTTCTCGTTAGCACGTAGTGCCAATAACCCTTTGGTCGTTTCAATATTACAAAGAACCTGTTTTTCTCGGCCTATGTTGAAGCCCTTTAATTGGCTGATTTGCAAGCGTCGCTGCATTTGTAAAATAAAGTACTTTGATGCCTTTTTGATACGATACTCGATGGCTTTTCTAGTGTTTTTTTGTATCGACTTTACCGTTAGCCGTGCAACATACTCGTTGCTGGGTTCAGGAATTAGCATAAAACCGAGCCATAGTTGTAATACTGTAATGATATGAACCAGTGCATTATTAAAACTGGTGATAGGATCAAAGTTTGCAAGATTATTAAGCCCTAATGCAGATAAGAAAAAGACCGTTGAAAAAATAATGGTGGGTGTTTGTGGGCCAGCTCTCGTGAGCAATACTCCACTAACAAAACCCGCCCCAAACACAACACAAAATAACCACTGCCAAATCGGAATGGCCAATAGCAATTGGTTAGCAAATAAAAAACCTAACCCTGAACCCATAATTGTCGCAATTAGAAATTTTCTTAGCTGCTTTGTAAATCCGATTTGTGTGGAAAAAATGGAAACGAAAATACAGCCCAACATCAATGCTGAAGGAGCACT
Source organism: Shewanella sp. GutCb (assembly GCF_002836135.1). NCBI lineage: Bacteria > Pseudomonadati > Pseudomonadota > Gammaproteobacteria > Alteromonadales > Shewanellaceae > Shewanella > Shewanella sp. GutCb. The sequence continues at coordinate 108,909 of NZ_PJBL01000022.1, read as the reverse complement.
TTGAAAGGAAGTAAAATACCAGTAAAGGAGGGATATAAAAATGACCCAAAATACTCTAGATGCAGCAATAGCCACTATTTGCCAATTTGTCGGCGACAAGCTGTTCAGCCTTCGGTTACTCGTTCTAGGCAGTTTACGGCTAGACATTAATAGCTTGTATGCAAAGTGATAATCTTTAATGAACTTGTCTATTTTACCGTCGAGTAGCGTTTGCGATTGCTCTGACAACGATACGTTATTTGCTGCATCTGATAACTCTGTCGCTATAAGCAGTTTCGATAATGAGAGTTCCAAATGGTTGGCGTGATAACCTATTTTTACCGACTCAATAGAAGCAGCAGCTAATGCCTCCAACGCTTGCAAAATATCTAATTGATACTTGCCTTTCTTCAATGAATCACGACTTATATCGTTGAGTTTATCCAATTGAAGGTAGAGCTTCTTAGCCTCATATTTAGGTTTAGTCCCCATAGTGGCTAAAAATGAAAAGAGTATCCCTAAGCTCACTTCAGAGACTCTATTGGCAATGGTTTGCAACATATCTTGAGGATCGGTGACCAACAATCCGTAAATAGCGATTAAGATAAACGTTGAGCAAGTAACATTAAATATGTAGCGCTCATTATTCTTACGCAGTAACGAAGGTAAAATGAGTGCAGCTGTAATAAATGCGACTCCAAAAGAAAAAAGCCAAGGGTCATTTATCAAGTAATTATAGGAAAATATGCCTAAAGGTACGGCGAGTAATGTCCCTTTAAAACGTGAGATACCCTTATCTATAATGCCGCCAAAACTCCCCACCAATGTGACCATTAACGCTGTTGTCGTAGCCCAACCAGGGCTTTCTAAATCCAAATACATTGCCGTTAAAGTACAACCCGACAGTGCCAACCCCATTCTAATGCCAGCCATAATTTCGGCATTATTAAAATCGGGGATTAGCCAACGCCAACTGGAGGGCTTATTCGATGCTTCTGCCATTATTCAATAACGACTGAGGCTGTAGAACCCGAGAATAGATGCAGCTCTTGGACTTGCTGTTGGTCGTCAAAAACAATCGTTACTGGTACGCGCTGAGCAAGTCTTATCCAAGGGAATGTCTGTTGTACATCAGGTAACTGCTGGCTACCTTTAGTCGTGTTGTTATTGTTTATACCTCTAGCAATGCTAACCACTGTACCTTTAAGCACAATATCGTCTCGTCCCATCAAGCGTATTTTGGCCTTCTGTCCAGGCGCTAGTTCTTTGATCCGCGTTTCTTCAAAATATGCCTTGATGGAAAAGCTATTAAGGTCAATGAGCGCCATAACTTGCTGACCAGGTGTTACCACCTGCCCTCGCGTAAAATCCAAATCTGATATGTACCCAGCATGAGGAGCATAGATTTTTGTACGTTCGAGATTAAGTTTAGCTTGAGATAGATCAGCGGTTAACACTTTGATTTGAGCTTGCTGCTCTTTAACAGAGGTATTAGCTTTATCTCTATCATCTTCTGACACAAGGTTACCCGGGATCCCTTGTAAACGCTGTTTTTCGTCTTGCAGTAGCTTTAGCTGAAATTGACCTCTTTCAAGAGATGCTATCGCTTTATCTAAAGCAATCTGTTGATCTGTTCCTTCTAACTCAAACAGCAGTTGGTCTTTATTCACCTGCTCATCTGTTTTTATATGGATTCTTTTTACCTTTCCCGTTATTTGGCTGGCTACATGGGAAATATCGGCGTGAACACGAGCATCTCGCGTCCACGGAGAAACCATATAAAACACCCAAAGATAGTAACTAAATGCAATCGATGCCAAAACAAGAATAATAGTAAGAATAAGCGCTCTGTCTATTTTCATGATTGCCAGCCTAATAAGGTTAAACGACCAAAGTGCACCAAAGTAATCGTCAGGATCCAAGTTGATACTGCTACGTAGCCACTGAGTTCAGGAGGAATAGCTGTGACATGAAAAAATCGAGAGCGTCGAGCTGATAACCAAAAAACGGAACCCCAAAAGAATGTAACAAAAAATGGGGTAATATAAAGACTACCAAATAGTGAGGTTTCAAACATAAACACAATCCCTAACTGCAATTAGAATAGATGAAGATTTAAAGCAAGAATAATAGTTAAAAAAACTAAACTCAGCTGTAATTCAACACCTTGCATAAAATTCATTCTAATAAAGTTATAGCTCTTAAGGCTTATACCTGCTGTGTAATTTGAAAATTAACGAGCAGATTTGGAAAAGAGACTATCTTGGCAGTCAGTATTTATAGACTAACCTTTGCCACGAAGAGGGGTCTGCCGGCATTCGAAGTTAAGGGGAAGTGGTAAATAACTCAAAATACAGTAAATGAAGAACATAGGGTTCATATCAATGGTTTTACAACACATGCAAGCCTTCGCATCAGGCATAGCCGGCTTAAAATCAAATAAGGAAACAGTGAACGACCCTCACCATTGACGCATTGAGAATTGGATTTTATGTAATAAGAGAGTTGTACACGCTAATTTAATTAACTGTCTATTTTCAACTTCAGCAACTCCGAATAAACTTAAGCCAGAAGTCGTTATTGGAATTGAAATTTAATGATTTGCACTACTTTCTAAGCTGAAAAATGAGATGCATATAGAAATCGCTATCGTAGGACTGTCTATGAGAGTCTTATCAAAGCTGGTATTAGCGAAATGATAATGACAAAGGAGACTCTCGAGTTGCTAGATAGCGACTTGGCCAAATTTAAATCTGCTAGCAAAGAACCAACAGACCAGTGATGTGAAGAAACAATCAAATTTCTGCGCAACAGCCATGGTAAAGCTTATAAAGTAGCTTCAAACATTAACAATAACCTCTTATAAGGTATCTCTCTTAAAACAATCTATAACCCAAATTAGACAGAAAGAGCTCCAAATGTTTACCATTTACCATTTACCATGCAGTATATCGAGAAGTGACAGCGATTTAGGTTGTGATTTACGCCAGTATCTTCAAGGTTATTACCGTCCGTGAAGCTCTTCTTCGAATAATAGTACTCGATATTCAATTTGATATTTATACTTATCAATAAGGAGTACGAAAAAATAGGCTTCCTCGCTTAGCGAGGCGAAGATCTGAAACCAATATATTTAAGTCACTTGAGTATAAAACGGTCGCTTGGTCAAAGAAGCAGCGTCCATCGATAGATCCCACTGAGTTAAAGAATTTCAGATGCGCTAGGCCTATCAATTGTCCTGCTATAAGGCCATACTGAAGCAGTTATTGATTGAATTGGCTTTTATACTAAAAGTCACTGATTACTTCAATCCTTAGGCTGGTTCAAACTGGCTTTGGGTGTATCACGTAAAAAGGTGGAAAGTATTATGAGTAAAGGACAAGACAGTAAAAAGGCAGTTAAAAAACAGCCGCTTTTAAATGCAAAAGAAAAGAAAGCCGCTAAGGCTGCTAAAAAAGCTGCACCAAAATCGTCAGCGATGTAAGCAGCATTATGGCCGTCGAGATTACACGATGGCCATTATTTTTAGAGCCGATATAACGCTATAACCGCTTTAATCAAACCGTCATTATCAACATATAAAGACCTAAAGTAGCTAGCTTACTGACAAATCAAACTAGATTTCTCAAGGTCATAAATATCGCTACAGCATCCCTTCTCTTTCTACGAGACATTCATAAGAAGCCATTTCGAATTCTCGACAAACCCAAGGGCGATTTTCATAAATAGAGCACATCAGTGTCTCCCGATCTAATGCTGCACACCACCCATCCTCTAAACGAAACATCGTTTCGCCGCCCCAATTATCAACAGCAATATACTCTTCAGGAACACCAGTATCAGTCAGAAGAAACACCTCTAAACGGCAGCAGCAAGCCTGACAGTTTGAACAGGTGACTTCCTTTTCTGGTATATTTTTAATATTAATGGTCATGCGCGTCATCAAATCGAATAATCGGCTATTTTACCTCAACTAGAGCAAATTAGAAATTAGCATGATTAGCACTTGATGTGTTAGCAGGCAGAGCAAACCTCCACCTTCAATGCCATTCCATTCGTATTTGGTTAGTGAGTAAACTTTAGTCCTTCTTAGTAGAAAGACTAATCGTTAGGACCAATGAAACCTAAACCAAGCGATGAATCTTTTACACTGCTAACAAAACATCGGTGCGGATGATGTATTTAACACCTTTAGTGATCGCAACAGAGCTATGAATACAGTGCATAGGATGCATTCCGTGTGGAAAACACAATACTCCACCAGCGGGTGTTCTGACATCGACATTAACAACCTCATCGCCTGCTTTTGCGGGTTTAGTGGCATCGTTTGCGTTCACCAAAAAACGAGTTTCACCGCCTTCAAAGTCTTCGCTAAGGAGAATTAAGAAGGTCATTTGACTAAAACGATCTGGGTAGGCATTGGCGATTAACTGGTTATCTATAATTCGGCTGCCAGGCCAAGAACCATCGGAGTGCGGTTTAAAATAATCATCTTGGCTATAACGATAAAAACGAAAACGTGCATTAATACCTAATGCTTTATCGCCGTTAAAAATACCCTGTCTATCATCCATCAAATGAGCAATACGTTGCCAAATAGTGCCATCGGTTTTTGGGTCAACAATCCAAGTTAAGCTATCGTTATGGCGAACACTTCGGGGTAACGACACTGCTGCATCTGGTAAAAACTCAAGTTGCTCACTTATCTCAATTAATCTTTTGCATTCATCTTTAGACAGCACGTTTAACAACTGAAAAGCGCCGGGTACGTCGGCAAGTTCCCGGCGCTCTACTTGGCTAATATCAAAATCACTGCTTAGCTTGGCAGGATTGAGTGTGCTGTTGCCCCATGCTGGTAATGCTGGATGCTCAGCGCCCGGCTCAAACGCGGCAACAAAGAACGATTCTGGCTTATTTTCTTGTCTCATATTCGACTCAACTGTATTTAATTTTATGTGATGGTTACTGACGCTATTAACGACATAAGGTGCTGCACCGAGTGATTCTATTTACTGAGCACTCTTACTTGAGCAAATTGTCGGTGGCCAGCCGCCGTGCCATGAAAACCAAAGCCACTTTGCTTAGCACCGACCCAAGGCCCTGCTCCACCAGCACCTTGATTTACGCCCACCATGCCAGCCTCCATCTGCTCTGCAACATCTGCAGCGCCAACGCCGCCAAATACCGCTGCACCAAGTCCATAAGGGCTCGCATTTGCGCGTTCAATGGCTTCAGATATATGATTGAAACGACTGATGGCAACAATAGGGCCAAAGGTTTCATGCGTCTCTAACTGCATATCAGGGGTGATATTTGTAACAACCGTTGGCTGTACAAAAGGCGTTTCATAATGCGCTTGGCCTAAAAGGAATTTTGCACCTTTCTGCTCGGCATCTTTAAGCTGTGAGATAATGCCCTGATGCTGCTTATGATTAACAATCGGCCCTATATTAACGCCAGTTTGATCCCAAGCGCCCACTCGGTAGCGGCGAGCAAGCGCCACCACCTTTTGCTCAAACTCATCGGCAACTCGCGCATCGACATAGACCCGTTCAGTCGACGTACACATCTGTCCTGCATTCTCAAATGAACTTGCCACGGCATACTGCACCGCTTTATCAATATCAGCCGTTGCCATGACGATCATAGGATCGTTACCGCCAAGCTCCATCACGAGTCTTTTAAGAGACGATGCCGCCGACGCCATTATGTGTTTGCCCGCATCAAGCGAACCGGTGAAAGCCACCATATTAATATCGGCATTGACTAACGCCTTACCGGTGTCAGCCCCACCGTGAGCGACTTGCAATACGCCGACCGGCAATACTTCGTTAAGTGTGTTAACGAACAAGTCGGCCACCAAGGGGGTTTCTTCTGATGGTTTTAATATCACGCTATTACCCGCCATGAGCGCAGGCAGTAGCAAGTTATTCGCCATCGCCAGCGGATAATTCCACGGTGAGATAACAGCGACCACGCCCAAAGGCTTATATTGCAGCTCAGCGCCATGCCCCAAAGATTCGGGCTGCAACGCTGCAACAATTTCTTGGCAAAAGTAATCAGCATTTTGCACTGTACCTGCCGCCTCATAACCTGCTCTGCGGTAATCCTTTCCCATCTCTTTGCTGATTAATAGCGCCAGCGACTCCTGCACTTTTGCAAGATTCTGATAAGCTTGAACCACTTTTTTCTGGCGTTCTATTAACGATAACTTAGCCCACGTTTTCTGTGCTTTTTTTGCTTGGCTAACCAAGTCTGGCATACGTTCAATCGTGGTGACGGGAACTTCGCCGAGTGGTTTTTGATCGATTGGATCGTAAGATATTAGCATTGTCATCTATTTGCTTCCTTAAAAAGGCATTCACTTATCGTGATGCAGAGCAATTTATCTTTGGTTCTTAGGGCATATTTTGCTAGAGTGGAGAATTAAAGCAACCAGTATACTTTTAGTAACCACTGTAAATTTGATTGCGACATGATAAATAAGACTTTAAATACAATGACTAAAGATGAAAAAATAAATATTCAAAACTGCGAGCAGCCTTGCCTTATCGAGCGAGGAATGCGCATTTTAGGCGGCAAGTGGAAAGCGTCTATTTTGTGGCATTTAAAAGATGGGCCAGTACGATTCAATGAGCTGTCACGCATGTTAGGAGGTGCCAGTAAGAAAATGGTTGATCAACGTCTTAAAGAGCTAGAGAGCCAAGGACTGGTTATCAGAGAGGTGATTTGTACTCGCCCTATTGCTGTCACTTATGAGATAACCGAGTTTGGTCGCACCGCGTTAGAGATATTAGAAAAGCTAAAAGACTGGACTGAAGAAAGTGATTTTTAGCATAACAAGCAGAACACGTACATTGGTGTTCTGCTTCTTATGTTTAGATTAACCAGCTAGGTTACCGTTATGTTTAAACAGTATCGCTTGGCACCCTCACCCAACCTTCCATCAGTATTCGAGCGCTGCGGCTCATAACTGCTTTGTTCACCTTCCATTGACCATCAACTCGTTTTGCTTGAGCACCCACTTTTAAGGTGCCAGATGGATGGCCAAATAGCACAGACTCACGTTCAACGTTACCGGCAGCAATACTTACCAGCGTGCCAGGAATTGCGGCTGCGGTGCCAATGGCTACTGCAGCAGTGCCCATCATTGCGTGATGTAACTTGCCCATAGATAAGGCGCGCACGTTAAGGTCGATATCGCCTTTAGCGATAGCCTTGCCACTTGAAGACGTGTAATTAATAGGCGCGGCGACGATGGCCACTTTTGGGGTATGTTGCCGACCAGCAGCTTCATCTATATGGCTAATAAGCCCCATTTGCACGGCGCCATAAGCGCGTATGGTTTCAAACATCGTTAACGCGTTAGCGTCACTGTTTATCGCCTCTTGCAATTCGGCACCGCTATAACCAAGATCTTGTGCGTTAACAAACACGGTAGGAATGCCTGCGTTAATCATGGTGGCTTTTAACACCCCAGCAGCGACAACGTCAGTCGGTACGATTAAGTCATCGATTAGATTGCCAGTGGGGAACATAGCTCCTTCGCCATCGGCGGGGTCCATAAACTCGACCTGCACTTCAGCGGCTGGGAATGTGACACCATCAAGTTCAAAGTCACCGGTTTCTTGCACTTCACCATTGGTGATAGGCACATGGGCAATAATGGTTTTACTGATGTTTTTTTGCCAAATTCTAACCACTGCAATCCCATTTTCAGGAATACGGCTGCTATCAACAAGTCCGCAGCTAATGGCAAACGAGCCAACCGCGGCAGATAAATTACCGCAGTTACCACTCCAATCGACAAAAGCCTTATCAATAGCGACTTGTCCGAAAAGGTAATCGACATCATGATCGGGCTGAGTACTGCTTGCCACAATCACCGTTTTACTGGTACTTGAGGTTGCCCCACCCATACCGTCGGTTTGCTTGCCGTAAGGATCTGGGCTACCGATCACTCGAAGTAGCAGTGAATCACGAGCGGGACCTGCCACCTGCGCTGCTAGTGGCAGATCAGTTAAATTAAAAAATACACCTTTACTGGTGCCGCCACGCATATAGGTTGCTGGTACTTTAATCTGGGGTAAATGTACTGTGTTACGCGTCATAAGGATTACCGTTAGATTGCTAATATTGGGTACAACAGATCGCGGCGCCGTCACAAGAACCGTGAGCTTAGGTTCTTATGCGCTAACATAACACCGTCAGAGCAAGTAAACCCTGCGCGGGCAGTCGATGCACTGAGTCAATGGCGTTATTGCCGCGAAGATGAGCTGCGGCGACGGGGATGTCGCTGCAGAGCCTACAAGCATTTACTTGCGGGATCTCATCTGCGTTGCAAAATATAAAGTCTACGCGACTGAAGACTCTAAAAAGTCATTGGCGAAGCGTTGTAAAATACCGCCAGCTTCATAGATAGACACCTCTTCGGCGGTATCCAAGCGGCACTTAACGGCTATTTCAACGCTCTCACCATTGCTGCGCGTCATAATCACGGTCAGTGCAGCGCCAGGCGTGCGATCACCCATCACATCATAGGTTTCTGTTCCATCGATTTGATGAGTATGACGGTTTTCATTATTAGTAAATTCAAGCGGCAATACCCCCATACCTACAAGGTTAGTGCGGTGAATACGCTCAAATCCTTCGGCGACAATCACTTCAACACCCGCAAGACGAACACCTTTTGCTGCCCAGTCACGGCTTGAACCTTGGCCATAGTCTGCACCCGCAATAATGATCAACGGCTGCTTACGCTCCATATAGGTCTCAATCGCTTCCCACATACGCGATTCAGTGCCTTCTGGCTCGATACGTGCAAAAGAGCCCTGCTTCACTTCAACTTCACCGGTTTTGCCAAGCTTAGTGACCATTTCATTAAATAACTTAGGGTTGGCAAAGGTGGCACGTTGCGCGGTTAAATGATCGCCGCGATGAGTTGCATACGAGTTAAAGTCAACTTCAGGTAGGCCCATTTTATCTAAATATGCCCCTGCTGCACTGTCGAGCATAATCGCATTCGAAGGTGACAAATGGTCAGTGGTAATATTATCGCCAAGTACCGCTAATGGACGCATGCCTTTCATTGTGCGCTCACCGGCTAGTGCTCCGTCCCAGTAAGGAGGACGGCGAATATAGGTACTCTGTGGACGCCAATCGTACTGTGGATCGTTTTCAGAGCCGTATTCAACTTTAATATCGAACATGGGTTCGTAGACTTTGCGGAACTGCTCAGGTTTAACACTTTGAGCAATGACCGCATCAATCTCTTCATCGGATGGCCACAGATCTTTTAGCATAATGGCATTACCATCCGCGTCGGTACCCAGCACATCTTTTTCGATATCAAAACGGATTGTTCCCGCAATCGCGTAAGCGACGACGAGTGGTGGTGATGCTAAAAACGCTTGTTTGGCGTATGGATGAATTCGGCCATCGAAGTTACGGTTACCAGACAGTACCGCAGTGGTGTACAAATCGCGTTCAATCACTTCTTGCTGAATCACTGGGTCCAGTGCGCCGCTCATGCCGTTACACGTTGTGCAGGCAAAACCGACAATACCAAAGCCTAATGCTTCAAGTTCTGTTAGCAGATTGGCATCTTCAAGATAAAGCTGTACCGCTTTTGAACCTGGAGCGAGTGAGGTTTTTACCCATGGTTTACGGGTTAACCCTTTAGCATTCGCGTTGCGAGCAATAAGTCCTGCGGCAATCACGTTGCGGGGGTTTGATGTGTTAGTACAGCTGGTGATCGCCGCAATAATGCAGGCGCCATCAGGCATTAAGCCCTCTTCATTTTCAACTACGCCACTAATGCCTTTTTCGGCAAGATCCTTGGTTGATACTCGGCGATGAGGGTTAGATGGACCTGCAATATTACGCCCGACACTGGACAGGTCAAAACGCAGTACCCGCTCGTACTCAACCTCAGTTAATGTATCAGCCCATAGGCCTGCACGTTTTGCATAGGTTTCAACGAGCTTAACTTGCTTGTCTTCACGGCCTGTGAGTTTAAGGTAATCGATGGTCTTATCATCGATATAAAACATCGCCGCTGTTGCACCAAACTCTGGCGTCATGTTTGAGATGGTTGCTCGGTCGCCCAACGTTAGGTTTGCAGCGCCTTCACCATAAAACTCAAGGTAAGTAGAAACGACTTTTTCATTGCGTAAAAATTCAGTAATAGCGAGCACAATATCAGTTGCCGTAATGCCATCTTGGCGCTTACCCACCAGCTCAACACCCACAATATCTGGCAGACGCATATAAGATGGTCGGCCAAGCATGACACTTTCAGCTTCAAGACCGCCAACACCAATGGCAATAACACCCAGTGCATCAACATGAGGTGTATGGCTGTCGGTACCCACTAAGGTGTCCGGAAACGCCACACCTTCTCGAGCCTGCACCACGGGAGACATCTTCTCTAAGTTGATTTGATGCATGATGCCGTTACCTGGCTGGATCACATCAATGTTCTTAAAGGCCGTTTTGGTCCAGTTAATAAAATGAAAGCGATCTTCATTACGTCGATCTTCAATAGCGCGGTTTTTCTCAAACGCGTCTTTCTCAAAACCGGCGTGCTCTACAGCCAACGAATGGTCGACTATCAGCTGTGTTGGTACCACTGGATTTACTTTTGAAGGATCCCCGCCCCTATCTGCAATAGCATCACGCAGACCTGCTAAATCAACCAAGGCAGTTTGGCCTAGAATATCGTGACACACTACTCGAGCAGGATACCAAGGGAAGTCTAAATCACTTTTGCGCTCAATGATCTGCTTTAAACAGTCAGTTAGCGTTTCTGGGTTGCAGCGACGCACTAAGTTCTCGGCATAAACACGAGAACAATATGGCAGCTTACGATAAGCATCTGGGCTAATCGCATTAACTGCAGCCTCGGTATCAAAAAAATCTAATTCAGTACCAGGTAACGGTTTACGGTAGGTTGTATTCATAAGGCGTTCCACTTAAAAAGCATGACATCACGTTGGGTGGGGTCTTATTCATTTACGGTCACTTCTTTTACGAAGTGAGCCCGCTTTGCATTGAAATTATTAGATAGAATAAAACCGATTAAAATCAATAGTTTTTTAAGTAGTGACAATAGAATAAATTGCCACTACTAATTTCTATTGATTATCTTTCACTTATCGGAGAAACCTTACGCGGATCGCTACCGGTGTAATCTGCACTTGGACGAATAATGCGATTATTAGTACGCTGTTCCATAACGTGTGCCGCCCAGCCCGTAAGACGTGAACAGACAAATATAGGGGTAAACAACTTAGTTGGAATGCCCATAAAGTGATAAGCCGACGCATGGAAGAAGTCAGCGTTACAAAATAGTTTCTTGCTGTCCCACATAAACTCTTCACACGCGACAGAGATATCATAAAGTGAAGTATCACCAGACTCGTGAGCCAGCTTCTCAGACCAAGATTTGATAATCACATTACGTGGATCAGAGGTACTGTAGATGGCATGTCCAAAACCCATTATCTTCTCTTTACGTGCAAGCATGCCCGCCATTTGCTCTTTGGCGTCGCTTGGAGAGCTGAACTTTTGGATCATATCCATTGCCGCTTCGTTTGCGCCACCATGCAGTGGACCACGTAACGTACCGATAGCACCCGTAATGCACGAGTACATATCTGATAGCGTTGATGCACAAACGCGGGCGGTAAAGGTTGATGCGTTAAACTCATGCTCTGCATAAAGAATCAGTGATACATCCATAACACGGCGATGCTGCTCTGATGGCGCTTTGCCATTAAGCAGGTGTAAGAAATGACCGCCTATAGACGCTTCATCGGTAACACAATCTATCTCTACACCGTCGTGAGAGAATTTGTACCAGTAACACATGATGGCCGGAAACGCGGCTAATAAGCGGTTTGCCGAGGTAGTTTGCTCGCTAAAGTCATTCTCTGGTTCTAAGTTACCTAAGAAAGAACAACCGGTGCGCATCACATCCATTGGATGAGCATCAGCTGGAATGCGTTGCAGCACCTCTTTTAATGCTTGTGGCAGATCGCGCTGTGCAAAAAGCGCTGTTTTGTAGTGATCCAGCTGAGTTTGGTTTGGCAGTTCGCCATTAAAAAGCAAGTAAGCGACCTCTTCAAATGTCGCGTTATCTGCCAAGTCAGATATATCATAACCACAATAGGTTAGACCTGAACCTGATTTACCCACGGTACAAAGCGTTGTCTCACCTGCACTTTGACCACGTAGTCCTGCACCCGCTAACTTCTTATCTACCTTTTTAGTATCAGCCATTTCTATCTTCCTTCTATTTTTTGTTACCCGTCAAATGACGACTGCGGGTATTTATATTTTTATTCTAAAACGCAATTTCATCGCGCTTTAGATTTGTTTTGTAAGGTACTGCTGTCGAGCGTGTTGATGCTTGCTTAAAGGTTTTTACCTTCAGCAAATAAACTATCTAGCTTTTGCTCATAGTCGTGATAACCAAGGTAGTCGTAAAGATCCATACGCGTTTGCATAGAATCAACCACCGCCTTTTGGTCGCCGTGGTCTAGAATCGAGGTATAAACCATTTCCGCTGCTTTGTTCATTGCTCTAAACGCACTTAATGGATAAAGCACCATAGACGCGCCCCACTCACCTAACTGCTCTTTGTTCCACAGCTCGGTTTGGCCAAATTCAGTGATATTGGCGAGAATAGGCACATCCAGCGCGTCAGCAAAGGCGCGGTAATGTTCTTCGGTTTTAACCGCTTCCGCGAAAATACCATCGGCGCCAGCAGCAACATAAGCTTTAGCACGTGCAATGGCCGCTTCAAGTCCTTCTTGTCCGAATGAATCTGTACGGGCCATAATGAAGAAATCTGGATCGGTACGAGCATCGACAGCCGCTTTAATACGGTCGACCATCTCTTCTGTTGACACAATCTCTTTATTTGGACGATGACCACAGCGTTTTTGCGCAACTTGATCTTCCATATGCACAGCAGCTGCACCGGCTTTTTCCATATCGCGAACCGTTTTGGCGATATTGAACGCGCCGCCCCAGCCAGTATCGATATCAACTAACAACGGCAGATCACATGCAGAAGTAATACGCTGCACATCAACAATCACATCGTTTAGGGATGTCATGCCCAAATCAGGTAAGCCGTACGATGCGTTTGCAACGCCGCCACCAGATAAGTAAATAGCTTGGTGACCAATTTTTTTCGCCATCATTGCTGAATAAGCATTAATGGTACCGACAATTTGTAGCGGACTATTGGCAACTAGTGCCTCGCGAAACTTCTTACCTGCGCTCATGTGCTGTTCCTTTCTTTGTTGCTCACACAGCTTGTTTAAACGACTTGTATAAATAGCTTATACAAGCTGGGCCCTGTGAAGATGATAATGATGACTTAACGGTCTATTGATTACGTTTTTATGATCTAACGGTTTCACTATTCGTTGAGCTATTTAGCTCAAAAGCTTGCTCTCAATACTCGATTTTGAATACAAGATATGACGACGCATTAGCATTTCAGCGAGCTCCGCATCTCGGTTACAAATCGCTTGTACTATGTGTTTATGTTCATCAAAAGCGGTGGTCACACGCGGTCCACTCATTCCCAACTGAACGCGATACATGCGTACAAGATGATAAATACCATCCGTCAGCATCGAAATAAGGTGTTTGTTTTTGCTACCAACAATAATGCGATAATGGAAATCGACATCACCCGCTTCTTGATAATAAGACTGGCCCGATTGCACTTTTTCAAAATGAGAATTGAGCAGCGATTGCAGATCGGTGATTTCGCCATCTGTCATATTTTGTGCCGCTAAGCGTGCCGCCATGCCTTCGAGTGACTCACGGACCTGATAAAGCTCAATCAAACCTTCAGGTGTTAATGTCACCACTCTTGCACCAACGTTGGCTTTGCGCTCAACTAAATGGCTTGCCTCTAAACGGTTAATCGCTTCACGGATCACCGCTCGACTAACGGCATACTTTGTCGACAACTCGGTTTCACTTAACTTAGAACCCGCCAATATAGCCCCTTCTACGATATCTTTACGTAGCTGAAAAAAGGTCTTATCTGCTGACGTTACTGGCTGTTCGGTGAAAAATGTCATAAACCATCGTTGAGTTCTGCTAAAAGGATTGTCGACAATTTAGCGTCATTATGTGACCTAGTCAACACTTTAGCCCTAAATTGTCGACAAAGTAGAGTAAAGCATAATGGACAACTTTTGTTCACCCACATAAATATGGCAAATTTAACTGACAGTAAGAATCTCTAATTTTTAGCACTCAATAGCAGCATAACAAGGAGCGAACTTTAAATGATCAGTCTTTAAAATCACTACAGTAATGTTTAGATTCATGAGGTTATATTAAAGTTACAGATTAAACCTCAAGATTTAGAGTATTATCAAATAGACTCAGAACTGCTCTTTATTGGTTTTAATTTCACGAGTCACATTTGCATTGTGGGGACAAATATAGGCACTAGCATGAAGTCAACAAGTGTCGACAATATCCTTTATAGATAACGCAAGGTCGCGCTTCTTGATTATTTTGACTGTGTTGTAGGTTATTTGTGGAGAATGACTAAACGACATAGCCTCCGCCTTGTCAAAACTGCCAATAAACTGCGGTAAAAACAACCGTCAAAGAACCACACTCCCTAGGCTAGTTGCAGCTTTAGTGTCTCGTTTTTAATAAAAAAAGCAGCACTGAGTGCTGCTTATATAGATTGACTAAAAATAAAGATTAGTGAGCAGGAGCATTCTCAACCTGCCAGTTACCCCCAAGGGCTTTATGGAGGCCAATGGTCATATGCGCAGTTTGTAATTTTGCAGCAACCACACGGTCTTTAATCATATTTTCTTGACGCTGCGCGTCCAAAATAGACAAATAGCCACTGAGTCCCGCTTTGTACAGTGATTTGGCTTTATTGACCGCATTAGTGGTCTCAGCTTCTGCTTCGCTGACGAGTTGCACATATTGCTGGCTATAGCCGTAGCCCTGCAATAAGGTTTCAACCTCACCAAAAGCGGCAATCACTGCATGTTGATAGCTGAGAACACTGGAATCGAACCGTGCCTCTTGCATTTCAACAATGGCATCACCTCGACCACCATCAAAAACATTCCAACTCACACCTATGCTACCGGCCCATGCTATGGAGTCACTGCTAAACAAGTCGTCAAAGTCTTTTGCCAAAACACCAGGAGCACCCGTTAAGAATACTTTTGGATATTGAGCGGCGATGGCTGCAGCGCGCTCTTCATTAAGCGCTGCCATCTCGCGCTCGGCAATCCTGATATCCGGTCTGCGGTTAAGTAAGTCAGATGGCAAGCCTGTTGGGATAACGCCATCAAAATTAGGCAGTGGCATAGGTTGACTAAAGCGTTGTTCACCCTGTTTTGGCGTTTCACCTAGCAAGATGGCTAAGCGCTGTTTATGGGCATTTTCAGCAATATTAAGTTGTGGCACAACAGATTTTGTCACTGCTAACATGGCTTTAGCACGTGCTTCATCAAGTTTTGATCCATAACCGCTCTTAACCATTAATTGCACTAATTTGAGCGTCTTCTGTTGATCTTCAACCGTGTGCAGTGCGATCTGCTTACGTTCTTGAGCGCCACGCATTTGCAGGTAATTATGGATCACATCAGAAGTAATCAGTGCTGTTAAGCCTTCACGCATAATGATCATCTGTTCTTTGCGGATAGCGGCGGCATTTGCTAGCCGGTCTATTCTGCCAAAGAGATCCGCCTCCCACGCAATGGTCGCTCCCGCAAAGAAAGCGCTATTGTTATCATCAACCAAGCCCAACTCTTCACCACTAACAGGGTTAGTCGCGGTTATCGCGCCCCCCAGTAAAGGGTCATTATCACTGATCTGATAGTTACCAAAACCCGCGCCCAGATTAACCGTAGGCACTTTAAATGACTCAATCGCACTTTGATAAGACTGCGCCATTCTGATGCGTTGCGCTGCGATCTTTAGCGGGATCGCTTGATTTTGCGCATCAATGACCAACTGATTCAAAATAGGATCATTAAACTGCGTCCACCATGCATCGGTATTAGCCGCGCTTCGCTCACCAGCAACCGTCCCAGCTGTATCTTGATACAAATATTCGCTGTCTAAGTTAGTGGTCGGCGCCTGATAATCAGGTCCTACTGCGCAACCAGTCATGATCATAGCAATCGCTAACGGCGCAATTTTATAGAGATTCATATTATTTTTGCTCCATAGCGGCACTAGAAAATATTGGGTCAGTTGCTTCTGCCTTATCATCGCAGTTGCGATAAAACAGGCAGTAGAAGGCCGGCATAATAAACAGTGATAACACTGTCGCCGCTGCTAATCCGCCAATAATTGTTGCTGCCATTTGGTCAAACAATCTATCGCTTAATAGTGGGATCATCCCTAATGCTGTTGTCAGTGCACCCATAGAGATCGCCATCGTACGATTAAGGGTTGCCGCTTTTACTGCTTCTTGTAATGGCTTGTTATTAGCCCGTTCAAGCTCAATTTGGTCCATCAGTACAATGCCATTTTTAATAATCATGCCCGATAGCGTAATGGCACCAATCAACGCCATAAAGCCAAAGGGTTTGTCTAGCAAGAGTAAGGTCCAAGTCACACCTATAGCCGCTAATGGCAGAGTGATTAAAATGATTGCAGGCTGCTTAAAGCCATTAAACATCGCCACCATAATCACCACCATCATCAGTAGCGCCTTAGGTAACTGGCTTAACGTGTCGGTGATAGTTCGGTTTTCATCGTAGTATTCACCGCCCCAATTAAATGCATAGCCCGCTGGGAGCTTAATGGCTTCAATTTGATCTTTTATCTGATTACGCACTACAGCAGGCGTCGCATCAAACACATCCGCTTGGGCTGTAATTGTTGGCACACGATTGCGGCGCCAGATAATGCTCTCTTCGCTCTTCAGCTCAAAGCTATCAACCACCTGCCCTAACGGCACACTGTTAACGCCTAGCAATGAACGAACAGGTAAGGTTTCTAAGCTACTTAGATCAGCATTTGCGCTTCTGAAACTAATAGGAATTAGCTGATCCCCCTGATTCAATGTACCCACAGTGACGCCCTCTGTGGCTCGCTTAATCGCAAGGGAAATATCGGTGCGATTGATACCTGCTCGGCGAGCCTGCTCCTGGTTTACCACTGGTTTAATCACTTTACTCAGCTGACGCCAGTCATCACGAACATACTTGGTATTACTGTTTGCCTGCATGATAACTTGAGCTTCAGCCGACAATCTATGCAGGACCTGTGGATCAGGGCCAGAGAAACGTGCTTCAACACTGTATTTATCTTTAGTCGCCAGCTTTAGGTTTCTAAAGCGAGGCTCAGAGCCCGGAAAGTTATTTGCCAGCCATATATCACCCCGTTTGGTGAGCGACTCAATAGCCTCGTAATCAACTACATTAATCACGATTTGCCCATAACTCGTATCAAAAGGTTCTGGTTCTACTGTGACTGAGAATCTTGGTGCACTTGCCCCTACGTAACTCGAGATAACCGCCACTTCGGGTTGTTTTATCAACCAGCCTTCAATTTTCTTCATGTCAGCTGAAGTGCTTTCTATCTTAGCACCATTGGGTAACCAGTAATCTAAGAAGACCATAGGGCGGTCAGAGCTAGGAATAAAATTGATAGCGACATAAGAGGCTGCCAACGCTGTCACCAATAACAACGGCACGACCATAGAAATCGCTTTGACTGGATTCATCACCGTCCAGTTAACCGATAATTGGTAACGACTTGGTTTGGCGTTAGCATCTACCTTTTTCGTGCTTGGCTTTATCCATAACCAGCACAATAGCGGTGTGAGTGTGACTGCCACAAGCCACGAAAATAGCAGTGAGGAACACATAATAACGAATACTGAACCAGCAAATTCACCCGAATCAGTTTGCGAAAACAAGACAGGGCTAGAGCCCATGATGGCAATAATTGTGGCTGCAAATAAGGGTTTAGATGTCTCTTTGACTGAATCAACTGCAGCTTTAGTGCGATCAATCCCCTTATTTAACTTCACCACGAACAGGTCGGTGATAACAATCGCGTTATCGACTAGCATGCCCAGTGCCAAAATAAAGGTTCCTAACGAGACGCGTTGAAGGTCGACCCCTGCAAGGTACATATAAATGAGGGTTAACAAGATGGTAAAAACTAAGCTGCCACCAACAATGGTTGCGCTTTTAAAGCCCATAAAAATAAGCAGCACAACAAATACAATTGTGACACTCTCAAGTAGGTTCACCACAAAATCTTCTACAGACTTTTGCACTTCGTCTGGCTGAAAAGCAATAGTGCCAATTTCAATGCCTATCGGCAGCTCTTGCTGATATTCAGCAATGATCTGGGTTAAGCTTTCACCCAAGCTAACGACATTAATTCCAGAAACCGGACTCACGGCCAGTGTAACGGCTTGCTTACCATTGAAACGACTCAAAGTCATTGCGGGGGCTTGGTAACCTAAGCTGACATCGGCAATATCTCCCAATCTTAACAGTCCCGTGCTGTAGTCGCCGAACCCTCCTTTAATTGTGAGCGCTTTAATATCATCAATGGACTTAAAGGCGCTACTTTGGTCAACACGAATACGCTCATTGTCAGCTGCAAAGCTACCGCTGTTATAGGTTAAGTTCTGGGTTGCTAACTGATTAATCACCTGTGCAGAAGAGATCCCGTACTGGGCTAATCGCGCATCAGGAAGGTCAATATAAACCGCCTGACTTTGGACCCCGTGAAGCTGGACTTTCTTAATGCCATCAACGGTCTTAATTCGACGTTGTAGCTCTTTTGCGTATTGACGTAACGCTTCAGGCTGAGCGTTCTCGCCATAGACACTGAATAACATGCCGTACACTTCTGAGAACTCATCTTGCACTATGCTGACTTGCGCGGTAACAGGTAAAGTAAGCTTAACGTCATTGACCTTGCGTCTCAGTAAATCCCACTCCTGTGGTAACTCATCAGAATTAGTCGTTTCTTTTAAATCGACAAAAATCATCGAACTACCAGGACGAGACAAAGAGCGCAGCTTCCACACTGAGCCCATTTCTTGTAGCTTAGTCTCAATTTTATCAGTAACTTGTAACTCAACTTCTTTTGCAGAAGCACCGGGATAAAGCGTCACGACTACTGCGCTTTTAACCGTAAAAGTAGGGTCTTCCAGCTTACCCAGCTCAAAATAGGAAATGATACCGACAATCACACATAATACGCTAAAGAACAGCACAAACAGACGCTGTTTAATCGCAAATTCAGCCAAATTCATCATAATTCCTAATAGCTAAAAGCTTTAACAACGGTTTTGGTGACCGTTTGATTGGGTTGAAGATAATTAACACCGGCTGTCACAATAGCGTCACCCACATGTAAGTCTCCGCTTAAACAAACACTGTTACTCTGTAGGGATTGCACTGTAACGGCGGTTTCAATAACCGTTGTATCTTTAATGACATAAACACTTTTTCCTGCTTTATCTTGGATCAGCGCCGCGTAAGGTACGCAGTAATTGACC
This sequence comes from Shewanella sp. GutCb, assembly GCF_002836135.1. Classification (NCBI taxonomy): domain Bacteria; kingdom Pseudomonadati; phylum Pseudomonadota; class Gammaproteobacteria; order Alteromonadales; family Shewanellaceae; genus Shewanella; species Shewanella sp. GutCb. The sequence continues at coordinate 89,384 of NZ_PJBL01000022.1, read as the reverse complement.
TGTTCATTGTTGAAATTCACCGCGACATTAACCGCTTTACCTGGCAACGCATCTGTTGGCTGTTCGATGACAAATTCAACGTTATAAGTCTGTTTAATCGGATCGGGCAAGGTGTCCATTGCGCTAAGTATTGACGTAAGCCCTTCCTCTCCATGCCAGCTAACCGATGCTTGCTGAGACAGCATCAACTGACCCATCAAATTTTCAGGCACATCGATAATGGCTTTTAACTCGTTAGGTTGATGCAGGGAAAAGACCGCTGCGCCTGAGGCCGTTTGTTCGAATGTTTGTTGAAACTTTGCACCTATAACGCCGCTGAAGGGGGCTTTAAGCTCAGTATAATCGAGAGCATCTTGGGATTTTTGCAGGTTCTGCGTCACAACATCGACCATGGCTAAGCTACGCTGAAAGCCGCTTTGGGCTCTATCTAGATTAACTTTAGAAATAGCATCATCAGCGATGGCTTGTTCGACTCGGTCGAGTTCAACTTTTGCGAGGTGGTGAGCGGCATTTGCTTCGGCTAGGCGAGCTTGTAACTCAACCACATTGACTTGGTAATCATGAGGTTCGAGCCTTGCCAATACTTGGCCTTTTTCGACAATATCACCGGTTTTGACCAGAATAGCTTCGATGGTACCCGAAACTTTGAAGGCTAAATTTGCAGTTTGCGTCGCTTCAAGCACGCCTGAAAATTGTTTAATACTGGCTTGCTGTGTATTGTCCAGTGTCATCACTTGAACAGGTCGTTCAGGCTTTAACATATCTATGTGCACAGAAGCTGGAGCCTGGCTGCAGGCTGAAGTGATCACTAATGCAAGTGGTGCTACAGCAAACTTTACGATTTTCGACGTCGGGTGGTTCATTATTTTCTCCCAATAGAACTATTGGGAGAGAGTGTATGTGTTTAACTTTGCAAGATAATCAGTCTTTCCTGCACTACACTGTCACGAATTTCATTACAAATTCGCACGTTGTGGTATTTCTTGTAATAAAAAATCAATCAATAGCCGAGTCGGCAAGCTCATCCCTTTTCTATCAGGGTAGATAAGCCAAACATCTTCTTTCTTAGATTCATACTCAGGTAAGATCCGTACTAAGTTTTTGCTTTCAATTGCCGCCAATGCAAATAGCGGGGGCATAAAACCCATGCCCTGCCCGCCAACAATGGCTCGCCGTACAAAGCCCATATGGTTACAACTAAAGCGACAATTAACTTTAACGGTATCAGTAATTAAATCCCAGTTATCATCTAGTGTTCCATCAGGCCAGCGATAACAGATGGCTTGATGCTGTGCCAGTTCTGCTAACGACTTGGGCTCGCCTTTGTCTTGGATATACTCAGGGCTCGCATATATTGCCCGTCCAAGACTGAGCAAACGTCGAGCGATAAAGCCCGAGTCTTGAATTTTACCGGCATGAAGAACAAAGTCGAGCGCTTGAGAATAGATATCGGTGACATAGTTATTGGTGATCCGCAGATCCAGTTCAATATGTGGATATAACAGCTGAAACTTTGCCAATGCAGGCTGCAAAGCTTCATCGCTTTCAGGTAAAAAACCCACTTTCACTTTTCCAACGGGTTTGTCATCGATGTCGAGGAGCTTATTTTTAGCTTGCTCAAAGCCTTCAAGCACCGTTAATAACTCGTGATAATAAGCCTCACCATGTTGAGTCAATCTCAGTTGTCGGGTGGTTCTGAAAAAGAGTTGCGCATTGAGTGCTCGTTCCAATTCGCCTATTCGTCGACTGACGTTGGCTCGCGGCAGATCTAAAGCATTAGCTGCCGCAGTAAAACTGCCGAGCTTAACCACAATCGTAAATAACTTTAGATCTTCTATGCGCATACTAAACTGCCTTTATCGTGCTATTTATCTGTATTACAGAGGAAATTGATGCCAAAAAGTATCTGCCATCAAAAGACTAAGATTGCGTAGAACTGTAGCGGTTTTTAACATTCGGTCATAGTTTTGTCTGCCGCTATGTGGATTAACGCACAGATTACAATACGCAAAGTAACCAGCCGATATGATTTAAGCGGTAACAAATAGAGATAGGATCACGAGAGCTAGCGCTTATGGACGCTTCAAAGCCACGATAACTTTTTGTCTACGCTCCGCGCTATTAGCGAGCAATAGCAATTAACGGCATCAAACACTGCCAAGCATCAATGCTGTTTATACCATTAGTGATTATGAATCATTGCTTATCCCTGCCAATATTAGATAACCGCAAAAGCTGTAAAAAATAACTCAAAACGAATAGATGTGGTGTTTATGCCCTTTCTCAAGATCTTGTTTAAGTGTAAAGTCAAATAAGGCTCGAGTGATTATTTGATACCAAAAGGAACTGATTATCAAAAGTTTGCCAAGAAAAAAGCTAAGACAAAGTGCGTTTCAACGCTGGGCATTACTAACATTTATGTTGATGAGTATATTTGCCACTCGGCACATCATTGCAGCTGAGTTTGTCGGTTCATTTGAATGCGAGCAGTGTCATCAGCAAGCTTTTAAAGATTGGAGCGGTTCTGATCACGATATGGCAATGAAACACGCCAATAAGCACTCTGTTGCAGCAAATTTTAGTACTCAATTCACCTACCAAGGTAAGCAAAACCGTTTTTTTACTCAAGGTGATGAATACTGGGTCAATATCGAAGATGGCAGCGGGCAGTTCAACGATTTTAAAATAAGCTATACCTTCGGTATCGAGCCATTACAGCAATATATGGTTGAGTTTGAAGATGGACGCGTGCAACTCATCCCTTTTGCATGGGATAACCGCCCAGTCGCAAAAGGCGGGCAGAAATGGTTCCACCTATACCCAGACTCTAGCGCTAAACATGATGATTTCTTCTGGCAGAATGTAGGCCAAAATTGGAACTTCATGTGTGCAGATTGCCACTCAACCAATGTTAAAAAGAACTACGATTTCGAAAAAGATCGCTTCAACACGACCTTTTCCGAGATTAACGTCGGCTGTGAAGCCTGCCATGGGGCTGCAAGCAAGCATCTATCATGGGCGAATAAAACAGCTGAGTCAGCGTCGCAAGCCAAAGGCTTCGACAGAGTCTTAACCAAGCCCGTGTCAAACTGGACATGGCAACAAGACGATGCTGGTAAAAGTGACTTAGCCAATACGGCCATTTACACCGCTAAACCCTTAGGTACACAACCTAGTGACCAATTACAAACGTGTGCTCAATGCCATAGTCGCAGACTGCAAATAAGCGATAGTAATCCATTAGTTAATACAGATTTTGGTGATCGCTATCAGTTAAACCTGATCAGCCAAGATCTTTATTATGATGATGGCCAGGTCTACGATGAAGATTACGTTTACGGCTCGTTTCTGCAGTCAAAAATGCATGACAATGGTGTGGTTTGTAGCAACTGTCATAACCCCCATTCGACAAAAACGGTACTGCCAGGTAATGCGTTGTGCAGTCAATGCCATAGTCCTGCTAAGTTTGATACTAACGAGCACCATAAGCATCAAGCCAATAGCAGTGGCGCTCAATGTGTGAATTGCCATATGCCACAAACAACCTATATGCAAATCGATAAGCGCAGAGATCATAGTTTTAGCATTCCAAAACCCGCAAACTCTCAGCGCATAGGCACCCCAAATGCTTGTAATCAATGCCATCAAGACAAAGACATAGCGTGGGCAGTCGATAAAACAACCGCTTGGTATCCAACATTAAACACCTACGATGCAACACATTTTAGCAGTGCTTTTGCTGGCGCTAGAGCGCGTATGCCCACGGCTGGAGATCAACTTTCCTATATTGCCCAAGACCACCAGCAAGCAGCCATTATTCGCGCTGGAGCGCTTGAGCGCTTACAACAATATCCTGGTAGAAACGGGGTGGTAGCTATTGCAAGAGCGACTCGCCATGACGATCCTTTATTGAGATTTGGTACAATACAAGGCAGTACTCCGTACCCGATTGCAGACAGATGGCGTATGTTGGCGCCGCTGCTTAATGACGATGTCCTTATGGTGCGCAGTCAAGCTGCTGGAGCATTAGCGGGGTTTTGGCCTGAACTAACCTCTGCGCAGCAAAAGCAATTATCGGCGCCATTGGCTGAGTATATTGAAATCTTAAAGTTTAATGGCGACCGTGGCTTTGCTCGTACTAACCTTGCTCATCTTTATGCTAATCAAGGTAAAGTAAAACAAGCTATTACAGAATATAAAGCCGCGATTGCAGTGCAATCAAATTATGCAGCTGCCTATATCAATCTTGCCGATCTCTATCGCTCAAATGAACAAGATACGCTGGCACTGACAACTCTCGAGAAAGGCATTAAGGCGCAACCCACCTCAGGTGCAATCCAGTTTAGTATGGCCCTTGCTCTTTTACGGGCAAAACAAACGGAAAAAGCTATGGAACACCTTATTCGAGCAACAGAGCTTGAACCTAATAACGCTCGATTTTGGTATGTGTACGCCATTGCCATAACGCCCGCTTCAGTCGCCAAAGCGGGCGCCGCATTTGATAAAGCTTATCAGATCAGTGGTAATCCGCAGTACCTATATGCTTTATGTGAGCTGATGCTAAGTCATCACAGCCCTCAGGCTAAGCAATGCTTACAGCAGTTATCGACTCGGGTACCCGCTGATACAGTCAATCAACTGAGGGCGCGTTTCCAACCCTAGTTTGCCGCATTGATGATGATCAATTTAGGTTAAATTAGAGGGTATGCACGACTAAACTCTTATGGATAATTCAATCTGCTCATGTACACTCATAACATACTGACTTATAGGATAAGTGCATGAGCCAACGTACGCTTCATAACCTTTTTAAACCAAAATCAGTGGCGATTATTGGCGCTTCAAATGACCCCAAACGAGCGGGTAATGTGTTGATGAAGAACCTGCTCTCAGGCGGTTTCTCTGGGCCTATTATGCCTGTAACGCCAAAATATGAAGCTGTAATGGGGGTGCTTGCTTATCCAAATATTCAAGCTTTGCCGCTTAAACCTGATTTAGCCATCATCTGTACCGCGGCGAGTCGCGTACCTGCCATTATCGAAACCTTAGCCCAGTTTGGCTGTAAAGTCGCTATCGTGATGGCGTCGGGGATGGCGGATGAGTTAACCGAAGATGGTATTAGCCTACTGACTCAAATGCAGCAGCATGCTAACCGTTATGGCATGCGCATTTTAGGCCCCAACAGTCTTGGCATGATCCTGCCTAACTTGGGGCTTAACGCCAGCTTAGCGCACACCAGTGCCCTGCCAGGAAAAATTGCGTTTGTGTCTCAATCAGCCGCAATATGCACCACGGTTTTGGATTGGGCTAATAATAAGGGTATTGGGTTTTCATCATTTATTTCTTTAGGTGATGCCAATGATATCGACTTTGATGAACTTTTGGATTACTTAGGTCGAGATTCAAAAACCAACGCCATTATGCTGTATATCGATTCTGTTAATGAGAAGCGTCATTTTTTGTCTGCAGCTAGAGCAGCTTCCAGAAATAAGCCTATTCTAGTGATTAAATCCGGGAGAAGCGCTGAAGGCACCAACGCCGCTCAACTGCATACTGGTGGGATCCCTGGCAATGATGCGGTGTACGAGGCTGCTTTCAGGCGCGCTGGTATGCTGCGCGTAAATGACTTAATCGAACTCTTTGCCGCGGTAGAAACGTTAGCGCACTCAGCGCCCTTGCAAGGTGAGCGTCTTGGGATCATCAGTAATGGTGGTGGCCCCGCGGTACTTGCTCTTGATGTGTTAATGTTAAGCGGCGGCAAGTTACCGCTGTTATCTGCCGATATTCATCAAAGATTAAATGCACTGTTACCAAAAAGTTGGTCAGGACAAAATCCCGTCGATATTGGCGGGGATTCCGATGCACAAAGGTATGCAAAATCACTTGAGATCATGATGCATAGCGATAACTTGGATGCTATATTAATCTTGCACTCGCCTTCAGCATTAGGCGAAAGTGTTCAGATAGCAGAAGAGATTGCTAATACGATCGCAAAACATCCCAATAAAAATAGAGTCAATATCTTAACCAACTGGAGCGGTGAAGATTCAGCTTATGCTGCGCGCAAACACTTCTCCCGTTCTGGGATCCCAACTTATCGCACGCCAGAAGGCGCCGTCGGCGCCTTTATGCACATGGTTGAATACCGCCGTAACCAAAAATTGCTGCAAGAAGTGCCACTATCGATCCCCGATAATATTCCAGCCAATACCGAAGTGGCGCGTGAAAGACTGCAACACGCTTTAAGCCAAGGTAAAACCATTTTAGAAACACATGAATCACGCAGTATTTTAAACGCCTATGGTCTTAAAACGATTGATACTTGGTTTGCCAGTAGCCCTGAACAAGCAGTTGCCTTAGCCAATCAAGCTGGCTACCCTATCGCGTTAAAAGTGCAGTCTCCTGATATCCATCATAAATCTGACGTACACGGGGTGATGTTAAACCTGACTTCCGATCAAGAAGTTAAGCATGCCGCAAAATCAATGATTGAACGAGTGATATCGCTTAATCCTGACGCCAGAGTTGAAGGACTTATAGTACAAAAAATGGCGTTAACAGCCGGAGCACAAGAGATTAGGGTCGCTGTGGCGAATGATCCAGTATTTGGTCCCGCGATATTACTCGGTGAAGGTGGCTCTGAGTGGGACCCAACAAAGGATGCCGCCGTTGCCTTGCCGCCATTAAACATGACCTTGGCTCGTTATATGGTGATCCAAGCACTCAAAACTAAAAAGCTTAAAGATAGACATCTACCCCTTGGGCTCAATATGAATGCCCTTTGCGTAATGTTAACGCAAATATCGCATCTGATTATCGATTGTCCAGAGATAGCCTCGTTAGATCTAAATCCTGTTTTATGTGCGGGCACATCAATCACGCTATTGGATGTGAATATCCAACTGCATAAAGAGCCAGTAGACAATGCAGGCCGTTTAGCTATCTCTCCGTACCCTAAAGAGCTTGAGCAACTAGCGACGCTTAAAAACGGCCAGCAAGTGATGTTACGGCCTATTTTGCCGGAGGATGAACCTAAACATTTGGCGTTTGATAACTCATTGTCTGATGAAGATAGATATAAACGCTATTTTGGTGTTCGCTCTAAAATGACACATGAGGAGATGGCGGTACTCACCCAGATTGATTACGCTCGCGAAATGGCCTTTATCGCCACCACCAAAGGGGAAGATGGAGAGGATATTACCTTAGGTGCGATTAGGGCCTCTATCGATCCTGATAACACCGAGGCTGAATTTGCGATGGCAGTAAGAAGTAACCACCAAGGACAGGGACTCGGTAAATTACTGCTTGAAAAGCTGATTAGCTATTATAAAGATAATGATACTGAGGTTTTGACCGGCTTTACCCTGTTTGAAAATCGCAATATGGCGAGCCTAGCTAAACATTTAGGCTTTACGGTCACTTTTGATATGGAGGAGCGTTTAATTAAAATGCATATGGATTTAAAACCTAAGCCTTAACAGCAACCTTCACTCAATGTGCAAATGGGCAGTAACGGAGCTGCCCATTTCGATAGTGATAAATAGTGATAAAGTGACGCTGCAGCCTACTCTACTGCTGACTCCGCTATCACACAGTTTCGCCCTGCAGATTTAGCGCGATACAAGGCTTCATCAGCGCGAATAAAATAACTGTCTTTGCTATCGTTAAATTTCAGTGATGCACAACCAACTGAAACGGTAATATTACCTAATGGAAGTTTCTTCTCTTTACCAATGGTTAGATTCCGCTGGGCAATTTTTTTACGTAGGTTCTCCGCAACTATTTTGGCTTCTGCTATTCCAGTATTATGCAATAAAATAACAAACTCTTCGCCGCCATAGCGCGCAACAAAATCATCGCCTTTGACGCTCTGTTTTAGGGCTTGAGCCACATAAGTTAGCACCTTGTCACCGATTAAATGGCCATGTACATCATTGAATTTTTTGAAATGGTCGATATCAACAACCAATAAACTGCTTTTAAACTCTTGTTGGTTGAAGGTGTCCATATGGCTAATCACTTCTTCGTCAAAAGCACGGCGATTATTAAGGGCAGTAAGTTGATCCGTCATAGCAACCGAGCGCAGGTCAAGCATCTCTGTTTTAAGCGCGCTCACCTCCTGATTCATGCTATTGAGGCTTTCATCCATCGCGATATTAGCACTGATAATGTCATCAAGTTCTGTGGCGATGTCATCCACAAGCGTCTGTAATACTTCAGGGCTTGGATTATTTTTGAGCGCTTGATCAAACGTTTTAAGCGAGGTTGAAAACTTTACAGTACCTTGACTCATCCCTGCAATTTTAGACAGCAGACTATTAATCAACATCTGCGTCTCTATCTGCACATTTTCTATCACTGCGGGGGAATGCTGTTGGATATAAGTGGTAAATAAGCCATCGCTAACATCAACGGTAAAGCTTACTTCATTCGCGAGTAAACCATCGATCGCTCGCTTTAAATCCAAATTAATCCCTAAGTAATATTCATACCATACTGAATAATTATTAGGGGTGACGGGGATGTTCAGTTCAGACATTTTAGGAACAGCATGCCGTAAAATTCTCGCTGACAGCTCTATCTCTGACAAATGTTGAGCCATATCCATATAATTCCCATCCCTAGTTTTAAACTTGATATATATCAATACAATAAACAAAAAAGAGGATGTTGCCATCCTCTTTTATAATTTATTTAACACTTTTGACTAAACTTTACTGACGACAGCGAGAGAATATATCTTTATCTTTTTGATAAACATCAGATTTAACGTTCATCAACCCCAGTAAGCTGTCAAATAAGTTGTCATGAGAATAACCACCCTGTTCAGCTTCTTTCGCTAAACACGCAAGGTTAAGGCGATTTTGTTTGGCGAAACTTTTCGAAAACCATCCTAGAAATGGCACTTTGGTTTGCTCTTCAGGTGCAAAGGCATAAGGTGCACCATGAAGGTACATGCCACTTTCACCTAACGACTCACCATGATCACTAATATAAAGCATCGCGGTATCAAACTTGTCACTTTGCTGCGCTAGCTTTTTAACCACTTCAGAGACGATATAATCAGTATAGAGAATAGTATTATCGTAGGTATTCATCAGTTCTTCATCGCTACAATTTTGGATATCACTGCGCTGGCAATCAGGCGTGAAAAAGCGATGTGCTGCTGGGTAACGTAAATAGTAAGTGGGCCCATGAGAACCAATAATGTGCAGTACTAATAGGCTATCTTTACTCTCGATATTTTCAAGACGGTTATCAAGCGTGTTGAGTAGCACTTGGTCATAACAGTACTGTCCATTGCAAAGCTCAGGATCACTGCTACGATCAATAACGATATTGTCGACATTGTCACAAACGCCTTTACAACCACTGTCGTTATCCAGCCAATCTAACGCAATCCCTGCATGATTAAGGACATCAATGGCGCTGTCCTGAGCTCTGGCTTGCCTTGACTCATAATCTTCTCTATCCATCCGCGAGAACATACAAGGCAATGACACCGCTGTTGCGGTTCCACAAGAAGAAGTGTCTTTAAAGGCTAGCAAGCCTTGGCTTTCTGTGTGCGCGTTGGTCGGTTTGTCATAGCCGTAGTATTCGTAGTTCATCTCACGAGCCGTTTCGCCCACGACTAACACCACTAAATTAGGTTTCCCGTTGGCTTTGTCAGTGCTGTTTTTAGCATCTAGTCCTAGTTGCTTATACTCAATAGGCTCTTGCAGGTAGTTAATATTAATATACTTAGCAGTAGAGCCAATAAAGTAAGTTGGAATGATATTGCGCTTAATAATGTCATTATTTCGACCAAAAGAGACATAGTTTTGATAGAAAAAGACAGCAATAACAGCAATGCCAATCAGCATCACGACCATAAAGACCAGTTTATGTAACAACTCCTTGGCTAATGGTTTAAATTGGATATTGGCTTTATATATGAGCAAGGCTGGTATAGCGCCGGTGAGCATAAAATTGAGCCCTGAAGCCCAATTCAAATAGGTCGCCGCTTCGGCGTAATTGGTTTCAAATGTGTTCTCGATCATGCCGTAATCAAACACAACCCCGTATTGTAACGCTGCAAAAAACACACTCGACGACATCAATGTTAGTACGATAAAAAAGGGCTTCGCTACATGCTTAAGGCTAAAAAGACTGAATATAAAGCTCAACGCAAAAATAAGAAATAGCGGGATGGTAGCAATAAAAACAAAGTTTACATCAGCCTGCTTGTCTATACCTTGCTTAACTATTTGGAAAAAAGGAATATTAAAAATACAGACATAATAAAGTGCCAGTAAGACAGTGAACTGATTGCTACTAAGGCTTTTTAAACGAGATAACACAATGAGACACTCTCTTCTTATTTGGGATTGATAACGTTACGATACTGAGCCACATTCTGCTTGGTCAGCGTGATTATGATGAATACTTTAACTTACACCTCACTGTAACAAAGTTTATTTAAAAGTGAACATATGAAAATATTCTAACATTTGATCTTTGTTGAATGAATGCTTTTGACCCTTTATTTCAATAAAAGAATCTACTTTGCATTGATGAGTATTCAAAGATAATACGATTTAGCGTGATTTATGCGCACTGACTTATAGGCAACGAATGAACCTATAAGTTCATAACGTTTTACACAGGAAGATAAAGAGGAGGCATAAAACAATAGATGAAGCGCTTTTGCCCCCTAAAAGGCGACATTATCTAGCCTTGCTAGATAGTAAGAACTCGCAATCAGTGTTGAACGTTTAGCACTAACTTTGAACATTTGGGTTTGTAAATGGTGCTTTAAGCCGATTAAAACTCTTTATTGATACGATTAAAAAAATCTAACATCTGCGCTCGTTCGGCTTCGCTAAATTGAACCGTAAGATCGGTCGTTAACTGCATATGCAGTTTGTCGTGCTCTTCAAACATAACTTGGCCTGGATCCGTTAATTCAACTAATATCGAGCGTCGATCGGTTTCATGAGCACGGCGCAACACTAGACCAGCTTTAACCATTTTATCGATTTGAACGGTTAACGTGCCTGTAGTCACCCCAATTTTCGCTGCCAACTCTTTCATTCGCATAGGGCCATTAAGACCTAGGATTTCAACAATGTGAACTTGAGGTAAGCTAAATCCATTATCTTTGACTACAGCCATTTCCCAAGACGATAACTTTTCATAAAACTCGATAATCGCATGATTTAGATGATCGTCTTGGTTCTTCATTAATTAATATTCCTTAGCGGTTTCAGGCTTATTGTGCCTGACTCGCCATGTGCACTTCAACGGTTACATGACTTAAGGCCTTAATTTTTGCCAATTTATCTTTAAAATGGTCACTATTTGCACCACTTTCGCTGACAACAATCAAGCTAGCTGCATAATGGTCTGCACTGACTTTCCATACATGCAGGTCAACTAAACAATCGCCCTCTTGTTCTATCATCTGTTTTATTTCAGTAAGTTGTTTTTGCTTCATGCTGGCATCAAGTAAAATGGGGGCGGTTTGCCTCATTAACCCCCAAGCCCAGCGAGAGATGATCACCGCGCCCACGATACCCATTAATGGGTCGAGCCAGTTCAGTCCGACATATTTACCCAGTAATAACGCACCGATTGCCAATAATGAAGTCAGAGCATCGGCCAGTACATGGAAGTAAGCGGCTTTTAAATTATGATCTTCATGACCATGCGAGTGACCATGGCTAACAGAGTGCTCGTGGCTATGATCATGATCGTGTCCATGACTATGTCCGTGATCATGACTGTGATGATCTTTTAGTAAAAACACACTGACTATATTGACGATTAAGCCGATGACCGCAACCATAATAGCCTGATCAAAGTGAATGTCTTGCGGATTAAATATCCTAACGCCCGATTCTACCAACATAACAAGCGCCACTAAGCCTAATGCGACGGCACTGGTAAAACCACCCAATACACTCACCTTGCCAGTGCCGTATGAGTAGCTAGCTGAATTGGCGTGTTTACGTGCATAGCGGTACGCAAACAGCGTAATAAGAAAAGCGGCCGCGTGGGTACCCATGTGCCAACCATCAGCAAGTAAAGCCATTGAACCGTAGATTGTTCCCGCTGTAATCTCAGCAAACATGGTCACCACGGTCAATAACAGCACGATTGCGGTATTACGTTCTCCGCTATTATTGTGACCTGCAAAATTGTGCTGATGTGACCATTGCTGACGTAATTTTTCTGTGTTTTCCATCATACCCGTACCTTTTGTGCAACGTTCGTTGTCTTGTAATTAATGTCTTGTCACTAATTTTGTTATCAGTGTTTTGTCATCAGTTGTTTTATGCGTTAATGATTCTTAATCATCGACCAAACACCCCTTAAGCGTTTATCTTAGATAAGTGTTTAGATAAAGGCTTGTCTGTATCTTTTGATTTTAAACGTCATTTTGTTTGATATACAACTAGTTTGACTGCCACTTAATTTGAATGCCATATAGTTCGTAAGTCAAAGCAATAATCCTTCATTTATTTTTAACTGACAACCTAAAAACAAAAATCATGTGATCTAAGTCCAAAAGACTTAGTATGGCAAGATCAGTTGATTCCGTTGCAACACTCCCAAACCGGGACTAGTGTTCAAGCTTATCGCAATACTCACACCACAGATAATGCCTTTATTGAACATCGAGACATTATAGTAAGTCATTGTTTTAATGTGTTATGTTTAAATATTGAAATAAGTTTTAAATTATTTTGGAAATATTTAACCCTTTTGGATTTTAATGCCGTTTATAGAGACATATCAAACAAGTACACCCTATATTTATTTTTGGAGATATTATGATTTTCAACTTATTGACTAACAAACAAATCCGTTCTTTTACGCTGACATCAGGTCTTCTACTCTCTGTTTGTACTTTTTCAGCTAATGCAACTTCACCTAAGCACCCGAGTGGAGAAAATGAGCAGATGGTTAACGCACAAACTTATTCAGCCTCAAATTACGTGTCACAGGAAAACTCGAAAATGTTTCCTGCGCCTAAAGAGGGTCAAGTCCAGCATATACTGACGCTTAAAACACTAGAGAACGAAGCTGACTACATGCTAGAGATCCAAATCGGGCAAACCAAAATGGTCGATTGCAATAAGCATGGGCTTTCGGGAAAGGTCATTCAAAAATCAGTACAGGGCTGGGGTTTTAGCTATTATGAAGTAGAGAGCATATCTGCAGGTCCGAGCACGATGATGGCTTGTTTTGATCAAGCATTAACAGAGAAGTTCCTCCCTATTACAACGGATTTGAAGATGCGCTATGACAGCAGATTACCTAAAGTGATATACCTGCCTGAAAATAGCCAAGTACGTTATAGAATCTGGAAAGTTGAATCACCTTTTTCTTATTCAGGTGATAAACAAAAATAGTTGTAACAGCAGATAAAGAAAAAGCTACCGTATAGGTAGCTTTTTTACTTTAGGGGTTTAGTTAAAATAGCTCGCCTGAAGCAAGCTAAAACTAATGTAGATTAAAGCGCACTAATGGCTTCTTTACATAAAGCGGTGATTCTGCCCCAATCGCCCTGCTCCATTGCATCAGTCGGCGCTATCCAGCTGCCACCAATACAATCAACATTTTTAAGCGCCAAATAGTCTTTGTAACTACTTGGGGTAATACCGCCCGTTGGGCAAAAACGAATATCCGCTAATGGGCCTGAAAATGCTTTAAGGGCATTAACACCGCCAGACGCTTCTGCAGGAAAAAACTTAAAGTTCTTATATCCAAGCTCCATGCCTGCCATTACTTCAGAGATACTTGCTACACCCGGGATCAACGGTGTAGTACCTGCCATTGCAGCTTTTAGCAGTTCAGTGGTCGCACCAGGCGTGATAACAAATTGAGCGCCAGCTTTTACAGCTTGAGCTAACTGAACTTCATTTAGAATAGTACCTGCGCCGACTAATGCTTCAGGCACTTCTTTAGCAATTTTACTAATCGCTTCTAATGCGCAGTCAGTACGCAAAGTTACTTCTAAAACACTAATACCACCTGCAACAAGTGCTCTTGCTAATGGTACTGCATGTTCAATCTTATTGATCACCATGACAGGAACAATAGGGCTGCGATCAAAAATATCTTGTGGTTGAATTAACCAGTTATTCTCAAGCATTGCGTTACTCTTCCTTAGTCTTTAATAATTTTCATCGATGGCGCTAGTACTACGGGCACCCGTTTCAGGACTACTTAGGCTAGCTCTTAGCGCTCCGAAGAGTTCACGTCCCATGCCATAGCTTGATTTGTGTAGATCAACTTTTTCAGCGGTTCTAGCGAGAAGCTCTGCTTCATCGACTAAAAGACTTAATTCGCCTGTCGTGGCGTTAACACGGACTAAATCACCATTTTGGATTTTGGCAATTAAGCCTCCATCAAGCGCTTCTGGCGTTAAGTGAATAGCGGCAGGAACCTTACCCGATGCACCAGACATGCGGCCATCAGTCAGTAAAGCGACCTTATAACCTCGATCTTGGAGCGTACCCAGTATGGGGGTTAACTTGTGTAGTTCAGGCATACCAATGGCTTTAGGGCCCTGTCCTTTCACTACCACAACACAGTCTTTATCTAAGTCACCGGCATTAAAGATTGCTTCCAGCTTATTCTGATCATCAATCACAATGGCTGGCGCTTCAACAATGCGATGCTGCTCTGCCACGGCTGATACTTTGATAACCGCTCGGCCTAAGTTACCTTTCAATAACTTCAAGCCGCCATTGACTTGGAACGGCGTATTTAAACTGGTTAATACTTCTTCGTCTAAACTGGTACGCTGGCCATCGACCCACGTCAGCTGTCCATCTCTAATCTGCGGCTCTTGCGTATAGCGCTTTAGTCCAAAACCTACAACCGTTTGCACATCTTCATGCAAAAGACCGCCATCGAGCAGTTCCTTAATCAGAAATGCCATGCCACCAGCTGCGTGGAAATGGTTAATATCGGCATGGCCATTAGGATAAACGCGTGCCAGTAATGGCACTGCATCGGAAAGTTCAGAGAAATCATCCCAATTGACAATAACGCCTGCAGCTCTAGCTGCAGCAACGATATGCATCGTCAAGTTAGTTGAACCACCAGTTGCTAGTAATGCGACGATACCGTTAACGACAGATTTTTCAGATACAATATGTCCAATCGGTGTGTACTGCGTGCCCATTTCGGTCAGACGACAAACCTGTTTGGCTGCTGTTTTACTTAAGACTTCACGTAAAGGATCATCAGGATTCACAAAAGAGGAACCGGGTAACTGCAGACCCATAACTTCGAGCATCAACTGGTTACTGTTTGCCGTACCATAGAAGGTACAAGTACCGGCACTATGGTAAGACTTTGACTCAGCATCTAGCAGTGCTTCTCGATCAATTTTACCTTGAGCATACTGCTGGCGAATACGGGCTTTCTCTTTATTAGGAATGCCTGACTTCATCGGTCCTGCGGGTACAAACAGCATTGGAAGGTGACCAAAACTGAGTGCGCCAATAAGCAGCCCAGGTACGATTTTATCGCAAATACCAAGCAACAATGCGCCGTCGAACATATTATGTGATAGACCAACAGCCGTGCCCATTGCGATAACTTCACGGCTTAATAAGCTCAGCTCCATTCCGGGCTGACCTTGCGTTACACCATCGCACATTGCAGGTACACCGCCGGCGACTTGCGCTACACTGCCGATTTCATTACAAGCCTGCTTTAACAGATCTGGATACTCGCCATAGGGCTGATGCGCAGATAACATGTCGTTAAATGAGGTGATAATGCCGATATTAGCTTTTGTGAGCTGTTTAATCGCTGATTTATCCGCGGGATTACACGCCGCAAAACCATGAGCCAAATTACCGCAACTCAATGCACTACGATGAACGCCTCTATTTTTTGCATCATCTAAAGCCGCAAGGTACTTTGCGCGGGAATCTTTGCTTCGTTCAATAATTCTGTCTGTAACAGACTGTACAACGGTGTGCATAATCACTCCTTAGGCGCTCCAGTAAACATCGACAGGTGTTTTATGTTGATCGAGAACCGCTCTGATCGGCATTTCACTGCTGTCGTCGTTTGCTAACGCGAGTCGATAAACATCAAGTTTCTGTTCACCAACAATATGTAAATAGATTTGACGGCTAGCCAAGATGGCTGCCTTTGAAAGCGATATACGTGCATGTGGAGCACTACCTGGGGTTACTGCTACACATAAGTCATTTGTTGTGAGTGCATTTTCAAGCTCTTGTGCTTCTGCGCAAGGAAACCAAGAACAAGTATGTCCGTCATTTCCCATACCGAGTATTACAACATCAAACGGTTTTGGAAAATGTGCCAACTGCTCCATGGTCATTACTCGACCCTCTTCTGGAGTAGAGTACATATTCTTCAAACCACAGAACTTGGCGCTAGCGGCACGGTTTTTAAGTAAGTTATTTCTAACCAGTCTCTCATTAGAGTCGCTATGGTCGTTGTCGACCCAGCGTTCATCCGCTAACGTGATATAAACGTCATTCCAATCGATAGACTTCTTACTTAATAACTCAAAAAGCTTTAAAGGTGTCGAACCGCCAGAAACAACTAAACTCGCTTTGCCCTTGGCATCAACAGCTTCTTGTAACTGGTTGGCGATTCGGTCTGCAAGTTGCGCTTCAAGCGCATCTTTGCTGTCGAATGATTTGAACACAGTTTCTTTAATCATCTTTATCCCTTACTCATCCCAAGAACGGCCGTCTTTAGTAATCAGGGCGATTGAAGCAACAGGTCCCCAGGTGCCCGCAGGATATGGCTTAGGTTTTTCGTCTGTTTCTTCCCAAGCTTGGATGATGCCATCAACCCAGCTCCACGCTTGTTCTACTTCATCACGACGAACAAACAGTGCCTGATTACCCAACATCGCTTCTAATAACAAACGCTCATATGCATCGGCAATGCGCTCATTTTTAAAGGTGTCAGAAAAACTCAAATCTAGCTTGGTCGTCTGAAGACGCTGCTTTTCACCAAGGCCAGGGACCTTATTTAGCATTTGGATCTCAACCCCTTCATGAGGCTGTAATCGGATAGTAAGCTTGTTTGGCGGCAAATTACGGTAGTTTGAGCGGTATAAGTTATGCGGTGGATTTTTGAAATAAACCACAATTTCAGAGCTCTTAAACGGCATACGTTTGCCACTTCTTAAATAGAACGGCACGCCAGCCCAACGCCAGTTATCAATATCAACTCGAAGCGCAACGAAGGTTTCAGCATTAGAATGAACATTTGCGCCTTCTTCTTCTAAATAGCCAGGAACAGGAGCCCCTTTTAAGAAACCACTAGAATACTGCCCACGCACGGTATTTTCGTGAATATTGTCTGAATTTATCGGCCGTAGTGATTTAAGCACTTTTACTTTTTCATCACGAATATTATCAGCATCTAGGTTGACTGGCGGGTCCATAGCAACCAGCGTCAATACCTGCAGTAGATGATTCTGGATCATATCGCGCATCTGACCCGCTTTATCAAAGTAGCCCCAACGCCCTTCAATACCCACTTCTTCAGCAACGGTTAATTGCACATGGTCAATCGTACGATTATCCCATTTTGAAGCGAACAAAGAATTGGCAAAGCGCAGTGCAAGCAGGTTTTGAACCGTTTCTTTACCTAAGTAGTGATCAATTCGATAAACTTGATCTTCATTGAAGTGGGCTGAAACTTGGTCATTTATAATTTTAGAGGTGGCGAGATCTGAACCAATAGGTTTTTCTAATACAACGCGAGAATCAGGGAAGATAAGATTTTGTTCATTTAAGCAACGGCATATATCACCAAAAATAGAAGGAGGCGTAGCAAAATAGCTCACCATCACTCTTTTTTCAGGCTCTAAAACATCATGGAATGCTTTATACCCTTCAGAATCCGTAAAGTTTGTTCCTATATAATGACAGCGGTCTAAAAAACGGTTTACGGTTTCTTCACATAACTCGTCTTTTACAAATGTCTTCAATGCCGTTGTAACTAATTCACGATACTCTTCCTGAGTAAAGTCATCTTTTGCAACGCCTAGTACTTTGGTCTCTACATTTAATAAGTTTGCTTTGTCTAGCTGATATAGAGATGGCAGCAACTTCCGCTTAGCGAGGTCGCCCTTGGTACCAAATAGAACAAAATCACAAGCTTTGGCTTCTGGTGTTGGTATGCCCATAGCGTCAAAATCTCCTTTTGATCCTGTGTCTCACCATTTTTGATGAGTATTCACATATTTGTTGTAATATAACAACAGAAATTAGTAATTGCATCTAAATTCTATAATAAACTTCAACTCAGTCTATTAGGCATGTTGACTCAATCTCTGATATGCTTTCGTGATAAAATTACTAAATTTTATCATCTTTGTACCTGTTATCATTATAATTTAATGTCAGCTCCGGTGCTTAGCCACCAACGGGACTATAACGATATAATAAAACTACTATTGAGTGGACGTACGTATATGAATACCCTAGAAAAGGTCCAAAAAAGTCTTACCCATTTTAGTAAATCTGAACGTAAAGTAGCGGAAGTTATTCTTTCTTCACCGCAAACCGCAATTCATTCTAGTATAGCTACACTGGCCAAAATGGCAGATGTCAGTGAACCAACGGTAAACCGTTTTTGCCGCCGGCTTGATACTAAAGGCTTTCCAGACTTTAAGCTGCACCTTGCCCAAAGCCTTGCCAATGGTACGCCCTACGTAAGTCGTCACGTCGAAGAAGATGATACCCCTGACTCATATACCACAAAAATATTTGAATCATCTATGGCATCGCTTGATACCGCGAGACAAAGCATAGATACCACCGCGATTAATAAAGCCGTTGATGTGCTTACCCAAGCAAAAAAAATCTCCTTCTTTGGTCTTGGTGCATCGGCATCTGTAGCTCATGACGCTCAAAACAAATTTTTCCGCTTTAATGTTCCTGTCATATGCTTCGACGATGTTCTTATGCAACGCATGAGTTGCATCAACAGTAATGAAGGCGATGTAGTGGTACTTATTTCACATACTGGTAGAACTAAGTCACTAATAGATGTAGCAAAGTTGGCTAGAGAGAATGGCGCAGCAGTGATTGGTATTACCGCCCGTAACTCACCACTTTCAACCGTTTGTACACTGCCTGTCACAATGGAAGTCCCTGAAGACACCGATATGTACCTTCCTATGGCTTCACGTTTAGCACAGTTGGTTATAATTGATGTACTAGCAACAGGATTTACATTGAGACGAGGTCCTCGTTTCCGTGAGAACTTGAAGCGAGTTAAAGAAGTATTGAAAGAATCTAGAATAGACAAAGATCCCATTCTGTAAGTGGCTTTCGGCATACTTTAGGACAGTTTAGCCAATGCTTGACTGTCCTTTTTAGTCCATAATGTTGCAATAGGTCACAAAATTTAAAACTTGAGATAGATCATTATGTTCGTAACTTTACTACATTTATGGGTATTGTCTGTTAATATAGTGTCAGAATTTTTAAAACTTAACGGAGTATGTCATGTTCCGCAGAACCAAGATTGTAACAACATTGGGCCCAGCCACTGATCGTGATGACAACCTACGCCGCATTATTATTGCCGGTGCTAACGTTGTTCGCCTAAACTTTTCTCACGGTGCACCTGAAGATCACAAAAAACGCGCAGCAGATACGCGAGCTATTGCAAAAGAGCTTGGCGTACATGTTGCCGTACTCGGTGATCTACAAGGTCCTAAAATTCGCATTTCAACTTTTAAAGACAACAAAAAGGTACAGGTAACCCTAGGGCAAACTTATACTTTAGATGCTGATCTTGAAAAAGGTGAAGGCGACGAGAACCAAGTGGGTATCGATTATAAAGAGCTACCAAATGATGTCAGCTTAGGCGACATTCTAATGCTAGATGATGGTCGTGTTCAGCTGCGAGTTGAAAAAGTAGACGGTAATAAAGTTCACACTACTGTTACTGTTGCTGGCCCTTTATCTAATAATAAAGGCATCAACAAGCAAGGTGGTGGTTTATCCGCTGCTGCATTAACTGAAAAAGATAAACGCGATATCATTACAGCTGCAGAGATTAAAGTTGATTTTCTAGCAGTGTCTTTTCCACGTAGTGGCGCTGACCTTGATTATGCTCGTGCTTTAGCATTAGAAGCCGGTAGTAACGCGCTGATAGTGTCTAAAGTTGAGCGTGCTGAAGCCGTTGTTTCTGATGAAGCCATGGATGATGTTATCCTTGCCTCAGATGTCGTGATGGTTGCACGTGGTGATTTGGGTGTTGAGATTGGTGATCCAGCACTTGTTGCGGTTCAAAAGAAACTGATTAGCCGCTCTCGCCAACTTAATAAGCCTGTTATTACTGCGACTCAAATGATGGAGTCAATGATAACAAGTCCAATGCCTACTCGTGCAGAAGTCATGGACGTTGCAAACGCAGTACTTGATGGTACGGACGCTGTAATGCTTTCTGCTGAAACCGCTGCTGGTGACTTCCCTGAAGAAACCGTAAAAGCAATGGCTGAGGTTTGTTTAGGTGCTGAGTTACACCCAAGTGTACAGGTATCAAAGCATAGACTTGATCAACAGTTCACTACGATTGAAGAGACGATTGCTCTTTCAACAATGTACGCTGCAAACCATCTAGGTGGAATTAAAGCCATTGTTGCATTGACTGAGTCTGGTGCTACACCGCAAATGATGTCTCGTATCAGTTCGGGGCTGCCTATTTTCGCGCTGTCACGTCACGAAGTCACTCTTGCTACAATGGCGCTTTACCGTGGTGTTCAACCTGTTTATTTCGACTCTACGGCTTACGCTCCTGAGTTTGTTGCTCAAAAAGCACTAGAAACGTTAGCAGCTGCCGGTTACCTAAAAAGTGGTGACATGGCGATGATGACTAAAGGCGATGCAATGGAAACCGTTGGTGGCACTAACACCAGCAAGGTTGTCATTGTCGCTTAGTTTATTGCTCGTTTGAGCCATACTAAAGCGTCTTAAATAAAATGCATGTCAGCTAATTACTGATGTGCATTTTTTGTATCTACACTTAATATTCTCATTCCGTTTTAATTCCAGCATCTTAGCCTAAATGTGTGGTCCCTTAACGCATCAGTCTATAGCCAATTTAGTTTAGTCCTACTTCCCTCTTCTTCATTGGCATTACTTGTCATGGATAATTAGTCATCGACAAGTTAATTTTGAATTCATACCAATTGCATTAAAAGTTTGATCATTCAGCGGGAATTCAAAGCCCTGTAGGCAAGATGGAGGATTGAAGCTAATCGTTATTCTATATCCAAAGCCCACAACAAAGCTTAAAGGGCTTTGCCATTTGCTTTAAACGTCGGCCCACTAGGTGAGTAGCTCTGAATTGGTCAAATACTTAATGCAATTGGTATCAGTACTGTGTGGTTGGCATAAAAAAATCCGTTGAACTTAATTCAACGGATTTTCATTTTAAAGCGTATACATATTTACCAACGAAATATTAATTCATTATCAAGTGATTTATAGCCTAGCGTCACTTTTACAATGCATCAAAGTCATCAACATTTATCGCCGCTAACCGTAATTGATTAGCCTCACTAAGCTGTAGGTGCTCATCTTGATTAATGAGGTCAAGCTCAAGGGCTGAATCAAACAACGCTTGCGGCGCAAGTTTACGCGGTAAACCTCCCTCTCTTTGAGCCTGTTTTAATCGACTAAAGAGCACTTTGCACTCATGCTTTGCAATAAAAGCATTCTCAACATCAGCAATGCCACTATTGTCATCTTTAATGTTAGGACACAAAAATGTCAATCTATCGCGAGCTGGACCTGGGGTACTCATCGATTTAACCACTTCAATTGATAATTTATCATCAGGTTGATTAAAGTGATTTCCCAGAGGGAAGATCATGACACGTAATAGTGCTGCGACAATACGGTTAGGGAAATTACGGATAGCTTCATCGAGTGCTTTCGCAGCCAAATGTAGTCTTGTCGCCATCACATGCTTAACCGTGGGTAAATCATCAAACTGACGACCATTATCTTCAAACAACTTTAACGTTGCAGATGCCAAATACAACTGGCTGAGTACATCCCCCATTCTCGCACTCAACATCTCTTTACGCTTCAGTTCGCCGCCGAGCATCAACATAGACATATCGGTCATGATTGCTAATGCAGAAGATATCCGCGTCATGCTCTTATAGTACTTCTTCGTTTCGCCACTGACTGGAGATGCTGCAAATATGCTTCCCGACAGTGCGTGGCTAAAAGCACTGAAAGCATTGCGGGCAGCGTAACCAATATGACCCGTTAATAGATCATCGAATCGTTCAAGCCCTGCACTTTTATCTTCCATACCAGCAGCTTCCATTTCAGCCAGTACATAAGGATGGCAACGTGTCGCTCCCTGACCAAAAATCATTAAACTACGCGTAAGAATATTGGCACCTTCTACAGTAATAGAGATAGGAAGTGCGATATAGGCATTCCCTAGATAGTTTTTAGGTCCTAATTGGATGCCTTTACCCGATTGAATATCCATCGCATCATCAATAACCTGACGACCCAATTCAGTCATATGATATTTCGCAATTGCAGTCACAATTGAGGGCTTAACGTTAAGGTCGATACCCGTAGTCGTTAAGCGTCTGGCCGCTTCGAGCTGGTAAGTGTTACTAATGATCCGCGCCAAGGCTTCTTGTACACCTTCAAACTGACCGATTGGCATACCAAATTGTTGCCTTACTGCGCTGTATGCAGTGGTCGTTTTAGTGGCCATATGCCCTAAAGCCGTTGACAGTGCAGGCAGTGAAATTCCGCGCCCAGCAGATAAACACTCAACCAGCATCCGCCAGCCGCGACCGGCGTATTGCGGTCCACCAATGATCCAGTCAAGTGGAATAAAGACCTCTTTTCCTTGCGTAGTACCATTCATAAAGGCTAAATGTAATGGGTTGTGACGACGGCCAATCTCGACACCGGGATGATCTGTTGGGATCAATGCACAAGTAATGCCTATATGCTTTTGCTCTCCAAGCAGTCCGTCTGGATCATGCATTTGAAACGCTAGCCCTAACACATCAGCGACGGGAGCAAGCGTTATATAGCGTTTATTCCAATTGAGCTTTAAGCCTAAGGTTTCTTCACCATTAAATTCTTGACGACAAACAATGCCAGTATCAGGAATTGCGCCAGCATCACTGCCAGCTTCAGGTCCTGTTAATGCAAAACAAGGGATCGCTTGTCCATCTGCAAGTTTAGGTAACCAAAAATCCTTTTGTTCGGTTGTACCGTAATGGGTTAATAGCTCTCCAGGACCTAATGAGTTGGGCACCATGACAGTGACAGCGGCACTCACACTTCTGCTGGCAATTTTACTCACAATCGTTGAGTTTGCATAAGCAGAAAAGGCGCGACCACCGTATTTTTTCGGAATGATCAGGGCAAAGAAACCCTCTTTTTTAAAGTATTCCCACAGTTCTGGCGGGAGATCTTTTCTATTGGTAACGATGTCATAATCGTCAATCATAGATAACGCTGTTTCAACTTGATTATTTATAAAATCGTGTTCTTCAGACGTTAGCGTAGGTTTGCCGTAACTGTGTAAAGTTTGCCAGTTAGGTTTACCTTTAAAAAGCTCCCCCTCCCACCAAACATCGCCCGCTTCCATTGCTTCTTTTTCGGTGTCAGATAAAGGAGGCAGTACTTTCTTAAAGAAACTAAAAACAGGCCGCGTAACCAGTTGCATTCTAATGTTCTTCACACTAAAAATGACCACTACGCCGATAATAAAGAGTATTAATAACGTCATAAACATAATTTCTACATTGCATCCTTGTTCACAGGAACCGATACCCCCGCCGATAGATAAGGGATAACTTTTCGAATAACCGCTTCTATATCATTGTGTTCGCCAAAATCTGCTGCTGCAATCTCGGTTAATGCGTCAGCTGACGCCATAGTGAACACGACTGTACCTAAGGTGAAGTGTAAGCGCCAAAACATCTCAGCGGGAGGAATATGTGGGGTACTCTCGCCAACAGCTTTGACAAATAGGCTCAAATACTTGCCATAATGGGTCGTAATAAACCAGCGCAAATGGCCTTGGCTTTCTATATAGCCACGCCCTAATAGTTGCAAAAAGGTCGTCGTGCCTTCAGATCTTAATTTGTTTAGCTCTAGTAATGGGTTAACCAAGCTTGAAAAGATATCATCTAGCGATGCATTCGCATCTGCAGAGCGCACTGCCACAATAGCATCTGCCGCCGCCGGCATAAAGACATCGAGATAACGTGCTAAAACCGCTCTTATCAACTCTTTTTTTGAGCCAAAATGGTAGTTTACCGATGCTAGGTTTACTTCAGCTTTACTGGTTATTAATCTAAGAGACGTTTCTGAAAACCCTCTCTCAGCAAATAGCTTTTCTGCTGCATCCAGTATTCTTGTTTTTGTATCGGAGCGATTTGCCATTCCGTTGCCTTTAGTCATTCAATTTAAAACACTCGTTTAAATTAAACACTCGCTTGCTTTTTGTCAAACAAAAACCCCGTTTACCTTACATATGTACACTATTTTATCCATCTAAGTCTCATCACTATCAATCAGCAACAAAATAAGTAAAATAAGCAACACAAAAATAACAAAGGATTTTGACAGATGAACATGACCTTTACTAAGGTTTCTAAGTTATCCGCTTTGATTGCCATTTCACTCGGCGCAACGGCATGTAATGAAACAGCAGCCGTCAGCACTCAAACGGTTGATAAAACGATTGAAGCGCAAAAGTTCATTGCAGATGCTGAAGCTCAAATGGCTGACTTATCGATAGAGATCAATCGTTCAGAGTGGATTTACAGTAACTTCATCACCGAAGACACAGCAGCCCTATCAGCGAGTATCTCAGAAAAGTACACAGGTACATCTGTTAAGCTTGCGACTCAATCCGCTCAATACGCTGACCTACCACTAAACAATGCCGATAAAAGAAAGTTAAATATTTTACGTAGTTCTATCGTCCTCCCTGCACCTTTAGATCCCGCAAAGAATACTGAGCTGGCTAACATCAGTGCCGAATTGAACGGTCTATACGGTAAGGGGAAATATTGCTTTGAAGATGGACGCTGTTTAACCCAGCCGGAGCTATCGGCGATTATGGCTGAGTCAAAAGACCCTGCTGAGTTACTTGAAGTTTGGCAAGGCTGGCGTGAAATAGCAAAACCAATGCGTCCTCTGTTTGAAAGAGAAGTGGAACTTGCAAACGAAGGTGCACAAGATCTTGGTTATGCAAATCTTTCTGAATTATGGCGCAGCCAATATGATATGAAGCCTGACGCGTTTTCAAATGAGTTAGACCGACTTTGGGGGCAAGTTAAGCCACTTTATGACTCTTTGCATTGTTATGTCCGTGGTGAGTTAAACGAACAGTATGGGGAATCTGTAGCGCCAGCATCTGGCCCAATACCCGCTCACCTTTTAGGTAACATGTGGGCACAAAGTTGGGGCAATGTTTATGATCAAGTTGCACCACAAGATGCAGATCCTGGCTACAACGTCACAGAGCTACTCGCAAAACATAATTACGATGAAGTAAAGATGGTAAAACAAGCCGAAAGCTTTTTTACCTCGTTAGGCTTTGATGCGTTACCCGATACCTTTTGGGAACGTTCTCTCTTTGTTCAACCTGAAGATCGTGACGTTGTTTGCCATGCCTCAGCCTGGGATCTGGATAACCTCGACGATTTACGCATAAAAATGTGTATTCAAAAAACAGCCGAAGACTTTACGGTCATTCACCATGAGCTGGGACACAATTTCTATCAGCGCGCTTACAAAGAACAGCCATTTATCTTTAAAAATAGCGCAAACGATGGCTTCCATGAAGCAATCGGTGACACGATAGCGCTGTCGATCACACCAAATTATTTAAAACAAATTGGTCTGCTCGACGAAGTCCCTGATGCATCAAAGGATATCGGTTTACTCCTAAAGCAAGCGTTAGATAAAGTTGCTTTTCTGCCATTCGGATTAATGATCGATCAATGGCGTTGGAAAGTATTTAGTGGTGAGATCACACCTGAGCAATATAACCAAGCGTGGTGGGATTTACGCGAAAAATATCAAGGTGTAAAAGCGCCTATCGCGCGCACTGAAAACGACTTTGACCCCGGCGCTAAATACCACGTGCCAGGAAATGTGCCTTACACACGCTATTTCTTAGCCCATATACTTCAATTCCAGTTCCATAAATCACTCTGTGAAATTGCAGGCGATACCGGACCAGTTCACCGTTGCAGTATATATGGTAATAAAGAAGCCGGCGCTAAGCTTAATACCATGCTCGAGATGGGACAAAGCAAACCTTGGCCAGAAGCGTTGGAGGCGGTGACAGGCACTAAAGAGATGGATGCCAAAGCCGTACTTGATTATTTTGCTCCACTGCAAACATGGTTAGACCAACAAAACAAAACGGCTAATCGTCAATGCGGTTGGTAAAACTGAAGTCACGTTAACATACTCGTCTTAACCGAGTATCTAAAAGCCATTTTTCTCTAGGGGAAGAATGGCTTTTTTATATCTTACTCATTTCCAAAACTCCTCGAAATGCAGCATTTAGCATGTTGATAAGTGACAAAGTTCAAACTCGTCAATTGCGCCAGCATGTTGAAGTAATCTGGGTATCGCCTTTAAAAATATGCCAAAGAGTCGACTTGGCGGCTTAAATAATGAACAAACCGCTATTTTTACACATCTTGTAAAGATCTAATTCTTTAGTTCAATTAAGGTGTCTATTATAGTGATACTAGGAATTATTTTTTTGAAGTAATACATGTTTAAAAAAGCAGCAAATCGTTTGGCGTTAACAGTATGTCTGTACCTCGCCGCTATGCATTTAGCTTTCGCTAATGATAACGAAGCGTTAAACGAACTTTATACTCATTTTAACGAAGCATTTGACGAATTGGATATCAGTAGGATCCAATCAATTTATTCGGAAGATGCCTGCTATATCCCTGAAAGCCAAGGCGAAGAAATTACCCTTGGGCGAGACAATATTGTTGCGCTTTATAAAACATTTTTTGGCAAAATCAAACATAAAAATGCCAAAATTGAAGTGGACTTCAGAGTGATCGAAAGAAACCTTGAAGGCACGAGTGCAACGGATATCGGCTACTACCTTATTCGTTTTCACCCTTCAATCGATGCCGGTGAGCCTGTTAGCGAATTTGCGGGGAAATTTGTTACCGTGTCTCAAAAGAAAGAGAACGGCAAATGGTACTTAACGGTAGACACTAATAATCGTGCTGAAGCCTCGTTTTATTTTAATGCTAAACCCACTTCAAACCTTTATTATGGACGTCAATTTTCAGCGTTAAACAGCAATATAAAACCCAAAACTCATGATGAACCAGAACATTGATCCCGAGAGTCCCTGCCCTTGCTGCTCAAGTAAGACCTATAGTCACTGTTGCCAACCACTGCATTTAGGTGTCAAAGCAGCACTAAGCCCTGAACAGCTTATGCGTTCACGTTTTTGTGCTTTTTATTTGGGGCACTTTCCTTACCTCATCGACACTCACCATAAAAACTACCTATCGGGCTTAACACAGCAAGCATTAAGTGATGGCCCGCAACCTAATTGGTTAACGTTAGATATTATTTCGTTTTCAGAACTGGGTCACCAAGGTAAAGTTAGCTTCCAAGCTTGGTTTCTTGACGACAACAAGCTGGATGCAATACATGAATGTTCAGATTTTATAAAAGAAGACGGTCGCTGGTATTACACTGAGGGCCTACAACAAGATCCTGTGTATCCCAAACGAAATGCGTTGTGTGTCTGCGGTAGCGGTAAGAAGTTTAAGCAGTGCTGCTTATAACCTCCTCAAAATTGGGATATTAATAATGGGGACATTTAGAATGAAATATTGTCACACAGCGTGGAAATATGGAGTACTTAATGTACCAAGGTCGATTTAGCTAAAAAATCGCCAAACTCAGAGACTCTTAACGCTGGGCTGTATAAAAAGCCTTGTGCTTGGTGACAATGGTGCTCAGCTAAGAAAAGCTCCTGTTCTTTTGTCTCAACACCTTCTGCAGTAAGAGAAATATTTAGCGCAGACGCCATTGCAATAATCGCGCTAACAATTTCTCGGCTTTCATGGCTGACGCTTAGATCCGAGATAAATGAGCGGTCGATCTTAAGCTTACTAATGGGGAACTGTTTCAAATACCGCATTGAACTGTAGCCTGTACCAAAATCGTCTATGGCTAAACCGACACCCAACTCTGCTAACTCATTGCATAAATTGGTGGCTAAACGAATATCTTCCATCAATTCTGTCTCTGTAATTTCCAGAATTAAACTCTGTGGAGTCAACTTATAACGGCCAATTAGTTCCCAAACCTGCTCAAACAACGTCCCGCTAAAAAACTGTCTCGCAGAGACATTGACGTGCATTGAAATATCTATTTGACGATGCTGCCATAAATTTAGCTGTTTACATGCCGCTTCTAAAACCCATGCCCCTATATCGGTGATAAGCCCCGTTTGTTCTGCAATATCAATAAAAGCACCTGGATACAACACGCCTTTTTTAGGGTGATGCCATCGAATAAGTGCTTCTGCACCGATGTAAGTTTGTTTCTGCAAATCTTTTAACGGTTGATAGTAAAGTTCAAACTGGCGACCTTTTATTGCCACCGCTAAATCTCTCTCTATTTGAGCATCCTCTTTAAATGCATTAAGTAATGCAGAGTTAAAGACTTGAATGGCATCGCCTTGCTTATTTTTTGCATACTGCAAAGCAATATCAGCGCAAGTCAGTGCCGGAAAAAGTTGTTCAATCGAGGCGATATCAACAGAGGCTAAGGCGGGTTTGGGTTCTATCTGCTCGGTACCGATACTGACGGGGAGCTCTACTTGACGATATAGACGTTCAATTAAGGCGTTAATGACGTTAACATCACACGAATCAGCGATTAACACAGCAAACTCATCACTGCCAATACGCGCAATCTCTGTAATATGGTTAATATCGGCGAAGTGTCGAATTCGCCTAGCGACTTCAATCAGCATCAAATCGCCATTAGCATGACCATAGGTATCATTAAAACGTTTGAAACCACGCAGATCGATGAGTACTAGGTGACCCTCTTTGGCCTTATCTAATACGCAGCTAAAATGAGTACGATTATATAAGCCGGTTAAAGTACAGCGCCACGCCAACCTTTCTAATTCGCTCTGATGAAGGTGCTGTTCGGTACAGTTGTCTGCATTAATTAACGCAAAGTGATTGCCTCTTTCTGAGATAAACCGCTTTACGCTGAGCCGAACCCAATAATCTGAACCATCACGACGAACGAGTTTCATCTCCTCTTCAGAGCTTTCTCCAGCCCGTGCTTTTGCAAGCACACTCTCTGCTTTTTGAGGGAACTGTTTAAAAAAATCTAGCGCCTGAACAGGACGCCCAATGATTTGATCTTTGGGGATGTGAGTCAGCTCAAAATGGGCATGATTGACGTATTCGATACAGGCTGACGAAAGGTTCACCACCATCATAATCTGGTCAGACTGCTCGGTTGCAGACAAAAATAGCTTTAAGCGCTCATCTTTATCATAAGAGTATTGGGTTGCCAATGTGAGCGCGAGTTGGTCGGCGACTTGAGAGGCTAATTGGATCTCTGAGTCTTGCCAGGCAGGAGTTCCTGTATGACGCTCTAAGCTCAATACACCTTCTAAGTGACCATTGATCCTTATTGCAACTTCTAAAGCGGCTTTGACGTCGTGTTGCTGATAATAGCCATTGAGCTCTATAAGGCGACAATCTTCAACACAGTGGTCGGAAGCAACATGTCTGTTCACTCTAAGTTCTTCAACAAAGATAGGGCAAGCTAATGGTTGAGGGCGAGATTGGAGGGCGACATTTAGCGCAATAGCAGGTTCGGTGTATACCGTTTCTAACGTATTAGTGAGTTCACTTAAACCAGAAATAACAACTCGAGAGACCTCGAGCTGTTCAAAAAGTAACTCCGTAGACATTTTAGCCGTGGCGTGAAAGTCGCCTACTTGCTTTGCCTCTGAGTTAACAATCTGTTCTAAAAGTTTCTGGTATCTATGTTTCTTCACTCGATATCCTAAAGCAAGGCAAACAAAGGGTTCACCAAATGGTCGGAGAAATTAGCTTCATACTTGCGACTAATTTTTATAGCAAAGAAGATACCGAAAAACAGTGATACCAGCAAGACATACCGTTATTGCTTACAAACTATTCTCTAATTGAAAAATCATCTTTTCTGCACTAAATGAGAAGGTTAGCACCAAATTAACATCATTACCCGTTATTGATATTTCGCTACCAACATCAACAAAACGTTTGGTTGCTTTCTCTGCAACGACTTTAGCTGCATCTTCGCTAGAAAACGCTAATTCTAATACCGTGTCATGTTCATCGATCACTGCACCAACGTCAACAAAGCTACCACAATCATTACACGTGTCATTAACTAGATCAGATTGTGCCTTTTGAATATTTTTCATGTTAAGCCTCTTTCCTACACAAGATATATGTTCAGATTATATATCAGCTTAACGTGCGACAAAGGGATCATTCTCAAACTTGAGCAA
The DNA here is from genome assembly GCF_002836135.1 of Shewanella sp. GutCb. Taxonomy (NCBI): domain Bacteria; kingdom Pseudomonadati; phylum Pseudomonadota; class Gammaproteobacteria; order Alteromonadales; family Shewanellaceae; genus Shewanella; species Shewanella sp. GutCb. Next base: position 58,778 of record NZ_PJBL01000022.1, on the reverse strand, counting down.
TTAATTCACTCATTTGACGTTGCATAACCAGTTGATCTACAAAATGGTTCAGTTTTACGGGCTGTTCTGTGGGTATGTTTTGATAACGAAGGCGTGTGTTGAGCTCGCAGTTTGCAATAACCTCTTCCATCTCTAGCGGTTCTTTACGCCGAATAACCAGCGCTTCTTCATGAATAGCATTGGCGAGTCTAAAGGAAGTTGTGCCACCACTTTGGAATGAAGAACTGTTATTGGTAATGTGGGTGTCACTGTTAAGTAGGTTTATCAACGGCTGGCTTTCGCCTAAGTTGAATTTAGCGCGTAAATCTACCTGTTTAAACTCAGGTGTTTGGAACTGTGCCATATCGCTAGCATCGGCAGATAGCAAAGAAAGCAATAAAGCAAACTCACCACGACGATTCGACTCGACAGCACTGTTAAGACGTGAGCCTAACTGTAATTCATTAACTAAAGGGTTAACTGCTTGCATAACACTCGATTAGCATAAAAAAAAACCTACAAAACAACCTGTTGATAGTTAATCGACCACTTAACCAAATACTTTAGACATTATTTCAAATTTAAGCTTTACACAGGAAAAAAATCTGACTACTATTGCCGCCGCAATTGAGGAGGGGTTCCCGAGTGGCCAAAGGGATCAGACTGTAAATCTGACGGCTCAGCCTTCGAAGGTTCGAATCCTTCTCCCTCCACCATTTGCGCACAATTAGTTAGTAGAAAGATATTCGTGGAGGGGTTCCCGAGTGGCCAAAGGGATCAGACTGTAAATCTGACGGCTCAGCCTTCGAAGGTTCGAATCCTTCTCCCTCCACCATTTCTATTTACGATTTGTGTTAAGTGTTAAGTGTTAAGTGTTAACCGCAGTAGGCCAATATTGTGGGTAAGATTAAAGTAAAATGTGGAGGGGTTCCCGAGTGGCCAAAGGGATCAGACTGTAAATCTGACGGCTCAGCCTTCGAAGGTTCGAATCCTTCTCCCTCCACCACTTTACTTTAAAGAGTTAAGAGTTAACCACAGTAGGCCAATATTGTGGACAGAATGAAAGTAAGAAAAATGTGGAGGGGTTCCCGAGTGGCCAAAGGGATCAGACTGTAAATCTGACGGCTCAGCCTTCGAAGGTTCGAATCCTTCTCCCTCCACCACTTCTTACTTCTCTAGCCAAAGATCAAATTCATTTAATCCTATGATATCCATCTCATAATTTAAAACTATCAAAGTTGTAAAATCAAGGTTAATCATTAGCTTACTTAACGTTGCCAAACCTCATTTCTGATTTTTATCTACCGTTTCTACTACCAATCCCTGATCAATTTCACTATGATTTAGCTTTGTTACTACCAGCTAAGGCCTTAACGTGACCAATTATTGGGTAAATCAAGCCATCGAAAAAATTGAGGCTGACTTTCAACGAAGTGCTGACACTCATCTCATCAAACTCGAAACACCGAGTTTGAGCGGAATAGATATTTATCTGAAAGATGAAAGTACCCACCCAACTGGTAGTTTAAAGCACCGTCTGGCCCGCTCTCTTTTTCTTTACGCTTTATGTAATGGCTGGATAAAAGAGAACACCACGGTGATAGAATCATCTTCGGGCAGTACCGCGGTATCAGAAGCCTACTTTGCTCGTTTACTTGGACTGCCCTTTATCGCAGTCATGCCAAGTAGTACCGCTAAGACAAAAATTCAGCAAATTGAATTCTACGGAGGACAATGCCATTTCGTTGACCACTCAAGTAAAATCTATGCCGAATCAGAACGACTAGCGCAAGAGCTTGATGGCCATTATATGGACCAGTTTACTTACGCAGAGCGTGCGACTGATTGGCGCGGCAACAATAATATTGCCAACGCTATTTTTAACCAGATGGAAAAAGAGCAACATTCAATTCCTACTTGGATAGTGATGAGCCCTGGCACGGGTGGCACCTCAGCAACAATAGGACGCTATATCCGCTACCAACGGTTAGCCACTAAACTTTGTGTTGTCGATCCTGAAAACTCAGTTTTCTTCGACTATTTCAACAATGGCGATAAAAAAATTACTTGTGTTAACGGCAGTAAGATAGAAGGTATAGGCCGACCAAGAGTGGAACCCTCTTTCATCCCTGGTGTAGTTGATGAAATGCGTAAAATCCCTGATCCAGCATCTATAGCGACCATCTATTGGCTAGAGAGCATCATTGGTCGCAAAACGGGTCCATCAACCGGCACTAACCTGTATGGCGTATTGCAGTTAGCCTCTGAAATGGCTAAGAAGGGACAAACAGGTTCTATCGTTACTCTTATCTGTGACTCTGGTGAGCGCTACCTAGATACTTATTACAGTCCTGAGTGGGTGCAAGCTAACATTGGTGACTTAACACCTTATAATGACGCTCTGAAGCAATTTAGTATGACTAGCGTGCTAGATTGCCCCTCTAAAACATAGTCTGTAAACAAGATCTAAAAAGCCCTAGTGAAATCACTCTCACTAGGGCTTTTTGCTATACCTTTATTAGTATATTACTGACTAATCAATATTTAAGTATTTATGGGTCTGTATCGATAAACGCCAATTACGCTCAATACAGGTTTTCATCGCCAGTTCAGTTGCTCTTGGCTTTTGGCTAATCGGTTGCAGGCATACGGTTTTACCCGTTAAGTCGATATCAGCCAACAGTTGGTCAAGCTCTTCAATGTGGTTGTTGGTCGCAACAGGGTGCTTTATCTCATTCGCGCGCTCAAGTGCTTGCGCTAAGACCTTATAACCGCCTTTCATATTAATTTTAGGTGAGACTGTCACCCAGGTATCACTGTCGCATAGAACGTCGAATGTACCACTGGTTTCTATCTGTGTTTGATAACCATTGTCATGCAAATATGCGGTCAATTCTGATAAGTCATATAGACATGGCTCACCACCAGTAATCACGATATGTTTTGCTGTAAAGCCTTTCTGCTTAAAAGCACTGACAAGCTGTTCACTTGAAAGCTCAGACCAGCGACCTATTGTGCCGTCAACTTGGATAACTAATTCAGGCTTAACCCGATTACTCTCCACTAACTCCCAAGTATGTTTGGTATCACACCATGCGCAGCCAACAGGACAACCTTGAAGCCTGACAAAGATAGCAGGCACACCGGTAAAATAGCCTTCGCCTTGTATTGTTTCAAACACTTCATTGACTGGATAGTTCATCTAATTTACCTCGTGATTAGCAGGGCGGCATTTATAGAGGATTTTTAACCGAGTCGCAAGTAGTTTAAAAGCGAGCGATGCTGCGTTAAACTGTCAGTTCTCATTAGAAATATAAATTGAAGCCTTACTATGTCCAAAGCTGTTGTCGTTTTTAGTGGTGGTCAAGATTCTACTACCTGTCTTATTCAAGCACTCACCCAATATGATGAAGTCCACACTGTGACCTTTGATTATGGTCAGCGTCACAGTCAAGAGATAGAAATAGCAAAGACTTTATCTAAACAGTTGGGCGCCATAAGCCATAAATTACTCGACGTTGGAATACTCAATGACCTAACAGTCAGTGCATTGACTCGTGATATACCTATCGAAGAAAACAAAGATAGTAATTCAATCCCAAATACTTTTGTTCCCGGGCGTAATATTCTATTTCTGACCCTTGCGGGGATCTATGCCTACCAGCTTGATGCTGACGTCATTATTACTGGCGTATGCGAGACAGACTTCTCTGGTTATCCTGATTGTAGAAATGAATTTATCAAGTCGATGCAAACAGCATTGATGCAGGGAATGGATAGACAATTAGAGATCAGCACGCCTTTAATGTGGCTTGATAAAGCCGAAACTTGGGCTCTTGCTGACAAATACGATAGTCTAGAGTTAGTGCGCCAGCAAACCTTAACGTGCTATAACGGCCTTAAAGGTGATGGTTGTGGTACCTGTCCTGCGTGTTTGTTACGTCAACGCGGCTTAGATGAATATTTAGCAAACCCAAAAGATATTCAAGCGCAATTAGCGGTTAAATGCACCAAATAACAACAATGGTAAAAAGCCCTTACGCTGTGGCTGCCATTATTAGCATCATTTGCATTGCTCTTTTTTATTTGGGCTTAGATGATCTTTTAGCCTATCGGCGTGATCTGATTTTTGATGGCCAATACTGGCGATTGTTAACCGGGAACTTTCTGCACACCAACGCCTGGCATTTGGTCATGAACTTGGCCGGTTTATGGGTGATACTGTTATTACATGAGCAACATTACCGCGCTAAATCGCTCGCGGTTATTATCGTCGCTTTAAGTTTAATGCAAGGTATTGGGCTGTTACTGTTTTTTCCTGAGACTAAAGGCTATGTCGGCCTCAGTGGCATGCTGCACGGATTATTTGTTTATGGTGCTGTACTTGATATCACTAAAGGATTGAAAACAGGTTACTTGCTTACGCTAGGGGTTATTTTAAAAGTTTTCTATGAACAAACATACGGTGCCAGTAGCGAAGTCACCGCGCTTATCGGCGCGAGAGTGGCAACTGAAGCACATTTTGTCGGACTGATTAGTGGTCTTATCTGTTTAGCCTCAGTATATGCCGTTAGGAAGTTAAAAAAATAGGGACTAGGTCCCTATTTTTCATTCTCTATATCATCACGGTTCATGGCTACGCTTTGATAAACTGCTCTCGCAATTGACCCACTCGATCTCTTACCGCTGCAGCTTCTTCAAATTCAAGATTCTTAGCATGCTCATGCATCTGTTTCTCAAGCTTATCAATCTCGTGGCTAATATCGGCGGGTTTAACCAGATAGTCAGCGCCCTGCTCTGCCACCTTGCGCGAGTTACCATACTGTTTGCTATCACCCACATCCATAACATCGGTAATACGCTTAATAACACCTCTAGGGGTAATTCCATTATCAAGGTTGTACTGGTGTTGCATCACTCTGCGGCGATTGGTTTCGGTAATCGCTTTATCCATAGACTTAGTTATGCGGTCACCGTAAAGAATGACTTTACCATTCACATTACGTGCAGCACGGCCAATTGTTTGGATAAGTGAACGCTCTGAGCGCAAAAAGCCCTCTTTATCTGCATCGAGAATGCACACTAATGACACTTCAGGCATGTCTAAGCCTTCACGCAGTAAGTTAATGCCAATCAGCACATCAAACACGCCGAGTCTGAGATCTCTGATGATTTCAACGCGCTCAACAGTATCGATATCCGAATGCAGATATCTGACTTTGACTCCATGTTCATCTAAATACTCAGATAAATCTTCAGACATTCTTTTGGTTAATGTCGTCACTAGCACTCGTTCGTTAACCGCCACTCGCTTAGCAATTTCTGAGAGTAGATCGTCAATCTGAGTCCCTACCGGCCTCACTTCAATCTCAGGATCCAACAAGCCCGTCGGCCGCACGACTTGTTGAGCAATTTCACCGTCTGATTTATTAATCTCATAATCACTCGGCGTAGCTGATACAAAAATGCTCTGTGGCATTAAGGCTTCAAACTCTTCAAATTTTAACGGACGATTATCAAGTGCTGATGGTAAGCGAAAGCCATATTCAACAAGGTTCATCTTGCGAGAACGGTCACCTTTGTACATCGCCCCAATTTGCGGAACGGTCACGTGAGACTCATCGATAATTAATAAACCATCTTTGGGTAAGTAATCGAGCAAGGTTGGTGGTCCATCGCCCGAAGCTCGTCCCGAGAGATAGCGTGAGTAGTTTTCGATCCCCGAGCAATATCCGAGCTCTGTCATCATCTCAATATCATATTGCACGCGCTCGGTAATACGTTGCTCTTCAATCAGCTTATTGAGTTCCAGTAGCTGCTTCTTACGGTCTCTTAACTCTTCTTTGATGTACTCTGTTGCGGCGAGTATAGATTCACGCGGCGTAACATAGTGACTCTTAGGGTATACGGTAATACGGGCAATACGCTTAACAATGTGCCCCGTTAACGGATCAAACAGGCTCAGTCGCTCAATCTCATCATCAAAAAGCTCTACTCTAATGGCATGTTTATCGGAATCTGCAGGGAATACGTCAATAACCTCACCGCGAACACGGTAAGTACCGCGCTGAAGATCGGTATCATTGCGCTTATATTGCAGTTCACTGAGTCGTTTCAGCATATCGCGCTGTTCCATTATCGCTCCTTCTCGAAGGTGCAATAACATTTTCATATAGGCTTTTGGATCACCCAAGCCGTAGATAGCAGAAACAGAGGCTATGAGGACTACGTCTTTACGCTCGAGCAGTGCCTTGGTTGCTGACAAACGCATCTGTTCAATGTGTGCGTTGACCGAGGCATCCTTTTCGATAAAGGTACCGGTAGAGGGAACATAAGCTTCAGGCTGGTAATAGTCATAGTAAGAAACAAAGTACTCAACGGCATTATGTGGAAAGAACTCTTTCATCTCACCATAGAGTTGAGCTGCCAGTGTCTTGTTGGGTGCCATGATAATAGTCGGTCGAGACATTTGTTCTATCACATTGGCGATAGTAAACGTTTTTCCTGAGCCAGTAACACCTAATAAGGTTTGACTGGCAACCCCAGACTCTAATCCATCGACAAGCTGTTTAATTGCCGTAGGTTGATCGCCCGCAGGTTGGTATTGCGATTCCAATTGAAATACAGATTCAGACACTAGGTTATGCTTCCTCATTTTACTTGGGCGCATTTTACCCTATTTAACACTAAGATGGCATGAACCGTAAAATTATCACCGATACAGAAGATTCAACAATGTAGGTAACAGCAGAGGTTATTGCTATATATACGGCTATCCAAAGTGAGCCCTGTACATAGCCTTCACATTAATCGCATTGATATCATGAGCGTTTAAGGTCAGTTCAACTCTTATGGGCTAGTTTTCCACCTTTAATCCAATCTAACGAATATCGACCACCACAAAGTTTATAAGCATCACTTTATATTAGAAATAATGCGCTCAGCAGAATGTACTTCTTACTAAACGCTCTTACACCAATGTTATTACCGTTTATGATTAATCATATGAAAGTTTGTGACAAGATAACAATCAAGTACTTAGCAAGGGATATTAGGCTACAACGGCCTAGAACAGGCACTTTAATTCACAATTCGACCACAATAAGCGGTTACAATTTGGCAACACCCTCTGAATGGCAAAAAATTAACTGTTGATTTTTACATCAGTCTGTTTTTAAACAATAAAAAAAAAACTCGACAAAATTGCTCATTTTAAGCTCAAGCCCCTATTCATAGGCCTTAGCAACCGATTTTTTCACTTAACCCACAGGCTTATCCACAGATTTAGTGGATAACTCACTCTAGCCTTGTTATAGCGGGACTTTTAACCAATACTGCTACTGAAGCTTTATGTAGCAAGATTTTGTAATTTTATTACATATGAAGTGCTCGTACTCTTCTGTTTGAAGCATTGTTTTTCTCTATATACTTTGAAAGTAATCGAAAACTACGATTAACTCATTCACTTGCGTTCTAGCTGTTCAGTTAATGACAAATATGGTGCATTCATCACCATGATGCACATTTGATGAACACTTAACCGCATAAATTCACTTTTTTTCCATTGTCGAGTTGACTCAGTAGTAAGAGCCATTTAATATGCGCTCCGTCTTCAACGAGACATAACTTAAACGATTCCCCTGTAGTTCAGCTGGTAGAACGGCGGACTGTTAATCCGTATGTCACTGGTTCGAGTCCAGTCTGGGGAGCCAAAGTTTAAGTTAATCAGATATTTATCTGGTAATATAAAAGAGCAATTCCCCTGTAGTTCAGTTGGTAGAACGGCGGACTGTTAATCCGTATGTCACTGGTTCGAGTCCAGTCCGGGGAGCCACTTTTATATCACCGTTAAATATTGGTAAAAATGCAATTCCCCTGTAGTTCAGTTGGTAGAACGGCGGACTGTTAATCCGTATGTCACTGGTTCGAGTCCAGTCCGGGGAGCCACATTTTTATCAGCGTAAAAGAAGTAAAATGCGATTCCCCTGTAGTTCAGTTGGTAGAACGGCGGACTGTTAATCCGTATGTCACTGGTTCGAGTCCAGTCCGGGGAGCCAACATTTTATTTAAGATTTAGATTTAAAGCGATTCCCCTGTAGTTCAGTTGGTAGAACGGCGGACTGTTAATCCGTATGTCACTGGTTCGAGTCCAGTCCGGGGAGCCAATTTAAAGATAAGTTAGATATAGGTAGTACTGTGATTCCCCTGTAGTTCAGTTGGTAGAACGGCGGACTGTTAATCCGTATGTCACTGGTTCGAGTCCAGTCTGGGGAGCCAACCTTATCTAAATTAATCTCTGCTTTTCCATAACAAGCCTCTCGATAATCAAGAAATAATCGTTCAAATAAAACACTCATCAAACAAAGCAACTGATATTCAATCTAAAACCTGTTTATAATACCCATAGAGATACACCTTTTTAGAACAATTTTGTCTTCTATGATTGTGAATGGACTCATTATGACCAGCTTCAGATACTCTCAACTTTTTTTAGTGTTCGTTTTCTGCGGGCTCACCTTCATTACCTATTCAATCAATCAAGCTGATTTTGCCCATAGTCGCGAGCAAGAACTCACAAAATATACTGCAAGTATTGCGACCCAAAGCAATTGGCAAGGCAATGGCAAGGCGTTATACCAACATTTGACGACGAGTTTTAATTTTCAGTTCTTCCAATACATCGACACCAATGACAGTGACAATAGCTTCACTCACGGCAAGTTACTTGCTGAAAGTAGAAGTATTATTAAAAATATATATCAGATTGATATCCCGTTAACCCGAACACTCGCTAATGGTCGATTACAGGTCAAGCTTGCCATAGACAAAGAGCTCACTGCAGTATCCAATCGATTTCAATATCAACTGCTGTTAATTTGGGGCACCTTCCTACTCATCAGTGTTTTTAATGTGTTACTCGCGGCACTCCACGCTAAAAAGTTGCGCTACAGTTGCAAAATAATCGATGACTTACCCAATTTTACTTTCCATGCGATTCAAAAATCTAAATTAAAGGGAGAGTTCACTCCATTAGCAAAAGTGCTAGAGTCATGCCAAAGCAATCTAAAAGCTAAAGTGGATGAGTTTAATGATGCCCATGAAAAGCTCACTAGAGTCGCCTTTCAGGACCCAGTCACGGGCTTCGGTACACGCGCTAAATTCACTGAAAAGTTAAATGAAATATGTTTGCCTAACAGCCAACAATTAGGTGTACTGGCTATCGTTAGAGCGACTGAGCTTGCCGTCATCAACCAGCTACATGGGCGTGAAGCGGGTGATGATTATTTAACACGCATAGCCAACCACATCAGAAAGTCTTTAGTTAAATCACCCAATGCTTATTTTTATCGCATATCGACTGCTGATTTTGCACTCATATTACCCGACATATCCTTAAAAGATGGCACCACTATTATCGAGGAGCTTAAAGTTGCCTTTGATGAGTACCAACAAAATTTGGGCACCGATTCTGTCGCCTACATAGGTTTATGCCCTTATCTGCAAGGCTCTGATCCCGTGTCATTAATGACATTAGCCGATACTGCCGTCAGTATTGCGCAAACACTTGGCCCAAATAGTTTTCATGTACAGCAGAAGCTGTCGGGTGATGAACTGTTTGGTGATAGCCGTTGGAAAATCGCAATCGATGATATTCTAAAACGGAAAGCGATAAAATTTTACGCTCAGCCTATTCGTCCCTGCCGAACTAATATTGAGTCTTACCGAGAGCTGTTGTCTCGCTTTTACAACGATCAAGGTAAATTCTTACCCACTACCACGGTTATCGCGATGGCAGAGCGCCATGGCATGAGTGAAGAACTTGATAAACTAGTGATATTAAAAACGCTGAGCACGCTCATTAATATGCCTTCGCTTACGGGCCTATTTGGGATCAATATCAGCTCATCATCCGCAAACCAAGAAAGCTTTGTCGCTTGGCTCAAAAACATTTTGGTTCGCCAACGACATTTGGCCGCTAGACTTGTTTTTGAAGTCAGTGAATCGGGGATGCAAACCAACTTATCTGCGACATATCATTTCATCAATGAAGTGCATAGTGTTGGCGCTCGAGTATCGATTGAAAGATTTGGTCTCGGCTTTACCTCGTTCAAGTTTTTTAAAGATGTTCGCCCAGACTTTATCAAGTTAGATGGTAGTTATACTCGAGGTATTATTTCGGACACACATAATCAGTTTTTTGTGAAAATGATCATTGATATAGCAAGAAAACTGATGATTAAAGTGATTGCGACCAGCGTCGAAAATCAACAAGAAAAATTGGCCATGGAGCAGCTATTACTCGATGGGCTTCAAGGATACTATATTGCGAAGCCAACGCCGTTAATCACCGTGAGTAAGAGCGGAAAATTGAAATAGTGCGTTAATTTCACCCACAAGAAATCAAATTTATTTGTCCTTGTTTTCTTTGTGTTGTTTATAGTGTCGGAAAAGCCGATAATAGCGCTAAGATTGTCTAAAAAATGAATTGAGATGAGTGAATATCTCCTATTGTTGGTCGGCACGGTGCTGGTCAATAACTTTGTATTAGTAAAATTCCTAGGTTTATGCCCTTTTATGGGGGTGTCCAGCAAACTTGAGTCTGCTATTGGTATGTCCATGGCGACCACATTTGTGTTGACGCTCGCGTCTATTCTCAGCTATCTAGTAAACCAATACCTGCTATTACCTTTTGATCTCGGTTACTTGAGGACAATGAGCTTTATTTTAGTTATCGCCGTGGTTGTTCAATTTACCGAAATGTTAGTACAAAAAACCAGTGCTTCATTACATCGCGCGTTAGGTATTTACTTACCCTTGATCACCACAAACTGCGCAGTACTTGGTGTTGCCCTGCTCAATATTAATGAAGACCATAATTTTTTTGAGTCTGCCATATTCGGTTTCGGTGCAGCGGTTGGATTTTCGTTAGTCTTGATCCTATTTTCAGCAATGCGTGAACGACTCGCCGCTGCAGATATACCCGCCCCGTTTCAAGGTGGCGCTATCGCAATGGTAACCGCGGGTCTTATGTCCCTTGCATTTATGGGCTTTACAGGGTTGGTTAAATAAACATGTCAGGTATTGTCATTGCTGTTGTTGTTCTCACAGTACTCGCGCTTGTCTTTGGTATTTTGCTGGGATTTGCCGCTGAAAAATTTAAAGTTGAAGGAGATCCGCTTGCAGAGCAAGTGGAAGCATTACTGCCCCAAACACAATGTGGTCAATGTGGGTATCCGGGTTGCAAGCCTTATGCTGATGCTATTGCCAATGGTGATAAGATCAATAAATGCCCCCCGGGTGGCACTGCCACAATGGAGAAGATTGCTGATCTCCTTGGCGTAGATCCTGAGCCTCTCAACGCCACAGAGGAAGTCCAAGAGAAAAAAGTCGCCTATATACGTGAAGACGAATGCATAGGATGTACTAAATGCATTCAAGCTTGCCCTGTCGATGCCATTTTAGGGTCAGGAAAGCTGATGCATACTGTCATTATCGATTATTGCACCGGTTGCGATCTATGCGTTGCTCCCTGCCCTGTAGATTGTATTGATATGCTTCCCATCGAACAAACAACTAAGACCTGGAATTGGCAGTTAAATGCGATTCCAGTAACACAAGTGCAAGAGGATCCGCAGTGCTAACTTTATTAGAACAAGTTGATAAAGGAACGCTTTGGCGCTCGCATGGTGGTATCCACCCCCCAGAGTTAAAAACGCTATCAAATAAGACCGCTATTGCCGATTTCCCCTTAGCAAAGCAATTTGTCATTCCTGTTCCACAAGTGGGCGATAGTGCGTTGCTTAGTATCAACGCCGGTGAGCGGGTATTAAAAGGCCAAGCACTGACAACAGGCACCAGTTTCTCTCATTGTCCTGTGCACGCACCGACTTCAGGCACCATTACAGCCATTAAACAGATGCCCAGCAATCATGCTTCTGGCTTACCTGTTTTAAGCTGTGTGCTCGCCGCTGACGGACAAGATGAAGCTATCGAAGCCATTACCAGTGACGTTTCCGCGTTGGACAATCAACAGATCTTAAAAAAGATCCAAGACGCTGGTATAGCTGGCCTCGGTGGAGCCGCATTTCCGACCCACATAAAACTACGACCAGCGAGCGACATTGAGCTCGTGATCATCAACGGTATTGAGTGTGAACCTTACATCACGTCCGATGATAGATTAATGCAAGAGCATAGCGATCAAATCCTGTCCGGCATCGCCATTATTGAACGCTTATTGACCCCTAAACGGATCATTATCGCCATTGAAGATAATAAACCCGAAGCCAGTGAAGCAATGCAGCATTCACTCAATCGAAGCGAACTGTCCAGTGACCAAGTTAGGATCACAAAAGTACCCACAAAATACCCATCTGGCGGTGAGAAACAGTTAATCCAAATTTTAACCGGTCAAGAAGTACCTTCAGGCGCAATACCCGCCCAGCTTGGTATGCTGGTACAAAATGTAGGTACCGCATACGCAATACAAGATGCTGTCATTAATGGAAAACCACTCACATCAAGAGTGGTCACGGTTACTGGACTTAATAGCGAAAATCCTGGTAACTACTGGATGCCGATAGGCACGCCGATTGAGCATATTCTTCACACTAACGGCTTTAAAGGCGATCTAAACCAAGATAAAGTCATTATCGGCGGCCCAATGATGGGCCACTTATTACCTGATGTCGCAGCGCCGGTGCTTAAAGGCACCAACTGTGTATTATTGCCAAGCAGTGAAGAGATCGCAGAAGAACAACATGAAATGCCTTGCATTCGTTGCGGAGAATGCGCCGTAGTATGCCCTGCATTGCTATTACCACAGCAGCTTTTTTGGCATGCTCAAGCAGAGGAATATGACAAAGCCGCTAGCTTTAATCTTCGTGATTGTATTGAGTGCGGTTGCTGCAGTTATGTTTGTCCAAGTGACATTCCATTAGTTGAATATTATCGCGTCGCTAAATCTGCACTGCGTACACAATCTGAAGAGAAAAAACAGGCGGATTTAGCCAAACAACGTTTTGATGCGAGACAGCAACGACTGGAAGATGAAAAACTCGCTCGAGAAACTAAAGCAAAAGAAGCTGCCGAACGTCGTAAAAATAACATGGGGAGCACCGACAACAATGCGGTGGCAGAAGCCATGGCACGCATTAAGGCGAAGAAAGCCGCCGAGTCGAATGCTGGAGACACCACTGCAACGGACGCTGTTCAAGATAAAAAGGCGCAAATAGCCGCCGCGGTTGCTCGTGCAAAGGCTAAGAAAGCCTCTCCTGCTGCAACGAATAAACAGCCAGCTGACTCCGACGATGTAGAAGTCGACGAGAGCAATGATAAAAAAGCTAAAGTAAACGCGGCCATTGCCAGAGCAAAAGCCAAAAAGGCACAACAAAACACAACGGTGGTGAAGTCTCTCGACGTTACAGAAGAAGCTCATTCTGTAGATGCTGTAGACGAAAAGAAAGCGAAAGTGGCCGCCGCTATCGCTCGCGCCAAGGCAAAGAAACTACGACAGCTTGATGCAGAGCCAGTTCAAAACAACGCGGTAGTAGCTGAATTGGTCACTAAAACAGAGTTACAGCTCTCGCCTGAAGAGATCAAAAAAGCCCGTATTGCTGCAGCTATCGCCAAGGCGAAAGCAAAAAAGCAGTCCGCTGTTATTGATGCGTCAGCACCGACGCAAAGTAGCGTGCTAGATAACGATTTAGGGACTCTGACAGAAATAGCACTCTCACCAGAGGATATCAAAAAAGCCCGTATTGCTGCAGCTGTCGCCAAGGCGAAAGCAAAAAAAGCGCAAGCCAAATTGGAAGAGAAGGAATAATTCATGGCATTTAAGTTAGCTTCATCGCCACACTTAAAAGTGCAGCTGCAAACCCAAAGTGTGATGCGAAGAGTCATTTTGTGTGCACTCCCCGGTATCGCTACCCAGTTTTACTTTTTTGGCTGGGGTGTTTTGATCCAAGTATTACTGGCGATTGCTGTTGCTTTGCTCAGTGAATCAGCCGTACTCAAGCTAAGAAAGCGTCCTGTTCGACCGACCATAAGCGACAATAGCGCGGTCCTTACGGCGTTATTAATCGGGGTCTCAATCCCCTCAATAGCACCTTGGTGGGTCGTAGTGATAGGTACTGTCTTTGCCATTGTCATCGTCAAACACCTATACGGTGGCTTAGGGCAAAATATATTTAATCCCGCGATGGCAGCCTATGTCATGTTACTGATCTCCTTTCCAGTACAAATGACCAGTTGGGCAGTACCGTTATCATTAGCGTCAACGCCAATGGATTTAGGGTTAACACTCAAAGCCATTTTTGGAACCATGACGTCAGAGCAACTCAATATATACAAATTGGGTTTTGACGGCATAGCAATGGCGACGCCTCTCGATACAGTAAAGACTGACTTATCACTTGGATTAACCATTACAGAAAGCCTAACGAAAGCCATTTTCTCTGACGGTTACGGCGTAGGTTGGTTTTGGGTAAATATTGCCTACTTACTTGGCGGCCTCGCCATGCTTAAATTAAAAGTTATCCGATGGCAGATAAGTGTCGGCATTATTGCCTCTCTTTTTGTATGCAGTAGCTTTGGTTACTTATTAAGCCCAGACACACACATTGGTCCATTATTCCAACTGTTTTCAGGCGCAACGATGCTGGCCGTATTCTTTATCGCCACCGATCCGGTCACCGCGGCAACCAGCGTACGAGGTAGATTGCTATTTGGTGCCTTAATCGGAGTATTAGTTTATGTTATCCGTACTTATGGTGGCTATCCAGACGCATTTGCCTTCGCGGTTTTACTGGCGAACCTATGTGCACCTTTCATCGATTATTATGTAAAACCACGTAGCTACGGGCATCGCTCTGGAAACTAATCGCCGTTAAATGGCGAGTAAAACAGCGGAACTTAAGTCAAATAGGTGCCATCAAGACTGTGTTTAGAGGCTATATTTTGAAAATCAGTTTAGAGACAATATTTTGAAAAATTCAATGTTAAAAAATGGTTTGTTACTCGCACTATTTGCCCTGCTTTGCACCGGACTAGTCGCCGTAGTCAACCAGCTTACATTTGCTAAAATAAAGCAACAGGAACAGATTGAGCTGGCAAGAGTGCTACATCAGATAATTCCTGATGAATTACATGATAACGAGCTCACAGAACATTGCATAACCATTACATCTGTTGATTTCCTAGGCACTGACAAGCCCCTTCCAGCTTATATTGCTACAAAAGAGGGTATTGGTATTGCCATCGCAATTGAAACTGTTGCACCCGATGGTTACAACGGCGACATTAGAATTATCATCGGCTTAGATAAGTCAGGCACCGTGTTAGGCGTGCGTACACTTTCACATCAAGAAACCCCTGGCTTAGGTGACAAAATCGAGCGAAGAAAATCAGATTGGGTATCTTCGTTCAAAGGGTTATCGATATTGTCAGACAAAGATAAACGCTGGCATGTAAAAAAAGATGGCGGAGAGATAGACCAATTTACTGGTGCTACAATTACACCCAGAGCATTCGTAAAAGCGGTTAAAAAAGCCACGCTATATTTTAATGCACATAAAGACGAACTATTAGATGCGCCCGCTAACTGTGAGGTAGGTAATGAGTGATTATAAAGAGTTAGCCTGGCAAGGACTTTGGAAGAACAACCCAGGGCTAGTTCAATTACTGGGCTTATGTCCGTTGCTCGCCGTTACAGCCACTTTAACCAATGCGTTAGGACTTGGGTTGGCGACATTACTGGTGTTGATTGGTTCGAACATTTTAGTCTCTTTAGTGAGAGATTTTGTCCCGAAAGAGATCCGCATACCGGTGTTTGTAATGATCATTGCCGCATTGGTCACCAGCGTTCAGCTATTCATTAATGCTTATGCCTATGGTCTTTACCTGTCGCTAGGGATATTTTTACCACTGATTGTGACCAACTGCGTCATCATTGGCCGAGCTGAAGCATTTGCCTCGCGAAACAACGTAGCAAAATCAGCCTTCGACGGATTAATGATGGGATTAGGTTTTACTCTCGTACTTTGCGTACTAGGTGCTAGCCGTGAAATATTGGGACAAGGTACGCTCTTTTACGGTGCGGACCAGTTATTAGGTGAATGGGCAAAAGGGTTAACGATCCAGCTTTGGCAAGTCGATACCACTTTTTTGTTAGCCATGCTTCCACCCGGTGCTTTTATCGGAATTGGACTGCTGATCGCGCTTAAAAATGTAATTGATAGTTACTTCGAGGCTAGACAGCCTAAGATTGAGGAAGCAGCGCCAACACGCGTTAGGATCACGAAAGTTAACTAATACAGGTTCATTTAATCTAAAAATATCATCTTCAAAATAATAATAACATCGATGGATACTGGCATATGAACACAGAAAAACGGCGCATTATTTTAGAGCGACTTAGAGATAACAACCCTCATCCTGAAACTGAGCTGAATTTCTCAAGTCCATTTGAGCTGTTAGTGGCAGTGACACTTTCAGCTCAAGCAACCGATGTTAGTGTTAACAAAGCAACAAAAAAATTATTTCCTGTCGCTAATACAGCGCATAGTATTGCCGCCCTTGGGGTTGACGGACTCAAGCAGTATATTAAGACCATTGGCTTATACAACAATAAAGCAATTAATGTCGTTAAAGCCTGTGAGATCTTAGTCGAGCAATATGATGGTGTGGTACCCGAAAATAGAGAAGCATTAGAGGCGCTACCTGGCGTTGGTAGAAAAACAGCTAACGTAGTACTTAATACCGCATTCGGCTGGCCTACCATCGCGGTAGATACTCACATTGACAGAGTTTCAAATCGTACTAAGTTTGCGATGGGTAAAAATGTCGTTGAAGTCGAGAAGAAACTGTTAAAAGTGGTGCCAACTGAATTTAAAGTTGATGTACATCACTGGTTGATTTTACACGGCCGCTACACCTGCATTGCCAGAAAGCCTCGTTGTGGCAGCTGTATAATTGAAGACTTGTGTGAATTTAAAGACAAAATTTACCCTGAAGATTAATAACACCTTCACGGTTTATGATAAATATCACCCATAAAAAAGCCGCTTTCGCGGCTTTTTTTAAAACATATTGATAAAGAAAATAGACAGTCCAACCGCAATAATAACGCTAAGTCCTAGCGACATTTTTAGTTCAGTTTGCATCGGTAACTCCTCGAATAAGTTAATTAATACTATAAGATAAATGAGACTTTATCAGGCTAATTTAAACGTTTTGTGATCTGCGCACGGTCTAATGTAGTCAATACTCTATCCTAATAGCAAACAGTATCCATCGGCTATATTTTCGATATAATTCAATGAGAAAAAACAACAAATAAAGAGGACGAAATGGCACAGTTACTACATACCATGTTACGCGTAGGAAATTTGGAGCGCAGTATTGAATTTTACACCCAAGTTATGGGTATGAAATTATTACGTAAAAGCGAAAATAGTGAATACAAATATACCCTAGCATTTGTTGGCTACGATGAAGAATCTACAGGCAGTGCGGTGATTGAACTGACCTATAACTGGGGCACTGAAGAATATGACATGGGTAACGCTTTTGGCCATATAGCCATAGGTGAAGAAGATATTTATGCCCGTTGTGAAGCAATAGCCAACGCTGGCGCTAAAGTTCTACGTCCAGCGGGTCCCGTTGCTGGCGGCAGTACTGTCATTGCCTTTGTAGAAGACCCTGATGGTTATAAGATCGAGCTAATCCAAATGAGCTCATCTCAGCAAGGCTTGGGATAACGTTTAGACAAAATGAACGCAAAAAAAAGCGCCTTTCGGCGCTTTTTTATTAGCTTTAAACTCTATTCTCTAGAACTGTTTATTAGTACTCGTTTTTAAATCAGTTTTAAACTTAGAACTTAACGGTTACACCCGCAAAGTACTGACGACCGATGGTGTCATAAACTTCTGGAACTGTTCCACCGTCACTGCCGTTAGAAACGTTTGATGGTTCTTCGTCAGTTAGGTTTTTAACACCAGCACTTACCATCCAAGTATCATTGATAAAGTAGCTAGCTGAAACATTATGATAAAGCATAGAATCAACCTTAGTGCCTTCGCCTAAGTCATCCATCTCACCGATATAACGGTTGAAGTACATAACATTCCAATCATCTTGACCAGCTTTGATACTAAAGTTGTTACGTACTTGAGCATATGCACCGAAGTTACCATCGATAGTGTTTGTGTAATCAACGCCATCTTGCTCAAAGTTCAGCAAGTAAGTGGTGTCATTACTAACGGTCCAGTCTAGATTTAACACTTCAAAGCTATATGCTAGGTTAAAATCGATACCGCTAGTGTCTTGGTAACCGACGTTAGTTAGTGAGTTGGTAAGGTTATCTAGATCACCGTCTGCACCAATATTAAAGGCTTCACACGCTGCTTGGTCACCCGCAAAACAGTTGTTCAAACCATTTTGAGTATCCATACGTGCAATCGCATTCTTCACTTTAAAGCGCCAGTAATCGACAGTCAGTGACATGCCATCAACATAGCTAGGCGAATACACTAAACCCGCAGTGTAAGACTCAGACTCTTCAGGTTTAAGGTTTTCATCTGAAGTACGGTTAACTAAGATCTGTGGGTCTTGCTCATTACCCCATGGGTCTTTAAGATAATCGAATGAACCTGAGTTTCCGCCGTATAGCTCGCTGACACTTGGTGCACGGAAACCTGTCGCTGCAACTGTACGGATCATTAAGTCATCAGTCGCTGCGTATGTTAGACCAATTTTCCAAGTCGATGCGTTACCGAATGTAGAGTAATCGTCGAAACGAAGCGCGAATTCACCGGTTAGCTTATCAGTAAACGGCACGCTGACTTCTTGGAAAACAGAAATTACGTTGTAGTTACCATCAGTAGGATCTTGTTGAGCAGCGGTACTTTCACCTGCAACCACAATTGGGTCTGGATTGTAGAAACCACTCTCATAACGGTATTCTGCACCGATAGCGTAAGCTACAGCACCTGCATCAAGGTCAAAAAGCTCACCGGTTAGACCCGCAGAGAATACATGTTGCTCATTACCACCATCAGACTGTTCATCATAAGAAACACTGTTAAGCAAATCTTGATCTGTCATTGGCTGACCACTGAACCATGCATCTTGATCAGCATAGATTGCATCTGTCATGATTGTTGCATTGATCGAGTTTTCTACCGCGGTTTCAGCTTTGTTTTTACCGTAAGTATAAGAAATATCCCAATCCATACCGGTATTGACATCAATTGAACCAGCAAGAGCAGCTGAGACACGTAATGTGTCAGTGTCCTGAGTATAAACACGAGGACCAACGTCATTCATACGTTTTCTGTAGTTTATCTCGCCTTTATCATCAGCAACAATACCACCAGCCGCCATTTCAGGCGTAATTTCTGCACAAGTTAATGGATCTTGACCTGTCTTACAGACATCTAGCTGTAAATTTGCTGGCTGAGGCGCCAACTGCTGGTTTGACTTACGCTTGGTGTAAAGAATATCACCCGTTAGCACTAGCTCATCGCCAAGCTCTTGAGTCATGTTAGCAAACAAGCTGTAACGCTTACTTGGGGTCTGGTAAAAACTGTCTTGAGTATAATCATAGCCTTGCCCTTGGGGAACCCACGCAGTGCCATCATTATTCTTAACTTCTGTTTTATTGTTGCCTTTGTCATCTAGTATTGGATTTCCATTCTCATCCAATTGATTTCCAACAATGCCGCCATTTGGCGTAAATGAACTGTTACCTGGATCTGTCCAGTCACGATCAGATTGAACAACACCACGACGCTCAGAGTAAGCAGCACCGAATGTGTAGTTACCTGTATCGGTATTAAAACCGTAAAGCGCACTGATTTCGCCGTTTTCACCGTCGCTCTTATCAGTCATGCCACCAGTTACATCTATCTGGAAGCCATCAAAATCTTTTTTAGTGATGATGTTAACAACACCTGCAATAGCGTCAGAGCCATAGACTGCTGATGCACCATCTTTTAGAATCTCTACACGTGCAATCATTGCAACAGGGATAGAGTTAAGATCCACAGCGCTATCAGCACCTGAACCTGAGTTAACCATACGGCGACCGTTAAGCAATACTAACGTACGCTGTGAGCCCATACCACGAAGGTCAACTTGAGCAACACCGTCTGAACCGTTGTTAGTACTTGACCCCATAGCAGCACCAGCCATAGAAGTTTGTGCTTGTAGCATTTGGTCGACAGAAGTAAAGCCTTCAGCTTTAATTGTTGCTGCGTCAATAACGGTAACTGGAGAGGCTGTTTCCATATCCTGTCGTTGAATACGGGAGCCGGTTACAGCGATACGCTCTACTTTAGCTTCCTCTTCAGCGTAGGCTGCTGTAGAAACAGTAATTGCTGATGTAGATACAGATGCGATCAATCCGAACTTTATTGCAGAGGCCAATTTCGATGGTCTGTTCATTTATGTCGTACTCCCTAGCTTAATTATTTTTATATGCACGTCATTTGTTATCAGTGACGTTGCTAGAGATACTGCAATTTCACGTTTATGCCGTCAATCCACCAAATCGTTAACCATTCACTTTGCCTTGTTAACTAATATGGTAAATAAAGTAATCAAAAATCGAGCTGGTCGTTTTTCATGAAAGCAATAACCCAACAAGGCAGAGTAATAAGCCCCAATACACCCATATATTGGTGTAAACATCTACTGAGCCAGTAACCTTTTATTAACCATCAAAATAAACAAAGCGTGACGCAGATCACGTTTATTCTTTTGTTTTTTTAGTAAAAAGGCCACATATATGGTCAATTATTAGAGTTGGCTCATGCTTTTTTATGCAGAAATAGACTAGCCAGCAAGAAACCGTTCAGAATTGAAACAATACTTCACACTGGGATTGTTACCGCTGACAACATAAGAGCGTACAAACACACATCAATCCACACGTATCAGCAACAGATGTTATAACTTCAGATGTTAGAAGTAACATTTATGAATTAGAATAAATACTCACAATTGATAGATAACTAAGCTGCCGAATTGTAGATTTAGACCCATTACATCACAGAGCATCAATCACGCTGAAATAATCACGGCGAAATATTCAACATAGGCTGGAATCACCTTGAGTTCATCACTGTCACTCAAACTACAGTGTATAGATGACTGTCTACATAATTTGAAAGGGTGAATTGTTGCTCTTAGGTACCATTAGAAAGTACAGGGATAGATTCGACGTAGGCATGATGTGCGCCAATGGTTTTGACAGTTCGACCTCACGATTTTGCAGTTTGATTTTACCTAAAGTTGTATTCGAACGCGCACAAGTATCACTTAAACGTTGATCAACATGTCTAAACCCCGCCACTAAAATATTCAACACCCATTAAGAATGAGGGACTGTCCACTGTTGTCATTAATGGGAAAGGGAATTAGCCGTTCGTTCGATGCAACACTGCTCGATAATAATGACTATCAAGGAAAGTAATGAGTCACATCGGATACGGAGCCCCCATTCAATTAGCCAATAAGCATAAACTAAATCTAAAAACGCTGCGGCTTAGATAAAAACAACACTTACAAGCCCTTTCAGGCCATGAGTTTAGAGAATTCAGGCATCGGCGGGGAAATGATGGTGATGGCTGCAAAGGTGGTTATGGGTAAAAAATGCGACTGCAGGTGATAAGCGCCCGCAGTATATATTGTGGATTGAAGAGCAATCATAACGCGATTGCTCAAACAATGAAGTAAACGGAATGCTTACTTAGATTCTGGTTGGATCATATTAAAATGGTTATAGGCCCGTTGCGTTGCAATACGTCCACGTGGCGTTCTTTGTATAAATCCTTGTTGGATCAAAAACGGTTCCAGTACGTCTTCAATCGTTTCGCGCTCTTCACCAATCGCTGCCGCTAAGTTATCAAGCCCTACAGGGCCACCCATAAATTTGTCGATAATGGCAAGCAGTAGTTTTCGATCCATATAATCAAAACCTTCCGCATCGACATCGAGCATGTCTAAGGCTAACTCTGCAATCACCTTGGTCACATCTCCACTATGTTTAACCTCTGCAAAGTCACGTACTCGCCGCAGTAAACGATTGGCAATACGAGGTGTACCACGAGAACGTTTGGCTATTTCAACCGCGCCTTCTTCGTCAATTTCTAAGTCCATCACTTTTGCAGAGCGGAGCACAATGGTGGATAAATCTTTAACGTTGTAAAACTCTAAGCGCAGCGGAATACCAAATCTCGCCCGTAACGGAGAGGTCAATGAACCGGCTCTTGTGGTGGCTCCCACTAATGTAAATGCCGGTAGATCCAGCTTAATAGAACGCGCCGCTGGTCCTTCACCAATCATAATATCTAATTGGTAGTCTTCCATCGCGGGATACAAAATCTCTTCTACTACCGAACTTAATCGATGAATTTCATCAATAAATAAAACGTCGTTCTCTTCAAGGTTAGTCAACAAAGCCGCTAAATCACCCGCCTTTTCTAGCACAGGCCCTGATGTAGACTTTATATTCACGCCCATCTCATTGGCAACAATCATCGCCAATGTTGTCTTTCCAAGACCCGGAGGACCATAAATCAGCATATGATCTAACGCTTCGCCACGCTTTTGCGCGGCTTCAATAAAGATTTTCAACTGTGCGCGAGTATCATCTTGCCCCGTATACTCGTCCAAAAGTTTAGGACGCATCGCCCTATCAATGACTTCTATAGGTTCGATAACGTGTGGTTGTATTAGGCGATCAGCTTCAATCATCGGTTATCCTTAAAGCATCGATTTAAGTGCTGATTTAATCAGCGATTCAGAGTCTATACCGTCAACATACACTGCAGAAACAGCTTTACTCGCTTGCGCTGGTTTATATCCGAGCGACAACAGTGCGCCAATAGCATCTTCTTCGGCAGTATTGGCGACTACGGGAACGGTATAGTTTGATTGCAGCATAAACTCTCTTTCAGATCCTACCGATGCTTCCATCAGGCTCTTGAGCTTATCACGCATTTCAATGAGCAAACGTTCCGCCGTTTTCTTACCGACGCCAGGCAACTTTACCAACGTAGCAATATCATCTCTGCCTACGCAAGCGACAAACTCACCCGCTGTCATGCCCGATAAAATGGTCAACGCCAGTTTTGGCCCGACGCCATTAGTCTTAATTAACAACCTAAAGAGTGCACGTTCCTGCTTAGAGATAAAACCATACAATAATTGCGCATCTTCTCTGACCACGAAGTGGGTAAAAACAACGGCCTCTAATCCTATTTCGGGTAACTCATAAAAGCTTGTCAGTGGCATTTGGATCTCATACCCCACACCGCCAACATCGATAAGCACTTCAGGTGCTTGTTTTTCTACAAGTAGACCACGTATACGACCAATCATTTATATCTTCCGTATGTACTTGAATTCGCTTTGCCGCCCATAGCAACCAAGCTTTGACTTGTATGAAAATGACATACCGCAACCCCTAATGCGTCAGCCGCATCGGCTTGAGGTGCACTCGGCAACTTTAAAATTTGCTGGATCATGTGCTGTACTTGCTCTTTTTGTGCCCTACCTGTGCCGACAACTGATTTTTTTATTTGAGTCGCACTGTATTCAGCAACGGGTAAATTTGCTGCGGTGGCCGCCACAATGGCAGCACCACGCGCTT
Organism: Shewanella sp. GutCb; assembly: GCF_002836135.1. Lineage (NCBI taxonomy): Bacteria > Pseudomonadati > Pseudomonadota > Gammaproteobacteria > Alteromonadales > Shewanellaceae > Shewanella > Shewanella sp. GutCb. The sequence continues at coordinate 35,143 of NZ_PJBL01000022.1, read as the reverse complement.
GACCAAGCTTAAGTGCTGAATCCGCATTCTTAGCCATAAACACCCGTTCAATAGCAAATTCATCAGGTTGGTATTGTCTGATAATTTCGGAAAGACCATCAAAAATTTGCTTAAGACGCAGTGGTAATTCGTCTGAACTGGTTCTTATACAACCGCTACCAACATAAACATGTTGGCGACCAATACATTGAATAACACCATAACCGGTGATCCTAGAGCCTGGATCAACGCCTAAAATAATAGCCATATCGCTTATTCCAGCCCCGCCATGACATCGTCAGAAATCCCACCATTGTGGTAAACCTCTTGCACATCATCATGATCTTCAAGATTATCGATTAAGCGTAAAAACTTTGGTGCCGTGCTCGCATCAAGTTCCGCTGTTGTGGATGGCAACATGGTCACTTCAGCATTCACCGCTTCAAGCCCTGCAGCATCCAATGCATCTTTTACTGCACCAAAATCCTCTGGTGTGGTAAATACATCAATAGAACCGTCTTCATGCGCAATAACATCATCAGCACCAGCTTCAAGTGCGGCGTCCATAACAGTATCTTCATCTACATCTTGATAAGAAATAATACCTTTTTTATCAAACAAATAAGCCACAGAGCCATCGGTGCCTAAGTTGCCGCCTGATTTACTAAACGCATTTCTGACGCCGGAAACCGTACGGTTTTTGTTATCCGTCATGGTTTCAACTAATACCGCTGTACCGCCAGGACCATAACCTTCATAGATAATGGTCTCTAATATTTGACCATCTAACTCGCCAGCACCGCGTTTTACCGCTCGCTCAACCGTGTCACGCGTCATGTTATTTGATAATGATTTATCGATGGCTGCCCGCAATCTTGGATTTGAATCGGGATCAGAGCCACCTTCTCTTGCAGCGACAGTGAGCTCACGGATAAATTTAGTAAAAAGCTTACCACGCTTAGCATCTTGCGCTGCTTTACGGTGCTTAATATTGTCCCATTTACTATGACCTGCCATCTCTTTCTCCTACATTCGATTCTCTAGAAAATAAGCATTTCATCATGCCCATCACCAAAATTATTCGAAAAAAAAGCCGAGTCTAAACTCGGCTCTTTTTAACAGTATTTACTGCTCGTCTTTGTTCTCTTCCGCAATGACACAGATACCCAGTTCAACTAACTGCACTGGATTTGCAAAGCCAGGCGCATTCGTCAACGGACATGCCGCCGTTGTTGTTTTAGGAAATGCCATTACATCACGAATTGAGCTTGCGCCCGTCATCAACATGATGATGCGATCTAAACCAAATGCTAAACCTGCATGTGGCGGCGTACCATAACGTAACGCTTCAAGTAGGAAGCCAAACTTTTCGTTCGCTTCTTCGTCATTAATACCTAGAATTCTAAATACTGCTGACTGCATCTCACTATTATGGATACGTACCGAACCGCCACCTAACTCACAACCGTTCAATACCATATCGTAGGCATCTGAAATAGCGCCAATAGGATTCGCTTCCAGTTCTGCTGGTGTCATATTGCTCGGCGCGGTGAATGGGTGATGCATCGCATGCAATCCACCATCTGAAGTCGGCTCAAACATCGGGAAGTCAACGACCCAAAGCGGTTTCCAATCGCCTTGTAGTAATTCAAAATCTTCACCCGCTTTCAAACGAAGTGCGCCCATAGCTTCGGCAACGATGTTCGCTTTATCTGCGCCAAACAGAATTAGATCACCTGTTTGTGCACCGGTGCGCTCAAGCAGTGCGGTAACAACATCTTCAGTTAAAAACTTAAGCACTGGAGATTGAATACCTTCCATGCCTTTATCAAGGTCATTAACCTTCATCCACGCTAAGCCTTTTGCGCCATAAATAGTGGCATATTTTGCATAGTCATCGAGATTCTTGCGTGAAAGTTTAGCGCCGCCAGGAATGCTAAGAACGGCAACTCGCCCTTCTGGATCGTTTGCAGGGCCATTGAACACAGCAAACTCAACATCTTTTACAAGATCAGCAACATCAATTAGCTCAAGTGGGTTACGTAAATCTGGCTTATCTGAGCCGTAACGACGCATCGCTTCAGCGAAGGTCATTTTTGGGAATTCACCCAAATCAACATTCAACAATTCTTTAAATAGACCGCGAGTCATCTCTTCTGTTTTAGCCATCACTTGCGCTGAAGACATAAACGAGGTTTCAATATCTATCTGAGTAAATTCTGGCTGACGGTCAGCACGTAAGTCTTCATCACGGAAGCACTTCACGATTTGGTAATAGCGGTCAAATCCAGACATCATCAACAACTGCTTAAATAGCTGTGGAGATTGTGGCAAAGCGAAAAACTGACCTTTGTAAGTACGACTCGGCACTAAGTAATCACGTGCACCTTCTGGTGTCGCTTTGGTCAGGATTGGCGTTTCAATATCTAAGAAACCGTTCCCATCAAGAAAACGTCTAACAGCACTGGTCACTTTAGAACGGAATACGATACGGTCAGCCATTTCAGGACGACGTAAGTCTAAGTAGCGATACTTTAAGCGTTGCTCTTCAGTATTGTGCTGGTTTTTGTCCATATTAATTGGCAATGGAGCAGAGCTGTTTAATATGGTCAGTTCAGATCCAAATATCTCGATTTCACCGGTGCGCATATCTGCATTAATCTGGCTATCGGGTCTAGCGCTAACTTGGCCTTTTATTTGAACACAAAACTCACTGCGTAAGGTGCTTGCTATCTCAAACACCTCAGGAAGATCTGGATCATAAACAACTTGAACAATGCCTTCTCTATCACGCAGGTCGAGAAAAACAACGCCGCCTAAATCTCGGCTACGATTAACCCAACCCACTAGGGTTACTTCTTGACCAACGTGAGACTGATTAACGTCCCCACAATAATGACTGCGCATTTAACTCTTTCCTTTATTCCACAAAACGATGTTTGAAGATCTGGTTCAAAACAAGACAAAAGCGGCATTATAGAGACATATTGCCGTTTTCCAAATAACTTATCGACTAGTCGGTTAAGTATCAGCCAATTTTCAAAAAAAATGAATAGATTTAACCGAATGTTACTGCTGTTGCGAATTTCTGGATGATTTTCCGCCGGCATTCTTAGCACGATACATATGTCTATCCGCCGTCTTTAATAATGTATCAACACTGTCACCATCCGCAGGGTATAACGCAATCCCCATACTGGCAGATACCGATAGTGAAAGTTGATCAATCACAAAGGGGCTCGACAAGCGCTGTAGCAACAGTTCTGCTACATCATTTGCCGCGGATATCGAATCCACTTTATGAAGTATGACAATAAATTCATCGCCACCTAATCTACCGACCGTATCGGCACGTCTAACAGCGTTGTTCAATGCTTGGCTAATCGCAATAAGATAGTCGTCACCAACATGATGACCGTATTCATCATTAATGGCTTTAAAACCATCAAGATCAACAAAAATAACGGCAAACTGTGACATTTCTCGACTATGGGTCAATATTGCCTGCTCCAATCGTTCCTCTATCATTGAGCGATTAGGGAGTTTGGTTAAACTGTCATGTTTAGCAAACAGCGCCATCTTATTCTCGGCCGCAATTCTTAGCGCCACTTCTCTGCGCAAACGCCTATTTGCCAACAAGGCCACAATAACCAATACCGCAAGCGCACTAAAAACAATAATACTTAACCGCAATCTATTTTCAAAATCCTCACGACCAAACTCTATTGTTTGCGATACCCATTTTTGATGAATCTTTTGCTGCTGAGCACGATCAATGTTGTCAATGACGCTATTAATGAAAGGTAACAAAAGCTGTTGTCGCTTATTGATACCAATGTGGCTACGCTGCTCAGAAAAATCAACCAACATCGACATTTTGAGTTCAGAAAATTGGCCTTCTTTCAGCCCTGCACTTAAATTCATCACTTTATCGATAAAGACATCCGCTAAGCCTTCATCTACAGCATTTAGACCAGCGTGACTATTGGGCACCAATACTAACTCTAATGTGGGGTACTCTTGCATTAAATCAGTAACAATATGGTAGCCCTCAACAACCGCAAGTCGCAAGCCTTTGAGCTCCGTTAAACTAAATATACTAACGCTATCTAACGAGCTAACCAATCCCCATGGCGCTGGCCAGTAAGAGTTGGAAAATACTAACTTCTCTTGACGCTGCGCCGTAGGCACAATACTACCCGACATGTCGATATCACCGCGTAATAGCGCATCTAGCAATGTCTGCCAATTACTGAATTCGACATAGTTGAGCTTCAAACCAAGCTCCTGCGAAATGATCTTAAATACCTCGCTATTAATCCCTGCGTAATCACCATTGTCGCTTTTATATTCCATCGGAGCCCAATTATTAACAAAACCCACTTTAATCTCACCCATGCTTTTTATCATGGCGCGTTGTTTTGAGTTCAGCTGGACGAGTTTTTTGGTCGAGGAATAAATTCTATCGGCAGGATTTAAAATCCACTTTCTTTCAATCGCAGCCAACTCCGAAGAGTTAATAGCGGTAAACCCTTTTGAAATACGATCAGAAAAATCGAGATCATTGTTTCGATTTAATACATAAAGGTCGGTTTTAAAATGGATCGGTTTAAATTGGTAAAAATCTTCCCAGCGATCTTTTAACAATAAGTAGTGTTGTGTCCATGCTGCTGCCGCAATAAAGCCGTCCACTCTGCCCGATTCAGCAGCTTCTATCATCTGCTGGACATTGGCCACATAGTAAAAATCAGAATCCGGCAGGGCTTCAATTAACTCGGTTAGATAAGGCGATGTAGGCGCGACTGCAAAAACTTTTCCCTTTAGCTCTTCAACTGTTTTAAAAGACGTTTTATAGGAAAACAGCCTGCTGCTAACTTGATAGATCAGATGGGCTCGATTAAGTCCTGACTTCATAGACTCACTTTCGGGGTAACCCAGCTGCACATCCGCGATGCCCCGTTGAACATTCACGATGCCTTGCTGCATGTCTCCAGCAATAAAGCGTATCGGCAACCCCGTTTTATCCGACCATAATTTCCAAATATCAACCAATAAACCATGTGGTAAACCGTTGGGACCAATATCCGCATAGGGTTCAACTCCGGTCTGCATCGCCACGACAACTTCGTTCTGGCTGCGCTGTATGCCCAGCCAATCACGTTCAATGTTATTACGTTCTAGTGGCGTAACTAAACTGAATCCTTGCATTACGGTCCGTAACAATGACGCTTTACCCTTTTTAACCGCCGGATAAAATGCAAATTCACTAATCGCGATACGCCGATTAACTGGAAATGACATGATCACTTTTTGACTAATGTTGCTCTCACGCAGGTAACCTTCAAGACCAGCAAAGACAAAAACGTCATTGTTAATCACCGCATCCAGTAACTGTTGACGATTAGCGTAATAAGCAAAAGTCAGCTTCGGCTGCTTTTCGAGCAACGCGTCAATATGGGCTGCGCCCTTAACAACACCAATTTTATAAGGAATAAGCTTTTCTAAGGTATTGATACTGGTCAAAGCTTTATTAATATAAAGGTAGCCATTTACCTTTGAGATAGGTTCAGCAAAATCGAATAATTTTAGCCTCGCAGGCGTCTTTGCCATCCCAATGTGAATATCGGCAAGTGATTGCTCAACATTGTCTAAAGATTGCTGCCAATTAACAGGCCTAAACACAACGTCTTGTTGATTAAGACGGGCCCATTGCCGCCAAAAATCGACTAAGAGACCATCAGCGACCCCGTTTTCATCGACATATTGGAACGGGTAACTATCATCGCTCATTGATATCACTAATGGCTGCCCGCTATCTTTAGCTGCAGAAAATACTGATGTCGAAAAAAAGACGGAGAAAACAGTCAGCAACACGTAAGCGTTATATTTCAATTACAATCCCTATAAAAGGTCAACTATCTGTAAATAATTTGTATCTATAATGCTATTAGACAAAATTTTATGAGGAATTTCCAGTACTAGTCTTGCTGGTTGCAGATATGTTTAGCTAGAATAAGGAGTTGAATCCCCACTATTTGATCACATGAAACTTTCTCAAGACGACCTATATGCTAAACCGTACCAACAAGTCAGCGATTTTCAATTCGATGATAAAGTGGCAGGTGTGTTTAATGACATGATCCGTAGATCTGTACCAGGATACGGGCAAATCATTAATACTATTGGAGATTTAGCACAAAAATATGCGGTGCCAAACAGTAAAGTGTATGATCTAGGCTGCTCTTTGGGCGCGGCAACGTTAAGTATTAGACGTCGAGTAGAGGGCCGTAATTGTCAGATAATCGCCGTCGATAACAGTGAATCCATGGTTGAACGCTGTAAAGAAAACCTTTCTGCTTATGTCAGCGAAACCCCCGTGAAGTTAATTTGCGGCGATATCCGCGATATCGAGATAGAAAATGCCTCTTTAGTCATACTCAATTTCACCATGCAATTTCTTGCGCCTGAGCATAGAGAAAACTTGCTCAAAAAAATCTATGATGGGTTGTTACCTGGTGGGCTTTTAGTCTTGTCTGAGAAGATTTACTTCGAGCAAGACAAAATTCAATCCACTTTAGATGATTTACATCTCGATTTCAAAAGAGCAAATGGTTACAGTGAGTTAGAGATCAGCCAAAAAAGAAGTTCACTCGAACATGTCATGAAGCCAGATACGCTTCAACAACATGAAATACGGATAAGAGAACAGGGTTTTAGCCAGTTTAGTGTCTGGTTCCAATGTTTTAACTTTGCATCTATGGTGGCAATTAAGTGATAAGTTTTAGCTCGTTTTACAAACAAATTTCGGACTCTAGTCTACAACACTGGCTAGAGACCCTCCCAGCCATTCTAGGTGAATGGCAGCGAGAACATAAACATGGTTCGCTGCCTAAATGGGAAAAAGTGCTCAACAAATTGCATTATCCTACACCCGATAGCATTGATTTTAAAACCAGTGTAACGATAGGTTCTGGTAGCCAGTTATCGACAGGCGAACAAGAGAAACTTGAAAACCTGTTAGCGATATTTAAACCTTGGCGTAAAGGCCCATATTCTATTCATGGGATAGAAATCGATACAGAATGGCGCTCAGATTGGAAATGGGAGCGTTTAGCACCGCATATTTCACCTTTAGCCAACAGAACGGTACTGGATGTAGGTTGTGGCAGTGGTTATCACATGTGGCGTATGCTGGGTGATGGTGCTAAACATGTGGTAGGAATTGACCCATCACCCCTGTTTATGTGTCAGTTTGAAGCCGTTAAAAGAATTGCTGGTAACGACCAACCGATTCACTTCTTGCCGTTAGGCATTGAAGAACTGCCCCCCCTTGATGCATTCGACACCGTCTTTTCGATGGGAGTACTTTATCATCGCCGCTCGCCAATCGATCACCTGATCCAACTCAGAGATCAATTACGTACGGGTGGAGAACTCATTCTAGAGACCTTAGTCATTGATGGCGACGAGAACACTGTTCTAGTCCCAGAAGACCGCTATGGAAAAATGAATAACGTGTGGTTCTTACCTTCAGTTGCAGCGCTCATGCTTTGGCTTAAAAAGAGCGATTTCATCAATATACGTTGTGTTGACATTGATGTGACCTCCTTAGCAGAACAAAGAAGTACGAGCTGGATGCCGAATGAGTCATTAGTCGATTATTTAGACCCTAATGATGTTAGCCTTACCGTTGAAGGTTATCCTGCGCCAAAAAGAGCAACCATCATTGCCACCAAAAACCAACCAAATAAAGATTTAATCTAGCCGATAGTAATGGGAAGCACTATGTTAAAGCAGATAATTTGTATCGCCGCCATCGCAACCGCAATAAGCGGTTGTGCATCAACTAAAGACGTCAACGCACCTATGCCCGTTGATGCAACTGTGCTCGAAGCCAGTTTGAATCAACAAGAAGTTAATATTGTGAACGCAATTGATTCGTGCAAAGAGATGCAAACAGCAAGCATGACAACCTTGTCTGCCCAGCTAGCGCAATTAGACGAAAAAATCACCACTCTGAATAAAAAAGATAAAACCGCTGTTATCCCGGTTATTGCACCAAAACAATGCCCTCCATCACCGCTTCAAGGTAAGTTTATTCTAGGCGCAGTCGAAAATGTCTATGTCGATGAAATAAAAGCAAGCTTTAACACTCGCATCGATACTGGTGCAGAATCATCTTCACTAGATGCTCATAATATTATTTTATTTGAAAGAGATGGTAACCAGTGGGTTCGATTTGATGTGCTCACTAATGGCGCTAAACAGCCGGCACAAACGTTTGAATCTAAAGTCGAACGCTTCGTGCGGATTAAAGAATCTGATGATAAAACGGACAGACGTCCTGTTATCCATGCACACCTCGAGATTGGTCAATACAAAGCTGAGACAGATCTAAACTTAAGCGACAGAAGTCACTTAGAGTTCCCACTGTTACTTGGCCGCAAATTTATGCAAGATATTGCCGTGGTTGATGTTGGCCAAACTTATATCCATGGAAAGAAAAAAGGCGATAGTGCATCGTCTGCTTCTAAATAATAGGAATACAAATAATGCATTCTAGAAAGCCTTTTTATATTTTAGTTGCCTTGCTCTTTATTGCAGGCATCACCGCGAGTGTTTATCGCGGCATTGAGCACAGCGTACCTTTTTTCCCCGGCAAACAAGTTCAAAGTTGGGCCATTGATGCAAAAGTCAGCTTCCAAGGGACCGGCGAGCCTTCTGAGGTCTCTTTCTCTTTACCTGAAGATCCTGCTTATGAAGTCTTAGTCGAAAATGCAACATCACCCGGCTATGGTTTAACCATCACTAATAACAAGTATGATCGCCGCGCAATATGGTCTATTCGCAGCGCGACGGGCCAACAAGATCTCTATTATAAAGTGACCTTGATCCCAACAGGTCAAGAGCAACTGCTTGCAAAGGGTGAACCAGAAGCACCAACGCCTTATATGTGGCCAGCAACTGAAAGTGCCGCAGCCACACAGGCAACGGAAGAGGTTTGGGCTAAAAGTGCCACTAACCTTTCGTTTGCTCAGCAGCTCAACAAAGAGCTGAATGCTAATGAGCGCAGCCAAAATATTGAACTACTACTGACCGGAAACTCACCGAATAAGTTATTCATGAGAATGCTGCACAACAAGGGCATTCCAGCTCAGGAAGTGAGTGGATTATTCCTTGAAGACCAGCGCCGCAGACAACAATTGACCACTTTCGTTGAAGTGTATAATGACGGTGAATGGCACTTATTCGACCCAGTCAAAGGAACTCAAGGCCGTCCAGAGAATCTATTGCTCTGGGATCGTTCAGGAACATCTGTACTCGATGTCATTGGCGGCGTTAACTCGCAAGTTAATTTCTCAATGTTACAAGATACTCGTTCCGCCCTTGCGACTGCCATTGATGTAATGAAGAATGACAATGCACTTGATTTCTCTTTGTATCAATTACCGCTTGAGGAGCAAAGCCTTTTTAAAGGTATATTGCTTATCCCAATCGGTGTGTTAATGGTGGTGTTTTTACGCGTACTGATCGGCATTAAAACCTCAGGTACGTTTATGCCGGTGCTAATTGCCCTCGCCTTTATCCAAACAACACTCATTACAGGACTGGTGGGCTTTTTGCTAATTGTGGCATTTGGCTTGATGATCCGCTCATACCTATCTGAATTGAACCTGTTGCTCATATCGCGGATCTCCGCCGTGATTATTGTGGTTATCGGTATTATCGGACTCTTTACCTTAATATCTTATAAGTTCGGTTTAAGCGAAGGTCTCACAATTACATTCTTCCCGATGATTATCTTGGCATGGACAATTGAAAGAATGTCTATTCTCTGGGAAGAGGAAGGCGCTAAAGAAGTGGTTATACAAGGTGGTGGTAGCCTATTTGTAGCAACATTGGCTTACTTAGCCATGAGCGCGACTTGGGTTCAACATTGGGTATTTAACTTCCTTGGAATTCACCTCGTGATCTTGGCCCTCGTGTTATTGATGGGACAATATACGGGTTATCGCTTGCTTGAGCTAAAACGCTTTAAGCCTTTGGCTGGAGAATAATATGTTTCTCGCTAACCCCTCTGCTTTAAAGCGTGGCGGTGTTTTGGGTATGAACAAGCGTAATATCGACTATATTGGTCGTTATAACCCGCGTAAGTACTACAAACGAGTCGATGACAAGCTAACCACAAAGCAACTCGCCCTTGCTAATAATATTGCCGTACCTGATCTTATTGGTACTGTCTCCGAGCAACACGGAATTAACGATATTCCCGCAATGGTTAATGACACAGTTGGTTTTGTCATTAAGCCATCAAAAGGCTCTGGCGGCAAAGGGATCCTCGTGGTCACTAAAGTCGAGAATGGTCGCTATTACAAGCCAAACGGTCAGGAGGTTACGCCTTCTGAAGTTTATCGCCATGTATCAAATGTGCTCAGTGGACTGTTCTCATTAGGCGGTAATCCCGATGTCGCGATTGTTGAAGGCTTAATCCAGTTTGATCCGGTGTTCGATGGCTACTCCTATGAAGGCGTGCCAGATATCCGTTTAATCGTGTTTAAAGGCTTCCCGATTATGGGGATGATACGCCTATCAACGGCAGCATCAGACGGTAAAGCGAATCTACACCAAGGTGCAGTGGGTGTTGGAGTTGATATTGCAACAGGAAAAGGGCTGCATGCCGTCCAGTTTGATAAACCTATTGACTTGCATCCAGATACCCAAAAGAAGCTAACTGACATTCAGGTGCCGCACTGGGATATGCTGCTGCATACCGCCTCTAAAGCCTATGAAATGTCTGAGCTCGGCTATTTGGGTACCGATATGGTGCTCGATAAGTATAAAGGTCCTTTATTACTAGAGCTAAATGCGCGTCCAGGCCTTGCGATTCAAATTGCAAATGGCTGTGGGATCTTGGCAAACTTGCGTCATGTTGAGCAGATGCCAAACCACAACATGTCGGTTGAAGAACGTGTGGCTTACGCCAAGATACACTTTAGTGCTAACCGCTAGATTCAAAGTAAACCTTGTTGGATTAGTTATTATGCTAACAAGTATGGTCCACACGGCAGCCTGTGCTGCCGTGTCGCCTATTCCACTATTGGTTGAGCAATGCCTGCGCTATCGTTTTCCAACTCATGCTATTGACCCCACCTTAGACAGTAATACCAATGCCATTAAACTTGAACGACAGCTTATTGGCTTTTTCAATATTAACGATCGAATTAAGTATTATCGTCAATATCCGCTCTCTTATTCTGATAGAGAACTCGTACTCCAATGCCAGCTATACCTCGCTGATGAACTGGCACTTTTTTTAGATTCCTCACCGTTTCAAACTTTACAATTTAGCTTTGCCAATAACGATAGTCAGCAAATCACGGCCCTGCTAAAACGTATCAATCAGTTATCAAAGAGCAGTCAATCCCCCAGATACAAAGCACAACTGCATACTGCACAAGCTGCGTTTAAGCAGGAAGTGAGCTCGCAAGCATTAAGCTTGAATATTCAAGATAAAACCTGTGAGCTTTCCCATAACACTGCCGATGAAACAGAAAATAATTTCAACGGTTCATTAGCCAGTTATTTGATTAGGCAGCCTGATGAGCTGTGTCGAAAGCGTGTTTGGCAAGCCTATCAATCACGAGCATCAACTAAAAATAAAACCGCATTAGACACCATTAAAGACTTAAGGTCTCAACAAGCGCGACAGTCAGGTTTTACTGATTACAGTCAATTCAAATTACATCAACAAATGTTGTCATCTTCAGAGATAGTTGAGCAATTTTTGCTGTCTCAAACCAAGAACATCAACATAGCACCATGGAACCTTGGTCGGGCGCTTGCGTCTGCCCCTTCTTCTCCGGTCACCGCAATGGATTCGGGCAAATGGCTCACTTTGGTGGCTAAAGAACTTGAAGTGTTAGCCATACGTTTTGAGTGGATAAATGAAAAATCGATTCGTGTATGGCATAAGCAGCGACTACTCGGTGATATTTATTTAACTGAAAATAAGAAGATCGCCGTCAAACCAATTCGACAACTTGTTGTTGGACACCAGTTCGGTCAAATTGAACTGTCATTACCAATAAAACTAACGCGATACCAACAACAAAGGCACGCCGTTAAAGCCGTTGCTGCGGCAATAAAAAAACTGAGTAAAGGTCATCAATTTTATTTGCTCAACACCTTAGGTGAAACGGCAGATAGTAATAATATCGATGCATTGTGGATAGAGTATTGGTTATTAGATAAACTACTTAAAGCCCCTAAACAAGGTTCTCGAGAAGCCATACTGCAACTCTATTCAGAGCAACTTTCGCTGTTTCGCTCTAAAGTCGCACTGGACTTATACCGAGCAGACTCAAGCTCACCGCAGTTCGACCTTAATAAGCAGTTTTCACTAAGCTTCGAAAAATACTGGGATAAAATAGAAGATGCGCCCTTTACCTTTAGTGCTATTGTTTACGAAGGTCCGCTTTATTATCAAAAATCATGGCAACAAAACGTCGCAAATTATATCTATCAATCGACCAAGGGCTGCCAAAATCAAGCCGTTATTTTTGACACTTTGGTGGTGAATGAACCTTCCGACAGTATTGAAGTTATCCTTCAAGAGCTATTGGGATCGCCGATTACCGCTGTTCCACTTATAAAAAGGATTCAATATGCCTTCGATACTCCGAATAAGTACCCTAGCCGCTGCACTTTTTTGCGCCAGTAGTTTCGCATCAGCCCCTTTGGTCACTGAAGCGGCTAAAAGTGAAGTCTATCAAGGAATTAAAGCTAATCTTGAAACGCATCTATTTGAGCTACCTCCGCGCGTTCAAGGCCACTATGGCATTAGACAATATAGAATGACCGGTGACAGTCGATATGCCAATGCAGCATTGGTTGACCTATATGCGGTAACAGAAGCCCAAGCCTTCTACGCTTGTAATCTTGATAAAAAAGACTTCATCAGCAACGAAGCAACCAAAGCCATCTCAGTTTTGGGTAAAGGGCCGAGAGCTAAGGCGCGTAAAAAAGCCTTAAAGCCTTTTCCAGAATTTATCTTCTACACCGACGTATTGTTACGTTACTCAAGCCGCATTGATGAATTTGGTCTCACTGGCCCATGCCATGAACAATTGATCACTACCTTGAAAAAAGCCGATCTAAAAACCGGACTCACTGACAAAGCCATGATAGAAACATGGGCAGCTCAACTCATTAACTATGTCTATTGGGCAAAGCAGATTGGTGTTGGGGATTATTTAGCGGACTATAAAAGTGCATTCATTGGTGTCTACCCTGATAGCCAAGATCAACAGCTCGATAAAAAGCAGTATCGGAATAAGCTCTATGGTATGACCCATTTCATTTTCGCCGCTAGCGAATATTATCAGCATGATGTTGATGCAAAAGAGTTTGCTTGGATTTTAGATCATTTTGAGAAAAATATTGACCGGATCCTTGAAGACGCTACTGATGATATTATTGCAGAGGTTGGCATCAGCTTCCTACTTGCAGGACAACCCCATAACCCCGTTGTCGCCAAAACTCAACAGCATATAATCAAGGCTTTCAATCAACAAGAGCAGATGATCACTTCGCCTCGTGGCAATCCAGATCTGGCGATGGGTGAGCATCGTAATGTGTTAGCAATGATGCTGCTTGATTGGCCAGAAAAACTGCATAAAGGACCCTATTTGTCTGAACTAAAAGCAACCAAAAAATACTTGCCAAAGCAGGTTCAGTCTAAACAACAAACAAATAGTGAACGCTAAAAAATGGATAGAGCAAAATCTACATTAGAGCAGTGGCGTATTATACAAGCGGTTGTCGATTACGGTGGCTACGCCCAAGCTGCGGAAAAACTGAACAAGAGTCAGTCTTCACTCAATCACGCCGTTGCTAAGCTGCAATTTCAACTCGGCGTTCAACTGCTTGAAGTTAAAGGCCGTAAAGCCTACCTCACCGAGTGTGGCGAAGTACTGCTACGCCGGTCGCGCCATATTACACAATCGGTGAATGAGTTGGAGCTGCTGGCCAATAATTTAGAAACCGGTTGGGAACCGACACTGACGATAGCACGTGAAATTATCTATCCTATGGATGATCTTGTTGATGTACTCAGTCAATTCTATCCTCTTAGTCGCGGCACACGCATTACAGTCATCGATACGGTATTAACCGGTACGTCCGAACTTATTATCGATGAGGCTGTGGATATTGCCATCTGTGGTGGCCCTCCCCCTAAAGGACATTTGGCTGAGCCTTTAATTGATATTAACTTTAATCTCGTGTGTCATCCTGAGCACCCACTGGCTCAGTACGATGTGATTGAAGAAGATGAAACGCTTGCTCAGCACCTGCAAATTGTCATCAAAGACACCGCGCTAAGCCCCAATACTGACTTGGGTTGGCTCAAAGCTGAGCAGCGTTGGACGGTAACAAACTTTCACGAAGCCATTGTTATTTTAAAAAAAAGGATGGGGTTTTGCTGGCTGCCAGAGGATGTGGTGCAGTCTCTTATTGAAAATGGAGAGCTGAAAAAGCTCCACTTGAAAGGTTCATCTAAACGCAAAGCAACGCTAAGTTTGGTTATCCCTAATAGAGATAAACAAGGGCCCGCGAGCGAGTTAATCGAGTCATTGATAAAAAAACATCATTTAATCGATACTATTTGAAAATTAAAAAACGCTCGAAAGAGCGTTTTTTGTGCTTTCTACACTTCAATATTAATCAAAGTTCCGATGGTCTCAGATGAGGCCTCAATAACCTCGGCTGATGCTTGAGCGTGACTTACGGCTTGCGTAGCACTTATTAACGCCGATTGACTATCACTGCTGTCGACTGTCGTAGTTGAAGACACCGACTGACTTGAACTTGCCACATCAACCGTTGCTTGGGTTAAATCAGACTGTGCGCTTTGAAAACCATTGTGCCCTGAAATAATACTGGGAGGTATTTGCATAACGTGTCTCACTTGTTAGTCAATGTTTAGATTATCAAGTAACGTACTAAAAATGTACAGCATTTATGTAAAGATAACGCTGACTAACCCATCATTAAAGTGCATTACTGACGGCTTCAATGGCTTCGCTATTTAGCAAGGTTTAGATTTAACGTCAAAGCTAGCAAAAGATTATACTTTGCATGATCGCTACAACGCCTTTCTCACCGAACTCAATGACCAGTCACACCGCCACTTCTAAATAACCGTTATCAGTGACGTTATTCAGCTTTAGTTCAAGGTTTATAGCGTAATCTTTTATTGTCAGCTTCAACGGAAGTGTCTTTCAAGTGATGAATATTTTTACTCACAGATATGAGCAATCTATACTCTCTATAGAAAGTGAGGTGAAGATGGGTTTAAAATAGCAACTATTGTTTTTAAATGATACGGTAAGGTTAAAAAATTAATTAGACTAGGAAGAGGAAACTATTTATATGGATAAACCTAAAATACTCATTGTTGATGATGACCCCATTTGCTCAAGCCTGCTGCTATCAGTATTAGGTGATGACTATCATGTCATTACAATTAATTCAGGCATACACGCAATTGATCTTGCTAGTAATTTACAACCCAACTGTATTTTCCTTGATATCATGATGCCAGAAAAAAATGGCTATCAAGTGCTCAAAGATCTAAAGAGCAATAACTTAACAAATTTAATTCCCGTGATCATAATTAGCGGTTTAAATGAAGGTTCAGATGAAGATTTGGCCCTAAGATTAGGTGCCCAAGACTACATTTTTAAGCCTATTAATCCTGATGATGTATACAACAAATTAAAAACACATCTTAAATGAGCTTAGTGAGTTAACTTATTGACTGGCAAGCTGTATAAAGCGTATTCGGTGTTTTTTATCATGCAGCAGTTGCGCAAAAAAATTGTCTTTAGCCATGCCTAAATCAACTCGTATTGAATCGGTACATTGCGCTAAACCAATGACCCAATTTATCAATTAATTGGCAATACCCTACTTTCGATGCCAATAAGAGGGATAAACTTTGCAGCCTAGTGTTTAAAAAGCTACTCCCCCCCTCAATACTCGCATAAAAAACACTAATAAATGCCTCTTTACCAGCCCATTTCCCAATCTTTCCACACCGGATTGAAGCCTCGCGCATTCATTGCAGCAGCCACTTGTTGTGGGTTACGATCATCACTGATCTCAAATTGATCTAACTGCGAATTTGGCTCATCGTAACCGCCAGGTTGTGTTGAACTGCCGGCGCTCACATTAGTCACACCCAATGCAAATAGATTATCTCTCAGCGCGGGGGTTTCACGGGTAGATAAGCTTATTTCAAGTTGCTGATTAAATAATCTGAACGCACAGATCATTTGCACTAAGCCTGCATCCGTTAACTCAACTTTAGGTGAAACGCCACCAGTACAAGGTCTTAAGCGTGGCAGAGAAATACTATAACGACTGCGCCAGTAATGCTTCTCTAAATAAGCCAGATGATGTCCCATCAACAATGCATCCAAACGCCAATCATCAAGGCCCAGTAATACGCCTAAACCTATCTTATCAACCCCAGCTTGCGCTACTCGTTCTGGTGATTCTAAGCGATGACTAAAGTCTTTCTTTTTACCACGCGTGTGGTGCTTAGCATACGTCACGGGATTATAGGTTTCTTGATAGAGCATAACAGCATCTAGACCATCTTCTATCAACGACTCGTAGTCGCTCTTATCCAACGGCTGAACTTCCATGGCAACATGGCTAAAATGCTGCTTTACCAGCGGCAACATCTGCTTAAAATAGGGTAAACCAACTTTAGTGTCGTGCTCACCCGACACTAAAAGAATCGCGTCGTAACCCATCTGTTTGACTAAAGACATCTCTTTAAGCAGTTCAGTTTCCGATAGCGTTTTGCGTTTAAGCTTATTACTCATGGTAAAACCACAGTAATCACATTCGTTAGCGCATAGATTTGAAAGATACAGCGGGATATACATCCCGAGACTGGCACCAAAACGCTGCCGAGTCAGTGCAGCAGAGCGCTGCGCCATCTCTTCAAGATAATGTTCAGCAGCAGGTGACAGCAATGCGAGCAAACTATTGAGATCGCCAGCCGGGCTTTGTAACGCGCGTTCAACCTCTTGCTTCGTCGTCGAATATAGCGACATTTGTAGCTCACTGCGGGACAACTTTTTAAATTCATCGACAAAGCTCATAAAATCGCCTTTTGATTATGCTCAGGCCAGATAGCATTAAACATTTAAAAAACCTGTGAGGGGGCTCGTGCTATTTGCATGCTTACTCTCACGACCAAGCCCAGCCAAATAAGCCGTTCTGCCAGTCTCTACTGCCTGAGCAAAACAGCGGCTCATGGCAACAGGATCGGCACTACTGGCAATTGCGGTGTTAACCAATACGGCGTCCGCGCCCAGTTCCATCGCTCTTGTCGCTTGCGACGGCGCGCCAATTCCTGCATCAATCACCACTGGCACATTAGACTGCTCAATAATCATTTTAAGAAATGGCTCTGTGGCTAAGCCTTGATTTGAACCAATAGGACTGCCAAGTGGCATCACAGCAGCGCAGCCCACCTCTTCTAAACGTCGACATAAGACAGGATCGGCATGCACATAAGGTAATACCACATAGCCTTGCTCGCATAAAATACGCGCCGCAGCTAAGGTTTCGATGGGATCTGGCATCAAATATTTTGGATCTGGATGGATCTCAAGTTTGATCCAGTGAGTGCCTAACATTTCACGGGATAAATGCGCCGCAAAAATGGCCTCTTTGGCATTACGAGCGCCCGCTGTATTAGGCAGCAGTTTTACCCCACTGTCTTGCAAGGGTTTTAATATATTATCGCTACCTGTCTTCAAATCGAGACGTTTAACCGCCAACGTTACCAGTTGCGACTGCGATGCACTAACGGCTGCAAGCATGTCACTTGCATGAGAGAACTTACCCGTTCCAGTAAACAATCGTGAACTAAACTCTGTATCACCAATTCTTAACACATTAACCTCCTGCAACGACTGAAAACACTTCTAACTGATCATCCTGCTGACACACAATATGCGGCCAACGGCTTCTCGGTACGACTTCAGAATTTAGCGCTAACGCCACCGCATCGAGTGCAATGGTTTGATGCTCCAATACCTTAACAAGTGACGTTCCAATTGAAACGGTTACAACTTCATCATTGAGTACAATGCTGATCATCTGTCTATCTCCTAGATCTCTAATCTTTAGATTGCTCACGGTTTGAGACTCATGACGCCCTGCACACCGTACAATCAGGGTCCCGTGCCAATTTTGCTTGCCGCCAAGTAAATTTAGCGCCATCGAATCGGTATAATTGCCCCAATAACTGATTGCTATCGACTTGAGTCTTTAGCTCATCTATCTGGTGATCCGCTTTTGCATTATGACTAAGCAATAAATTTAAGCTCATTAATGCCTGCATTGACGCCAAGGTGCCCACCATAGGCCCAAGTACGCCGACCGTTTGACAACTCTGACTGACGCTCATGTCGCTTGGGTATAAACAGTGATAACAACCAGTATCAGGACATTGTTGTTGGTTCACACTCAGTAGCTGACCTTGAAAGTTAGCCGCAGACGCTGATACCAAGGTGACCTTATGCTCAACGGCCAGCTGATTGACAACTTGCCTAACCGAAAAATTATCTGAGCAGTCCAACACCAAATCGAATTTTGGCTGATTGGCATTAAACAGCTCGACCCCATTGTCTGCCGTCAAATAGCGTTGAAAGCTATTGAAATGACAATCACTGTAAGCTCGCATTAGCTTTTTGGCTGCGACATGGGCTTTGTTGCCTCCTAAATCCTCAACAGTAAATAGCAACTGTCGAGGAAGATTGGAGCGCTCAATGATGTCACCATCAATGAGCGTTATCTGGCCAATGCCAGCGGCAGCCAAGTACTGAGCAGCCAAATTGCCTAAACCGCCCACCCCCACAATGAGTACATGAGATTGACTAAAGATGCTTTGCCCGCGTTCGCCCACTTCAGGCAGTAAAATTTGCCGTGAATACTGCATAAATGCTTGATCAGAGAGCGCCATTGCTTACTCCCAACGTCCATTCATCTGCCAATGTTTGATAGGCTTTTGCAGGATCATTAGCTTCAGTAACGGCTCGAACCACCGCCACATCATCAACACCACTGGCTTTCACCGCAGCAAGATTACCGGCATCAATACCGCCAATAGCAACAATTGGCAGCTCTCCTTGCATGAGAGCAACATAGCGAGCCAGCTTGCTTAGCCCTTGAGGCGCCGAAGGCATCTGCTTAGTGGTGGTGGGGAATATGTGCCCAAAAGCGATATATGATGGCTGGTGCTGCATTGCCAATAAGATTTCAAAATAACTATGGCTCGATAAGCCCAGTGCAATATCAGCTTCGTTAAGTCGTTTTAAATTACTTTCAAACAGATCTTCTTGGCCTAAATGCACACCGTAGGCTTGGTGCTTTATGGCCAGCTGCCAGTGGTCATTAATGAACACTTTCGCTCTGTAGTCTCGGCCCAGCGCGATTGCTTGAACAATTTTTTGCTCAAGCAAAGGATCGTTTTCATCTTTAACCCGCAGTTGAATGGTTTTGGCGCCTGCACTGAGCAGTTGCTGCAAAAGATCAATCTCTGCAACCACAGGATAAACGCCTAATGGCTCAACGATTTCTTTAAAAGCATAAACCTGCTTACTAATGGCATTAACGCCATAAAGGGACTGATTCAATGATGAAAGAGGCTCAATAAAGGGATATGACAGCAACTCATTTGGCCAACCACAGCGCGCTAAACAACCTGGTCCGCTGCCGGGTTGATAACTGTTGTGTAATCCTTGCGACACATAAGCTTTTGCAACCACAACGGCGTCATTCAATACAAATCCATGTGCCATAACGGCAGCAATTGCCGATGACAATGTGCAACCAGTGCCGTGACTATTGTTAGTGGCTATTCTTGGCGATGTTAACCAAAAAGTCTGGTCTCTATGCAAACTAGAGATCCCTGTCACTTGGTAGCAAACAAGCAAATCGCGGGCATGCTCTTGGTGCCAATGTGGCCCTTTATCGCCCCCTTTAGCCAGTACCGATGTCGCTAATAAAACCGCAATAGAGGTTGCCGCCTTTATACTTTCATCAGCTGTCGATAATGGACGCCCAGCTAAAATCTCCAACTCACTCACATTAGGCGTAATTAACGTCAGTAAACCTTTAAACGGACTAAAATCGAGTTGTGCACCTTTAGCCAGTGCGTCGCCGCAAGTCGCTATCATCACAGGGTCAAGAATGACGGGTACAGTTAGATTATCGCCTTGCCATTGCGCGAGTTTGTCCGCTAACCAGCTTGCAACGATATTAATCTGCAGCTGACTTGCCAATAAACCAATTTTAATTGCCTTTGGTATGAGATCCGCTGCTAACGTATCAAGTTGCGCCACGAGCATCTCGTCAGAGACCGCCTCAACCGCTGCTACCGTCACCGAACTCTGTGCCGTGACAGCGGTGATCACGCTGCAACCATGTGTTTCAAGATCAAGCATGCTGGCCAAATCGGCCTGAACCCCTGCACCGCCGCCGCTATCGGAACCCGCAATCGTCCACACTAATGGACGATTGCTCGTTGGCAGTCGGCTAGAATTAACCTCAGCCATAACTACTCCTCTAACGCGACGACTTTACTTTCAGCGCCAGTGCCAGCTTCGTGATATAACTCAGCGCCCTTGGCCTTAAACTCAGCTGACATCTGCGCCATGCCACTGCTAATATCACTATCCGAAAGCGCTGATGTTTCAGCTTGACCGCTATAGGCTTGATACTCTGCGGGTGACTTAACTTCGACCCCCTTTGCTTCAACTTCTAACGCCAGCTTCTCTTGCGCTGCGGCGTAGTCGCGAACCTCTTGGCTTATTTTCATTGAACAGAACTTTGGACCACACATAGAGCAAAAGTGAGCCACTTTGGCTGACTCTTGCGGCAGTGACTCATCGTGATAAGCGCGAGCCGTTTCAGGATCCAAGCCTAAGTTATATTGATCTTCCCATCGGAACTCAAAACGTGCTTTTGAAAGTGCGTTATCTCGAATTTGTGCACTTGGGTGACCTTTAGCAACATCGCCAGCATGAGCCGCAATCTTATAAGCAATAAGCCCCTGTTTAACATCGTCTTTATTAGGTAAGCCCAGATGCTCTTTTGGCGTCACATAGCACAACATTGCACAGCCATACCAGGCAATCATCGCCGCGCCTATCCCAGAGGTAAAGTGATCATAACCAGGCGCTATGTCGGTCGTTTGCGGGCCTAAAGTATAAAAAGGCGCCTCATCACAAATATCTAATTGCTTATCCATATTCTCTTTAATGAGGTTCATTGGAATATGGCCAGGCCCTTCAATGATGGTCTGAACATCGTATTTCCAGGCAATTTTAACCAGCTCGCCTAAGGTCTCGAGCTCCGCAAATTGAGCTTCATCATTGGCATCAGCAATCGAGCCCGGACGCATACCATCCCCTAATGACAGTGAGACATCATAAGCTGCACAGATCTCACAAATATCTCTGAAATGTTCATAGAGGAAGTTTTCTTTATGGTGCGACAAACACCATTTAGCCAGAATAGACCCCCCGCGCGATACGATGCCCGTGAGGCGTTTTGCGGTCATGGGTACGTAACGCAGCAATACACCCGCATGGATAGTAAAGTAGTCAACGCCTTGCTCAGCTTGCTCTATCAAGGTGTCGCGGAATGTTTCCCAGTTAAGATCTTCAGCAACACCATTCACTTTTTCGAGTGCTTGATAGATAGGCACGGTTCCAATGGGGACAGGAGAGTTGCGGATAATCCACTCTCGGGTTTCGTGGATATAACGACCGGTAGACAAGTCCATTACCGTATCAGCCCCCCAGCGGGTAGACCACACCAGCTTTTCAACCTCTTCTTCGATAGAAGAAGTCACTGCTGAATTACCAATATTGGCGTTCACTTTCACTAAAAAGTTACGTCCAATAATCATCGGTTCAGCTTCAGGATGATTGATATTTAACGGGATAATGGCTCGACCACGAGCAATTTCACTGCGAACAAACTCAGCAGTGATTGGCTCATCGATAACGGCGCCAAAGCTTTCGCCCTTATTTTTTTGAGTTAACATAGGGTCGGTCACCTCTGCCATTGCCATATTTTCGCGAATAGCGATATATTCCATTTCAGGGGTGATAATCCCTTGGCGGGCATAGTGCATTTGCGTTACGCGCTGACCTGACTTTGCACGGCGAGGAGGCACTAACGACTCAAAACGTAAATGGTCTAAACCATCATCGGCCAAGCGTTGCTGGGTAAAACCAGAGCTGACAGCGGGTAACTGTTCGGTATCATTTCGTTCAACGATCCAGTTATGACGTAATTTATCTAAGCCTTTGTGCACATCAATATTGGCATCAGGATCTGAGTAAGCCCCAGCACAGTCGTATACTTTCAGCGGTGGGTTAGCTTCAAATACAGGATTTTTCTCATCACCACTGAGCAAAGTGTCAGCTTGATGAATTTGGCGCATACCGACGTTAAGATCAACGCGGCTACCTTGAAGATAGATCTTCTCGGAATTTGGGTGTTGTAACGGTTTTAGGTTATCGATGAACTGTTGAGCTTGAGCTCGGGTTTCGCGGCGTTTAGACATTAGCAAACTCACTATTATAAAAATGAAGTTGCTTGTCAGGAGAAATGAGTAATTGAAAGTTGAAAATGAAACCGCGTCATAACGCTAATTCCAGATGCACTTAACCACCGAAATGTGACTGCTAGCAGCATTAATACAGCCGATACTATGCAGTTATTTCGCTTGTTACCTACGCAGGTTCTAGCCTGATCAGGTTCAACGGATCCCGAATAAACGGTCTCAGCCTTATGGCACTCCGACAAGATGAGCCGGCAGTATAAGCCTAACAGTGACTAAGAAACAAGTACAAATCATTCACAAACCTCTGTTATGGTAAATATTTTTATTGACTCATAGCTTATTGATAATAATACAAATAATTTAATATTGCATATTAAACTACTATTTATCATGAAAAATTATCACCTCAAAAACGACTATTTTCGACTAATCATTCTCTTTTCTAATCGTGCTGAGATAGCGTCATTAATCGCTTTTTTAACTTTATCGCCACCGCAGTTAAAGGGGTAACCGATATTTTCTGCGTAAGGGTTAATTTGGGTCGGCACCTGCACTATTCGAAAGCAGGTATCACCGTGACGTACGATACGGTTAGGATCGAGTCGATGATCTGTCGTGGGTATTTTGCTGTACTCATCTACCTCAGGAAAAACTAACTCTACCATGTCACCATCCATCTTACTCAAAGAGTGCGGCCCGCTATATTTATTGGCTTTATCGACAATCAGTGCGTCTAGTGCGGCATCATTTTTTCGTTGAAGATAGGATTGAGCAATAGCCATTGCACTACGGCGAGGAACGTACGTCGGCAGGCTCTTATTGATT
This sequence comes from Shewanella sp. GutCb, assembly GCF_002836135.1. Classification (NCBI taxonomy): domain Bacteria; kingdom Pseudomonadati; phylum Pseudomonadota; class Gammaproteobacteria; order Alteromonadales; family Shewanellaceae; genus Shewanella; species Shewanella sp. GutCb. The sequence continues at coordinate 11,676 of NZ_PJBL01000022.1, read as the reverse complement.
CTTATGTCCGTTTTTTCCGATAAATCCGTTGTCGGCAGTATGGCTTCAATGGTGTTGTCAGCCTCCATCGCGGGTTCATGTACTGGCGATGTCTCGACAAGTTCGTCAGCCTCGGTGGGGTTGTCGCTATCTGTTGGCGAATGACGTGGCGATCTCACCTTAGTTGTTGAGCTGTCGATGCTATCCATCACCTCATCTTTTACCGGTTTAGCTTCGACATACAGGTATGATTGGATTTTGATTGGGGCAACAGTTGTAACCTTTAGCGTTTGTCTCACCCAAAGCTGATTAATAATACCAATCAATACAATGTGCAGTAAAATAACCCATATGAATGATTGAAACAGCTGAAATGAACGCAAGCAAGAAGAGCGTTTCACGCCGCCTTTATCACGATTATCCGCCTCAACAACGACCTCAGCGATAGAGGTTGATTCCGCAGCGGTGTTGATACCAAACATAGGTTTAACTAGAGGATGGCTGACCGGGAGCTCAAACTGTTTATCAGCCCTAATGACCGCCAAAGTTGCACTGGCTTCCTCAGTGCTTACCGATAAACTGAGCAGAGGTTGTCCTTTGCCATTCTCTGCTGCAAGCGCAGTAAAAACAGGTGCTGAGGATCTGCTAACTGATTTCATCCGATGAATAACTCTATAGTCCATAAGGTTCAATTAACGCCATGAGAAGACAAGGTTAACCTTAATAATGGCGTTATTTATAACGATTGACTCATGCTGATTTATTTAACATGAAGCTTGTTTGTGGCTGGTTAATTAATTAAGCTAATTTATCAATGAATAATAATCACTTAAAACATTAGATACCGCTTTATTACAAAAGTTCAACATCGAGTGTTATTGTCTTTTTTTATCATTGATCATCACTAATGTAATGGTGATTACATTGGACCTATTTTAAGCTAACACGTGTACGCTAAACTATGACTATTATCATTAAAGCTGATACACTGCAGCTAATCGTGGTCAAACCAGAAGTCATTTACGCCTTATGTCTACTCAAGAATCAACCTTGTCGCCAAAGCAAACCCTAGTATCAAGTGCTAGTTATAGCGTTAAAGAAGAGCTAGCAAACAGCTTAAGTCATGGGTTAGGCGTTGTGGCAGGTGTTATCGGCTTGATTATGTGTATTTTAAAAGGCTATGAGCAATTAACTTTTGTGCAAATGGCAGGTGTAGTGATTTACTGCGGCAGCATTATTTTGCTCTTTCTTTGCTCGACTCTATATCATAGCGCAACAGATAAAGCTTTGAAGCATAAATTAAAAATTGCCGACCATTGTGCCATCTACCTGTTGATAGCGGGTACCTATACCCCTTTAATGCTGATTAGTTTAGAAAATGAAAATGGCAACGGAAATGCCAACTTGGTGCTCATTGCCATTTGGTCATTGGCAATCGGAGGCATTCTTTTCAAGACACTCTTTATCACTCGCTTTAAAGTCTTCAGTCTAGTCTTGTACCTTGCCATGGGTTGGCTTTGTGTCACCGTGATGAAAGAGTTAATTGCAGGAATGTCGCCATTAGGCTTTAACCTTCTCATTATTGGCGGGTTATTTTACAGTTTAGGGATTGTTTTTTATGTTGCTAAACGCATTCCCTACAACCACGCGATATGGCACTTGTTTGTATTAGGTGGCGCCATTAGCCACTTCCTCTGCGTTTACTTAACGGTCATTTAATCGTGTATAAATGGTCTTCATTGTGTAATGACAATATAATACTAAATGACTGAGCTCTTATTTTAGACAAGGATTTGTTAGCGTATTGGCTTGATGTAGCGTAGAGGGTATTAGTCTATATATCGCGATATAGCTTTCTTCGAACAAAGACGACTTGTTAGCTTAGAGCCCCTATAACATTAACACTGTAGATGTCAGTCTCATCGATAAGGAAAAATAGACCACTTTCCTCCGGCAGCGAAACTATTTTTCTTTTACTGCACTTTTCACCATACTTTTTATATGTTGCATAAATGTCTTAAAATGGGGCATAAAATCTAAAAACAACGCATGTTTGCAATGTTCAATCATCACGGGACCTAATAAGCGTAGCGCAACAGCAACCTTAGTTGCAAGAGAGTCTTCCAACCCACTGCCTTTCTTTAAGTTTCTACAGCCTTGAACAAATCTTCTCTATCTTGTAACTCAAACTGTCGTGTTTTCCCCATTTCCTCTAGCGATACTACCTCTTCAATGGTGACGCGGTAGCAATTATCACTTCGAATTTTAGTGGTCATCGTTATTGCCTCTAGTGTTAGGTGCTTATCGATATATTACTGTTTACAATATTTAAAATCACAATACTGAGTACCATAATTGTTTCTTTAACGGTTTCTTTTAGTTAGTCATCATCCGGATTCATTGCTTCTTTTATTTCATCACTGCCGAACCCTTTCCGGGATAAATAGGCGTACGCTTTCGACTTTCCTTTATAATCCGATAAGTCATAGCGCTTTTTCGCCAACTCTTTTTTACAACTTTGATAAAAGTCGACATCTTCTGATAGCGTTAATTTGTACACCGTATCTTCAAAGTCACTCACATCAATCAGTCGCTGCTTTAATTCTTGCAAGATCAAGGTTTCGCCTTTACCTTTGTTAAATAGCTTGATTATTTCCGTTGTTAAGTCAACTTTGTCTGCTTTCACCGCTAATTTACTGCGCAGTGTTTCACGCTCTGGATGTTGTGATAATGCGTGATCTATTTCTACGCGAGAGAAACCTTTAGTGGTCATCTGCGTATAGACCTTTTCTTTGTTGGTGCCATAAAAGTTATCAAACTTGCTTAACAGCCTAGAGGTGGCCATCTCAAACGCATCGACTTTTTGCTCGTCCATTACTTGCTCTATCGCGGTATCAATGTCGGTGACGGGAACGCCGCGCAGTTGTAACTTACGTCTTATTGCGCCTTTACCGAGTTCATTACTAAAGGCTACCTCGCAATAGCGCACCGCAAAGTCAAAGTCATTTTTTAAATATTCGTTCTCTATTAGTTTGGCGAGGACAATATCAATCCATTCTTGGTTTTCGGTTTTCCGTTCAAGCTTGGTCCGAATTTCATTAATGGTAAAATCTTGCTGACCAAGGTGCCAATAGGCGCTATTGAAAACGTTATCGATAGTTTTGGCTTGACGTAATGGTTGGCGCTGCATAACAAATTGATCTTAAATTAAAAAATAACCAAAAGCAGTGTAGCAGATCCCCGCGTTGTTGAGTACGCACTAGGTGTATCTTCGTACTCGAATACGATTTGACAAAAACCATATATGCCCCGGTTAACTCTGCTTGTATTAGGGAATGTGTGAGAAAAGTAGATGCAGATAAACAGCATATAAACGCGTCTTTACCCCCAACACTTCTTGGGCATTTTGATAGGCACTTACCCTAACCCACATCTTTACATCAGTGGGTTAGTGCTTAGGCTTTAATTCATGAAATTCTGATTAGGGAATGTAAGAAGCTTACGGTGTCGCAACGCCTTAATAACAAATAAGATTGGTTGGAAAAAGTGCAAAGAGTCAAGATGGATGTTAAATTTTACATTTATTATCAAATCGTTACACTGCCTATACGTATAAAACCCCTTTCAACGTAGTTATCGCTGAACCAATCAGTTTCACTCGATTATTTGGCAATAATTCAACATCGACGAAACCACCACGGGCAGAAGCTTGATAGCCTTTAAGCTTGTTTTTCTTAAGCTTTGCTTCCCAATATACAGCTAAAGCACAATGTGCTGAACCCGTAACTGGGTCTTCATTAACACCAACCCAAGGAGCAAAATACCGAGAAATAAAATCAAATTCACTGGATACTGATTTTGCAGTAATGACAACACTACGGCCCTTTAATTTCTTTAAGCCATCAAAGTTTGGGTTTAACCCCAACAGCGTTTCCTCGCTGTCAATTTCGATAAAAAATTTTGAATCGAAGTGACCCAAAAAAATCACGTGTTCTGGATTGATCCCAAGAAGATCTAAGAGCTCTACATGGCTAGAAATACCCGGATTGATAGTGGTTGATGGAAAATCCATTTCAATCGTTTTATCTTGTACTGTGACCAGTAAAGCACCTGACAATGTGTCAAAAACTAATGTATCGCCAATCGCAACCAAGCCATTTTCCTTTAAAACATGTGCGACGGCCAATGTTCCATGACCACACAAGCTTACTTCTATTTTGGGTGTAAACCACCTTAATTTCATGTTACTTAATGATAAAAATGCAGTTTCAGAAACTGCCATTTCTTCTGCGATAGAAAACATGAGATTTTCATCAAGATCATTTTCTGATATACAAACTCCAGCTGGATTCCCTTTAAATGGCTTAGTCGTAAATGAATCAACTTGATATATATCTAATTCCAAGATTTCCTCCTTGCGTTGAACAACTTGGTTGCATAACGACTTATTATGCGTCCGTTTGAAAAACCTATTAAGCCTAATTCCACTTATTTAGGCTTTTCTTCGTGCACAAGCATGTTCATAAATTTTGTAAATCGCCTAAGTCTGGTTTCGGGTTTCTTCGCACTTTTCAATCCATACGCGATAGCATAACGACTCGATTTATTGAGAGTATCAAAAAACGCCTTAACATTCGGCTTGCTCTCCAGTGCCGCTAGGAAGTCTGCGGGTACTTCCATTTCACTTACCACATAGGCATTTTCCCAGCGACCGTCCTCTTTTGCAGCACGAATATGCACGAGCCCTGATTCCATCATCCGGCTCTCATTTATCAAACTCTCCGCATGCTCTGTATTTCTTTTAGACCAGTTACTGCGCGTTTTTCTGGGAGTAATGCGCTGAAGGTAGGCTTGGTCATCGATTGACTTCTTAATACCGTCAATCCAACCCCAACATAGAACCTCAATCACGAGCTCATCCCAAGTCACGCTCTGAATCCTAGTATTTTTCTTGTATATCTTCACCCATAGTTCACTTTCAGAGGCGTGATTCACTTTGAGCCACTGACTGAGATCTTTCGGCGATACAAAGGTCATGATTCTCGCTGGATTGGCTTCAGGCATAAAACTTGATTCTCTTCGGGATAACGTCGCATTAAGCGCACTAACATTGTTAGTTATAATATGGCCAATAAACATAACAAACTGTTTTGTTCAACAGCTTATTCAATAGCAGTTCGATAACGTTCTTGACTGTACGCTTATGTCAACCCAAGGTAGCATTGCTAAGCTATTGTCGTAAATGGGTTTATTTACGTAATTATTACCAATAATAGAGAGTATTTTGCAGGGAGAAATAGAGCCTGCTTGTTTACGAGGTCTACGTATCACTTTTATCATTTCGCAGTAGTTTGATATAAATAGCTTTTATCAATTGTTACAGAGTCATCGGTAGCTAACGGCCGCATCTTAGTTTAGGGATGAAAACCTCAAACGAGGTGCATGAAAAAGCCAGCTGGGAGTACCAACTGGCTTAATAAAAACCGTCAACCTATTTTAGGACTAGGCACATAACGGGTTATTCGCAATGTTAATTGTAAATACTCGCTAATCTGTTCATATTCAAATTAGTCGTATTCAGACTAATCGTATTCAGAAGAGTAAGTCTCTGAATAAGTGTGTGAGTAAAGCTCAAATAAGTTTCCAAATGGATCTTCAAGGTAAACCATTTGGTAAGGTTTGCTATCATCTTCAGGATGATAACGCATGATATCCATTCTCACTTTGCCACCGAACTTTTTGGTTCTTTCAATAACACCTTCAAAATCATCCGTTTCAAGACAAAAGTGAAAGATACCAATCCGAGAGAAATCAACTACGTGTCGCTCTTGGCGCTCTTTCATTTCAAATAGCTCAAAACCAATGCCATCGGTTGTCACTAGGTGTGCAATATTAAAGCCTTTAAAGCCTTCCCCAAAAACAGCAATACACATTTTACCGATTGCAGTTTCGCGTTCCTCTTCGACCTTAGTATTGCCCATGATAATCTTAAGACCAAGCGCATTGGTATAAAACTCAACAGCTTTATCCATATCCCCAACAAGGATCCCAACATGACTCATTTTCATAATATGCTCCAAAAACCTAGTTAACTGATGTGTTGTTTGTTTTGATGAGCTAAGTATATGGACAAGATGGCATTACGTAAAATTATAGTTATTTATTAAAATAATAATTTTATGTAATAACCCGATAGTAATGAGTGATAATAAACAGGCTTGACGCTCTCTCAGTGCCAGAAGGGTTACCATTCATTACCCGATGAGAAATTTTATAATAAGTTGAGACTCTTAACGCGGGGCCGAGGAAAATCAGTTAGCACTTAAGCCCTATGATTTACGGTTTTAACTACCACAAGTATGACTGTGGTAACACGCTAACGTCACTAACGCGGATCAAGTGTAGCGACGTATCAAACGACTTCGTAGATTACAATTACAAGCGCCTAATAAAGGACGTTCTGAATTATAGTATTGATATCCGATTCAATGTTATTTTTCATATTCTTCAATAACGCATTGGGGAGTTGGGAAATCAAATAACACAGGTTTGACCGGCGATATGCTGCCATCAAAGATGCCAATGACTTCGTCCTTTAATCCATGCAAAATATCATTGGCAGTTCGACCTGTCAGCTCAAGCAGTAATATCATTTCAGGCTGAAACGTAAACTGCTCTTCCAGTTCAAAAATATCACTGACGACTTTGTTAACATCAAGGCTAGCTAATCCCAAATGATGTTTTTCTCTGCGACGGATCAACGCATTACGGATAAATTCTGCAGCGCAGAGCTTAATAAAGTCATCACAATATGCAGCATCAGCGAAACGCTTAACAAATGATGCCGGCGGTTTGGGTAAGACGGCTTCAGTTGAATAAACCGTCAATCGGCCAAGGATCATCGCTGCATAAAGCACGGCCAACTGTTCACTTTCAGAGCACTGCCGCACAAACTGACGTTTGGGTTTATCAAAGCCCAATTCATAACCGCGATCAGATGTGCCAAAAGCGTCACAGTAGAGATCAATATATTGTTCCCCTAAATCCGCTAAAGCATAAACGGGATCTTTGATGATCTGTGCCTCACCGGTTGTAACCAACGCAAAGGATGTGCCGAGGAAAAAATTGTAGGCGGTCATCTTTTTTATATAAGCAACCAATAACGGTCTTAGTGCATCATTTTTAGCGAGTACACTATAAAAACTAGCCTTACATACCTTTGGTTTTCCAAGCGACTGTCCATGCTCATCAACGCCGATAAAGCGGTAATCACGATACAACCTCCTCTCTGTTTCGACACTTTCTAAATCAAGATCTTGGGTTAGCGTTTCAATACCACGTTGCAGCGATCCCAGATCGCCGAGGGAATATTCAATCGTAACGGCGTGAATTTTCAATTTAACAATACCTTGTTTCCTGATTTTTTTACTCAACATATTTGAATGATGAGATAAAAATAATACTTAAGCTAAAATAGTAGCCATAGACCTAATGACTCCCCACGAGGTGCTAGTTTCCATTACGTGGGTTAGTTTAAAACCAGAGCCTCCTGTTATATGTGTTCCACATATAACAGGAGGCTCGTATGACCAATAATAGCATTATTTCTTTCGCTCCAGATACCCATAAACAATCCATTTAATGAGTGTATTCACTTGATAGTATTAAAAATAATAATCTAGGCGCGAAAACTAACAACGGAAAAAAATTTAAAAAATGTGCAAGACAGTTACAATCAGAATACTGCGAAGTAACTTTACACTTAATACATGAAGCGGGTCCCTGCGGTGACTAATGGTCGTCATAATGAATAGCAATCATTACTCAATGATTGCTATCTGACCCGAACTCACTATTTACGTGAGAGTGTCACCAACACCGCCACTACAGCGCAGGCGATTAGCACCAAGCCTAAGTGTTGAGCAGTACCAGCCAGCGCCAAACCACTGCCAATAAGCAGATAATACATCAACCCAAATATCGCAGCCGCACTGCCCGCTTGCTGTTTATAATTGACTAAAGCCAGACTTAGTACATTGGGGATCGCAATAGCAAAAGCCATCACAACCAACATCATTGGCGCCAAAAACAAGATAGAGTCGAGCAACATATACACCCCAAAAGCTCCCACGGTAAGTTGAACAGCAGAGAGCCAAAGCAGAGAGCGTGCAGACACCTTTTTGGACAGAAGGACTTTGTTAAAGTAACACCCCATAAATGTGCCAAGGCCTAACACCATTCCACTGTAACCAAATTGCTCTGAATCAAATCCCAGTTTTGTAAAGATAAACCCACCAAGTTGATAATAAGAAAACAATGCAATGTTATATAGCGCAACCAATAATGCAGATTGCCAAATGTGAGCATCTTTCAACATTAGAACACTTAACTTACCCAGCGCTAAAGGTCGCTTTTCACGCTGAGTTTCAGGAAGCGTAAATACATTAAGGATCAATAAGCCTAATGCCATCATAAATAGAGCTAAGAATATATAATAGTGACCACCCGCTTGCGATAATTGACCACCCAATAACATCCCCACAACAGGACTAATAGAGAGCCCAAATCCCATTAAACTAAAGACTTTAGCGAGGTCTTCGCCTTCAAATGCGTCACGCAACATCGTCTGGGTCACAACAGAGCCAACGGCTATTCCGAATGCACTTAATGCTCTTGCGACCATTAGAACGGTGAAGTTTTCTGTTTGCATTGCTAATAAAGCGGCGCAGCCGTAAATAAACAGTCCAATGAGCATTGTTGGTCGCCTACCCCATGTATCCGACAATATCCCCCAGACCACAACGCCAATAGCAAATGCAGTAAAATAGATAGATAATGTTTGAGCTGCCTGCGCATAAGTCACTGCAAATGATTGTGAAATGGAACCTAACGCTGGGCTATAGATGGTTTCCACTATTTGAGGAAACATCAACATGACAACCATCAACCATAAAGACGGTTTAGTGTTCATTTTGGAACCTGTGATTAATTAACTTGGCGGGCAGTATAGATGTGGCTATCCTTTAGCTATTAACAACATTAATACCAAAAACATCAGAATTCGGACAAATGGCGATTATTAATCCACAAACCCAGTTCGACGCAGATAAAATGGCCTCCTCCGTAGTGGGGATCGCCATCAATGTCGGTGCGCATGACTCCGGGATGCATCAGCACAGCAAAGGGCAATTACTCTATGCACCACAAGGAAGTATGACCTTTGCCTTAGAAAACTCTATCTGCATATTGCCGCCAACAAAAGCGGTCTGGATCCCGCCGCATACACAGCATCGAGCGGTGATGACGAATGTAGTCGCTTATCGCTCGCTATATTTTGATTGCACCATGTTCCAATGTCCAAAAGACATCACCATGTTTGAAGTAGATGCTCTGTTAAAAGCGTTAATTGATAAAATGGCGCTATGGCCATGGGATAAACCCGATGACGAAACAAAGCACACTATTGCACTTTTTTGGGAGGAATTTTACGCCGCTAAACGCTATGAGTTCCAACTCCCTTTACCTTCAGACCGCCGATTACAAAAATTCCGCCAACAAATGATACAAGACACTTTTCTTCCTCCATCGCTGACCTCTGTCGCGGCTTCCATCGGGGCAAGTACCAAAACAGCCACCCGATTATTTAAAGCAGAAACAGGAATGTCCTATCAAGACTGGAGACAGCAATGGCGTTTACTCAAGGCAATTGAGTTATTGTCTAGAAAAATGCAAGTCAGTAACGTTGCTGATGGATTGGAGTTTTCCTCTGATAGCGCTTTTATCGCATTTTTCAAGAAACAAACGGGCCAAACACCACTAACTTTTATGAACAGCAAAGCAGAAACATTAGATTAGGTTCCAATGGTATCTGGCAAGGTCACTTAGTAATTATTTAAAAACAATTAGTTAACGACACGTGTGGTAACAGATAACTTAAATATACTAAATAAAAAGGAGGCCTTAGGCCTCCTTTTTATTACACTCACTCTTTGTCATCATGCTGTCAACAATAATGACTCCTGTAAGCTAAAGCACGTATTTTGCTGAAAACATCAATCGATTAAGCTCACCCTCAAGGCCGCTTTCTTTACTGTTCTTAGCATACATATATTCAACCCCTAGCGTTAATGGTTTTATAGGGGAGTAGAGCAAGTTAACATAGCCAGAATATGAGTCTTTGTTAACGTTTTCGCCGGTCAAGCTGACATCATTATCTGCGCTAAAGGCTGATGCAGTCACACTTGAACGCCATTTTCCATTCCACCAATGGCGGTAAGCAATAAAACCGCCATAAGAGGTAATCGCTTCAATATCGCCATCAGAATCGATAACCCCAGCATTCACATAGTTGAGTGCCATGTAACGACCAAGACCCTCACCGTAGGTCGCAGTAAATTTAATGTCATCTTTACCAACGGGTAAGATGCCACTTAAACTCACGCCGTAACCCAATGCAGTCGAATCTAGCTGAGTTCCACCCTGCTTAGTTTCTATATTGAGCTGTCTTCCTATACCGGCAAGAGATAGCTTGGTGCCACCGTCGGTCTTAATGTTATAACGTGCCACAAAATCAGGCACCATACCACTGCCACTCACCATCCTCGAACCAGTTTGGTACTCATTTAAGGTCGTTTCAGGGTTTTCTACTGAAAATTGGAAGCCACCATTGGTGTAACGTATTTGAGTTTGACGTACAAAAGGTGTCCCTTCTGCTGCTCCAACAAAATCAAGATTCTCTGGTAAGGCTGCAGGGTTTTGAAAAGTTGTCCATGTTTGACCAAAGGTCCATTTATCAAAGCTAACAAACGCATGACGAATTCGCGGAGAATAGCTATTAGACACGCGTTCATTACCATCGGCGTGAGTCATGAAGTCTAGTTCGATAAATCCTGTTAGTTTATGACCCTCTATATTAGTGATGGTCTTGAAATTAAACCTAGACTCTCTTGCCTGAAAATCAATAACTTGACTTCCATTACCATCAACACCATATATTGTGCCTGGTACATAGAACTGTCTAGAAATAGCTCCTGAACCTGGAGCACCATTACTATAATCACTCAACATTGCATCGACTTTGACATAGCCACCAAACTGCATATCAGTATTGTCTAAAACCGCTGCGTTAACACAAGTAGCAGAAAAAGCACTCGCCACAAATATTCCAATTAAGCTCAATCCTCTTTTATTTTTATAGAATTGACTATTGATCGAGCTTTCTTGAGTTGCAAACAAACATTTATTCATCACATCACCATTATTTTTATTGTTAAAAAATAACCTTCTCTAAAATAAAATAACGTAGAGAAGGCGTTCCACATAGACACCGTTCAACAGCAATAAGCCAGTGAAGCAACTTCGTGCGCCAATTGGTGTAATCAAACATCCGGGTCCAAACTACTTTTGCAGGGAGCAATAGACTAGGCGTTTATCATTATGAAAAGCCCAACCATATTAAGAAGACAAAAACTCAATATGGCGGGTGACTTCGGTACAAACCGAAGATGGAGAACTCGCTAAACGGCAGTAGACTACTCTTTGAACTTATCAAACTTAAAAGTATGACAATTGCTGCACATTGGCTTTTTAGATGTATGCTCGCCATGACACTCTTGGCAAGGTAACTCTTTACCGTAATGCAGGTTGTTATGTGGATTCTGCCACTTATCTTCTTCGCTACGCGCTGTTTGCTCTGCT